>CAYLZW010000079.1:0-20806 GCA_964388085.1 uncultured Myxococcales bacterium | reverse complement strand
CAGGAGATCGACGACGTCATCACCCTGCAGGCGCTGTTCGATCGGCAGTGGCGTGCCCTGCGCGCGCTGTGCGCCGAGGCCGGCATCCGCCTCATCGGCGACGTGCCCCTCTACGTCGACGCCGACAGCGCGGATGTGTGGGCGCACCGCGCCTCCTTTCAGCTCGACGAGCAGGGCCGCCCGGCCGCGCTCGCGGGCGCGCCGCCCGACTACTTCAGCGAGCTCGGCCAGCTCTGGGGCAACCCCATCTACGACTGGCGGCAGCTCGCGGAGACGGGGCACGCGTTCTGGATCGAGCGCATGCGACGCATGCTGCAGCAAGCGGACATCATCCGCATCGATCACTTCCGTGGCCTCAGCGCGTATTGGCATACGCCGCCGGGCTCGCCTGACGCGCGGCCGGGCCGCTGGGTGAAGGGTCCCGGGCGGAAGCTGTTCGACGACCTCGAGGCGGCGCTCGGCGCGCTGCCGCTCATCGCCGAGGACCTCGGCCTCATCGACGACGACGTGCGCGCGCTCAAGGCCGAGCTCGGCCTGCCCGGCATGCACGTGCTGCAGTTCGCCTTCGGCGATGACGCGCTGAACCCGTATCTGCCGCACAACCACGACGAGAACGCGGCCGTGTACACGGGCACGCACGACAACGACACGACGCTCGGCTGGTGGCGGCTGGCACCCGCGCACCTGAAGGACCACGTGCGGCGCTACCTCTCGACGTCCGGCGACGACATCGTCTGGGATCTCATCCGTACGGCGTTCGCCTCGACGTCACGCATGGCGATCGTACCGATGCAGGACGTGCTCTGCCTCGACAGCGGCGCGCGGATGAACACGCCCGGACGCGCGCACGGCAACTGGGGCTGGCGCGTTCGTCCGCAGGCCTTCAACGACGAGGTCGCCGGCCGCTTGAAGGCGCTCTCCGGCATGTACGATCGCGACGTCGTCGTGCGTGAGCGCCTGCTCGCGCGCAAGGCAGCCGAGACGGCGCGCGCCGCCGAGGCCTGAGCGGGCGCCCTACCGCTCGAGCAGATACTCGCGCAAGACGACGGCGCTGTTGTGCTCTGTGTCTTTGGCGCTGTAGAGCAGCGTAACGGTGCCGCGTTTACCGTCGTCTATGATGGGCTGCCAGGCGCCCGGGTTGTCGTCGAGCTCCTGACGGTATCGGCGTTGAAATTCATCCCAGCGCTCGAGGCGGTGGGCGTACCACTTGCGCAGCTCGGTGCTCGGCGCCACGTCCTTCAGCCAGGCGTCGTGCACGAGCGCCTCCTTCTTGACGCCGCGGGGCCAGAGACGCTCCACGAGGAGACGGCGACCGTCGCCGCGCGCGGGCTCGTCGTAGGTGCGCTTCAGCTTTATCTTCATGGCGGACTCCTCCTGGCTCGCGTTCTCGAGCGCGATGCTACTCCCGCGGCCAGAAAGCGAAGCGCCCCCGGACGTCACGTCGACGTCGGGGGCGCTCCTGTTCCGCGTCCCGGAGGGCAGGCGTCAGTTCTTGATCGGCTGCCCGTGCGGATCGACGACGATGAGCTCACCGAGCTCCAGCCCGTTGATGCCCTCCTCGATGGCGGCCTTGTCGCCCACGAGGATGATCGCCATGTCGTCCTTGACGAGCGCCCGCTCGGCGACCCGCTTCACGTCCTCGGCGCTGACCGCGGAGATGCGCTCGGGCAGCTTGGCGTAGTAGTCCATGGGCAGGCTGTACATGAACAGCGTGCCGGCGGCCGTCGACAGGTCGCCGAGGGTCTCGAAGCGGCCGGGCAGCGACTTCACGTAGTTGTCTTTGGCGGCGCTCAGCTCGTCCTCGCCCTTCACGCCGCTCGTGCGCAGCGCCTCGAACTCCTTGAAGACCTCCGCGAGCGCCTCCGCCGTGTGCTCCGTCTTGATGCCGGCGCCCGCTTGGAACGGACCCGTGCCGGCGCGCGGATCGATGGCGCTCCAGGCGCCGTAGGTCCAGCCCTTCGCCTCGCGCAGGTTCAGGTTCAGGCGACTCGAGAACATGCCGCCGAGGACCTGATTGAACACCAGCAGCGCCGGCTCGTCGGGATCGCCCTTCTTGAGCAGCGGGCGGCCGACGACGACGACGGTCTGCGGCGTGCCGGGGAAGTCGACCACACGCAGCGTCGTCTTGCCCATGGGCTTTGGGTCCTTCGGCGCCTTCGGGGGCTGCGCGCGTCCCCGCCACTTGCCGAAGTGGGCCTCGGCGAGCTTCGTGGCCTCCTCGAGGGTGATGTCGCCGGAGAACACGAGCGCGGACGACTTCGGCCCGGCGATCTCGCTCCAGAACTTCTTCGCGCGGCGGGCGTTCAGCTTCGACACCGTCTGCTCGGTGCCGGACGCCGGCCAGCCATAGGCGTGTTGCTCGCCGTACATCGTGAGGGCGAACACGTCGCTCGCCACCGAGCGAGGATCGCCGGCCTTGCTCTTCAGCGACGAGAGGTGTCGCGCCTTCACGCGCTCGAAGTCCGTGCTCTCGAAGCGCGGCTTCTGCGCCATGAGCGCGAGCAGGCCGACGCCCTCATCGAGGTTCCGCTTGAGCAGCTGCATGCCGAGGCCGCCGGCTTCGCGTCCGCTCCAGACGTGCGCGCTCGTGCCGAGGGCGGCGACCGCGTCGGCGAGGGCGAGGGCGTCCATGTCGCCGGCCCCCTCGTCGAGCATGTCGTAGGTGAGCGAGGCGAGGCCCGCCTCGCGCGCGGACTCATTCAGCCCGCCGCCGCGCACGATGACCGATGCCTCGACGATGGGCAGCGCCGGCTCGGTGGCGACGAGCACCGTGAGCCCGTTCTTGAGCGTCGCCTTCTCGAAGGTGGGCAGCTTGACCTCGGGGGCCTCGCCCGGAGCGGGACGCTCGGCGCGCCAGGGCTCGTTCGGCGGCACGCGCGGCTCGACCTTCCCGTCGCGGACGTTCTCCTTGCTGCTCGTACAGGCGGAGACGAGCGCCAAGCTCAGACAGAGCGACGCGAGGATGCCGCGCTTGCTCACCATGTGACCCTTCGTGTGGCGGTTCGGGATGCAGCTCGTGAAGGCGTTCATTGGGCGCCTCCCTTCTCGGTCGCCGGGGCTTTGTCGGCGGGCTTCTCCGCGGCTGCCTTCTCGTCAGCGCTGGCCGGAGCTTCGGTGGTCGCCTCAGCGGCGGGCTCTGCGTCGCCGGCGTTCGCCTCGGCGGTGGCCGCAGGCATCGTCCCCTTCGGCCAGGCGATCAGGACCGCGCGCTTGCTCGGCACGAGGTACTGCTGCACGGCGGCGGTCAGCTTCTCGGGGGTCACCGCGCGATATCGCGCGAGATCCTGCGCGAGGTAATCCGGCTCGCCGACGAAGTGGTTGTAGCTCTGCAGCTGCTCGATCTTGCCCGAGAAGCCACCGATCTTCTGCAGCCCGAACAGCCGCCCGGTCTCGAGCCGGTTCACGACCTTCTCGATCTCCTTCGGCTCGGGCGGCAGATCCGTGAGGAACTCGAGCTGCGCCTGGATGCCGGAGAGCACGGTCTCGGGGTTGACGCCGTCCTTTACCGTGGCCTCGATGGTGAACACCGAGACGTTCTTCATCGACTGTTGGTACGCCGACACCGACTGCACGAGCTGCTCTTCGTACTGCAGCGCGCGCACGAGCCGGGAGCTCTTGCCGCTCGTGAGCAGACCCGCGAGCACGTCCATCTCCGCGTCACCGTCGGCGAAGAACGAGGGCGTGAGGTAGTGCAGCACCACCTTCGGGAGCTTGCCGATGGGCTCGTCGTAGTCGATGCGGATGGGCTCTTTGATCAGCGGGGCCACGACCTCGCGTGCTTGCGGCTTGACGCCACCGGGCAGCGTGCCGAAGTACTTCTCGACGAGCTTTTTGACGTCGGCGCTCTCGAAGTCGCCCGCGATGGCGAGCGTCGCGTTGGCCGGCGCGTAGAACTGGTCGTAGAAGCCCTTCACGTCGTCCATGGTGGCCGCGTCGAGGTCCGCGAGGCTGCCGATGACGCTGCCGTAGTACGGGTGATCCTTCGGGAACACCGCCTGCCAGAGCTTCTCCTCGGCGAGGCCGTAGGGGCGGTTCTCGAGCGACTGCAAACGCTCGTTCTTCACCACCGCGCGCTGCTCGTCGAGCTTCGCCTGGCTGAGCGCGGCGCCGAGCCAGCCCATGCGATCGCTCTCGAGCCAGAGCGCGAGCTCGAGCTCGTTCTTCGGCAACACCTCGAAGTAGTTGGTGCGGTCGAAGTTGGTGGTGCCGTTCACCATGCCGTTGCGCACCGAGGCGCCGGCCTGCTCGAGGTACGAGAAGTGCTTGTCGCCCGTGACGTGCTCCGAGCCTTGGAACATCAAGTGCTCGAACAGGTGCGCGAAGCCCGAGCGGCCGCTCGGTTCGTCGAAGGCGCCGACGTGGTACCAGACGCTGACGGCGATCATCGGCGTGCGCTTGTCCTGGTGCAGCAGCACCTCGAGGCCGTTCGACAGCGTGTACTTCTCGAAGGGGATCGAGAGCTGGCTGTCCTGCTCGGCGGCCTCCTCGGTGGCGGCGTCGTCTTCGCTCGGCTCCTCTGCGGGCGGCTGCTCCTTCGCAGCGGCCTCCTGACCGCCCTCCGCCGCCTTCGAGGCGGCAGGCGCGGCGGTGGCCGCGGCGGTCATGAGCAACGCGGGAGCGAGGGCACCGGTGAAGGCTCCCCGCAGGCTCGGTTGGCGTCTTGCCATCGCGCGTCCTTTCTTCTCGACTTCTGATCGTGGGAGGCGGGGTATAGCTACTCATCCCTCTGGCACAAAGGGCCCCGAGAGATGAGGCGCCCACCTCGAGGGGCGGTGCCGAGGCGCAAGGCCTGCGCCGCGCGCTCGGGCGTATCCGCTCAGCGCGCCGTCGTCAGGCGCAGCACCGCGGGGCCGGCCTCGAGCACCCGCAGCCCGGGGCTCGCCTTGCCGAGCTCGAGCGCCAAACGCACGCCGTCGATGCCGCGCGTGATCGTCTCGAGCACGGCCGTGCCGCTCGCCGACCTTCGCACGCGCGCGCGCACCACGAGAGAGCCGAGCTTGCGCAGCTCCTCGGCGACGGCCTCCGCGGCGGCGGCGTCGGCGACGCCATCGACGTTTACCTGCAAGCGCACGCCCCGCTCGTAACGCGCGGCGAGGGCCTTCTCGAGCGCCGGCACCACGTCGGCGCAGAGCTTCTTCGCGGCGGCTCGCGAGGCGCCCGCGGGCGTGACGCCGAGCGCGATGGCCTCGCCGTGGTGGGCGGCGACGATCTCGCCGGAGTCGACCTTGACGACCTGCAGGTCGAGGTCCGCGCGCCAGCTCTTCACGCTGCCCTTCTGGCCTTGCTGCGCGTACACGACCATCCCGCTCAGGACGACGTCGGCGTGCTCGTCCGTGAGCACGTCGAGGGGGTCGCCCCCCTGCTTCAAGATCTCGCGATCGAAGCTCGCGCGAATGCGCTGCACCTGCCGCGGCGCCACGAGCGGCACCTCGGCGGCGAGCAGGCGCTCCTTCACGCACGCGTCGATTCCCCCCCCGGGCACGACGCGACCTTGTTCGTCCTGTCCCTCGATCAAGAGCGCGGTGCGGAGGTCGGCGAAGATCTGATCGCCCGAGCGCGCCGCCTCCGGGTGCAGCAGCGCCGTCGCCGAGCGCTTGGCGAAAGGCAACAGATCGCCGGAGGACGCCATGGCCAGCGACGTGCGCGCCTTGACGGACGCCGTCTTTGGCTCGAGCAGCGAGAGCGAGAGCAGCACGCTGTCGCCCACGCGGCCGATCTTTCCGGCGACGATGAGGTCCACCGAGAGCGCGCGCGCGGCGTCGACGGTGCAGCGATCGTCGACACAGCCGGCGAGGGCGGCAGCGGCGGTGGCGTCGAGCATGTCGCGCACCTCGGCGAAGCCGATCACGCGCCCGCGGTGCTGCGCCTCGATGCCCTCGACCAGCGCCGGACCGAGCGCGCGCGCGAGCTTCGCGTCGGCGGGGCTCGCGGGTCGCAGGTCCATGACCCCGATGGACGGATCGGCGGCGCTCGCGGCGGTCGCCGCGAGGAGAGAGCACGCGACGAGGGCGACGTGGACCTTCGGTTCGAAGCGCAATGGAGCTCCTACAGCGACTGACGCGGCGGTGCCGTGGAGCGCCTGGCCCGCGTGCGGCATGACGCGCGATCGGCCGCACAGTAGCAGGTCACTGCGCCGGCGGAGCGCATCCGCCTGTGGCGGCGCTCACGTGTCGCCGCGATGCAGCCGGCGGCGGCTCTCACAGGGCCGCCGGCACCTCGAGTAAACTGCCAAACCCTCCGTGCCGCTTCGAGGTCTGCATGCAGCGCTCGTCTTTGCTCGTCCTGCTCCTGTTCCTCGGCCTGAGCGCCTCCGTCGTGTTCGCGCAGCCTCCGCTCGACGACGCGAAGCCGGAGCAGCAGGGCAGCGAGCCCATGGAGGC
This sequence comes from uncultured Myxococcales bacterium, assembly GCA_964388085.1. GTDB lineage: Bacteria > Myxococcota > UBA727 > UBA727 > CAYLZW01 > CAYLZW01. Next base: position 14,426 of record CAYLZW010000079.1, on the reverse strand, counting down.
CGCGCCCTCGCTGCGGGAGACCCGCGACTTCATCTTTCAAAAGATGGCGTACGACGAGCAATATTTCGGCAGGCTCGCGAAGTACGGAGAGCAAGGGCGGCGCGACCCCAAGATGAGCAAGGCGAGCTTCACGAAGGAGCTCTCCCGCGCGCGCGTGAACCTGCCCGTGCTCCGTCGCTTCGCGGCCGAAAAGAAGGCGTATCTCGACGAGGACAAGCCGTTCACGGTGCCCGGCCGCGGCGCCCTCTATCGCGAGTACCGGAACCTCATCACGCTCTTGAACATGTTCCAGGCACACCGACTCGGGCGGGCCGACGACGTCACCCGCTTCGCGAGCCGCGTCGAGATCCGCGAAGCCAAAGACTTCGGGACCGTGCGCGGGGAGCGCGCCGACTACTACATCACCATGTACCGCGCGTACTTCTACCTCGTGGGCTCCGCCTATTACGCGCGGGGGCAGGACGCGCGCGCGGTGGAGTGGTTCGCGCGGCTCGAGGCGGACGCGAACCTCGCCAAGCTCAAGGACGAGATCGCGAAGGAAGAGCCGAACGAACAGGCGCAGGAGCAGCTCCGCATCGAGCAGTTGCGCACCAAGCCGGTGGCGCTGTTGCCGTTCGCGAACAACACCGGCGACAGAGGTCTCGACTGGGTGAGCAGCGCGGTGCTCGAGGTGCTCACGGTCGATCTGTCGCGGAGCTCCGACCTCTTCCTCGTCGAGCGCGCGCAGCTCGACAAGGTCATGGAGGAGACCGTGCTCGCCCTCGGCGGCTTCGTCGAGCCCGGCCAGGCCACGAAGGCCGGCGCGCTCACCGGCGCCGCGACGTTGCTGGTGGGCGCGCTGCAGAAGCAGGGCGACGGCCTGCTCGTGACCATGCGCTTCGTGGAGGCGGCGGGCGAGCGCGTGCTGGCGGCCGCGAAGGCCCCCACGACGACCGACGAGATCTTCACGACCAGCCGCAAGCTGGTGCTCGAGCTGTTCGGACAGCTCGGCTGGCAGGACTCGTTTCTCGCCGAGGACCTGCTGACGGCGCACGCGCCCACGGCGGCGACCGCGCGCGCTCTCTATGAGGCGCGCCTGTTGATGAGCACGAAGCAGAGCGAGGCGCGCGCGCTGTACGCGAAGGCCATGAAGGAGGATCCCGCGCTGGCGAACCTGTACGAGGACCTCAAAGCGGAGTTCAAGGACCTCGCGGCCACCGTCGCCGTCATGCCGTTCACCAGCCTGTCTGGGCGCGCCGAGGACGAGTGGATGGCCCGCGGCGTCATGGAGGCGCTCGGCACAGACCTGCCACAGCTCGACTTCAACGTCGTGGAGCGCACGCGCGTCGAGGATCTCTTGCTCGAGCGGACGGCACGAGAGGCCGCGGCCCTCGACGCCAGCGAGCTGCAGGAGCTCGGTCAGGCGCTGGGGGCGAACTTCGCCGTCATCGGCAGCGTGCTGCACCACGCGCCCAGCGTCCGCGTGGACGCGCGCTTCGTCGACGTGCGCACCGGATTGATCGTGTTCGCGACCAGCGCCGAGAACAAGCGCGATGACCTGAACGCGGCCATCGTCGGCCTGACCGCGAGCATCGCCGAGCGCTTCAACCGACCGCTCGACGACGAGAGCATTGACGACCTGCTCGCCTCCAAGCTGAGCGCCGAGGACTTCGAGCGCACCGTGCGCGAGCAGCTCTCGAAGGAGAGCCTGGCCAAGTCGCAGCGCGCTTCGGCCGCCGCGGCGGAGCAGGAGACTGCGGACGGCCTCGATCTCGGCACCGTCGGCTTCTTGGCCTCCGCCGTCGGGCTCGTCGGAGGCGCCGCTTTGGCGACGACGAGCTTCCTGCTGGCGGAGCCACCCGCGGCGCGCGCGCACGAGCTGCACGGCCTGCAGTCGGTCGTGCCACCCGGGGCGGCCAAGGACGAGCTGATGAGCGCGCGCGATCAGGCGGCGCTCGAGGCCAACGTCTGGCGCGGCTTGGGCTACGCCGGGACGGCCGTGGCCGCGCTGTCCACCGCTTGGCTGGTCGGGCAGGGCATGTTCGCGCTCCTCGACGACGAGGAAGCGCCCGCGCCCGGGCGGGGAGCCGATGGGGCCGAGCGCGCGGAGCCTTTGCCATGAGGACGGGGATGGGGCTCCGCGGGGCCACCTTGGCGTCGTTGTGTTGCCTCTCGCACGCGGCGTGTCTCGTCACCTTCGAAGAAGCGCCGGCGAGCGACGGTCCCGGCCTCGACGGCATCGCCCGCATCGACAACGAGCCCGCCGGGGACAAATGCCCAGGCGGCGGTGTCGTCGTAGTCACCGGCACGGACGCCGACGAGGACGGCACGCTCGATCCCGAGGAGGAGAGCGGCGTGGTGAGCGTCGTCTGCGCCGGCGTCGCGGGGGCGGCGGCGAAGGTCGTGCTCCTGCGCATCGCGGCCGAGCCCGAAGGCGGCGAGTGCCCGAACGCAGGCCAGCGCGTCGAGAGCGGCCTCGATGAGGACGCGGACGATGTGCTCGATGACGACGAGGTCGAGTCCGTCCGCTTCCTCTGCAATGGCATTGGCGGCGGCGTCGGCGGGCAAGCGCTCGTGGTCGTGGCGGAGGAGCCGCCCGGCGCCAACTGCGCGCTCGGCGGCGCGCGCGTGCGCTCGGGCGTCGACCAGGACGACGACGCGGTGCTCGATGACGAAGAGGTCGCCGCGACCTCCTACGTCTGTGACGGGGCGGCCGGCGCGGCCGGTTCGCCTGGCGCCGACGGCGCTGACGCGCTCGTCGACGTCGTCGCCGAGGCGCCCGGGCTCGCCTGCCCGGCGGGAGGCCAGCGCGTGAACGCGGGGCTCGACCTCGATGACGACGGCGCGCTCCTTGAAAACGAGATCTCGTCCACGAGCTACGTCTGCCACGGGCGCAGCCTGTCCGGCGGCGGCGGCGGCGAGCTCAGCGGCGGCGTGGCGGAGGGCAGCGTCGCGGCCCCGGTCGCGCTCACGGTCGGCGCCTTCACGCCCGACGCCTCCGCGCGCGCAGCCACCGTCGGCGCCGAGCTCGTCAGCTACTACCGCTTCACCACGCTGGCGGATCCGGCCGGTGACGCCAGCGGCCCGTACACCATCGCGCTGCACGACGTCGAGGCGGACCCTGCCGTCGAGGTGTATGCCGGCAGCGACTATGTGAGCGGCGCCGTGCAGGTAGCGTGCGCTTTCGAGGCAGCGCGGCGGCTCGTGTGCAGCACGGCGACGCTCGCCGAGGACACGGCCTACTACGTGGCCATCCGCGAGACGCGCAACCTCGCGCTCAGCTTCGCGCTCAGCGTCAGCTTCGGCGCGCGCACGGGGACGGGCGCCTCGCCGTCGCCGGCGATGACGGGCGCCTCCGCGCACGGCGGCGGCGTCAGCTGGTTCGACGTCGGCGGCGCGGAAGGTGACCTGAAGACGGTTCGCCTGACGAACATCCGCGGTGTGCTCGGCGCTTCGCCCTCTCTCGTCTGGGACCAACACAACGACGGCGCCGCCTTCGCCGCCTACGGCACCTGCGCGACGGAGGTCGGCGGCGATGTCGTCTGCCCGAGCGCGAGGCTGTCGGCGCGGACCGTCATCGGTGTGCGCGAGACCTCCGGCAACGGCGCCCTCTTCGACCTCGTCGTCGAGGATGGGGACACCATCAGCCCGCCGATCGCGCTCGACACGCTCACGGAGCTCGACGCAGCGCTCGGGGTGGCGACCATCGGTACCTTCACGACGCCGAACGCCGGGCTGCACACGCTGCTGCTCGACCGCGCCGCGGGCTCCTTCGAGCTCGGCGGGTTCGAGATTTATCCCGATCGCATGTCGGCGCTCGCGCGCGTTCGCCGCCTGCGCACCTGCGGCGACGACTGCGTGCTCGACCTGCCGGACGACGTCGCTCCCGGGCCTGTCTATGTGCGCGCGCCGCAGCGCTCGGCGGGCGACGCGCTGCCCCACGTGCTCGCGGTCTCCGCGCGGGGCGGCAACCAGGGCGCGAGGGGCGAGCCATACGCGCTGGCGATGGAGGTCGCCACCGGAGGCTCGCTGGCGTCGACGTCAAGCTACCAGCTGCCCGCGACGGCGACGAGCACGCGCTATTCCATCGAGGTCGACGCCTTGTACACAGGCAACGTTCAGTGCCGCTTCTACAGCGGCGCCGATTTCGAGCAGGTGCTGTACAACAGCCTCCAACGCAACGTGCAGCAGAGCGGCTGCGTGTCCGAGCCGATCGCGCCAGACACGCCCGTATACTTCACGCTCGCGTCGCAGCTCCCCGTCGTTCCGGTCGCCTACACCCTCATCGCGCACGAGGGTGACGTCGTCACGCCGGAGCTCGCGGTCGGCGGCGGCGTGCACACGCTGGAGGGCGGGGGCGAGCGCTTCTTGCAGATGCCGGCGCTGACGCCGGGGCCGTACTCGTTCGTGACCACCACGACCGGCAACGTGCGCCGCCGGGTCTTCCCGGGTCACCCGCGCAACCTTCATTACACGGCGAACCTGGCGCGCTGCGAGAGCTCCTCGGCGACGTCGCTGAACGGCAGCCCGTGCACGCGGACGTTCGTGGCCTCCGCGGCCGTCGAGACGCACTACGTCGAGATCGTCCTCAGCACGCACACCGTCACCGTCGACGTCAGCGCGGTGCCCGTGCACGCGCAGCTCATCGGCACACCGGCGGTATACGGGGCGGGCGCCAACGAGTCCGTCTGGATCGAATTCGACGTACCGGCCGACGCCGCCTACGCGCTCGACGTCACCCAGAGCGCGCCCGGCAGCTACCTCGTACGCCTCTTCAGCCCCGGCTACATCGAGCAGAGGCACGCGGCCGCGGGCTCCGCCGCTCTCGCCACCTTCCCGCTCGGCGAGCTGAGCCCCGGGCGCTGGGCGGTGGAATATGACTCGAGCGGCAGCAGCGCGCTCGATGTGACCCTCGCTGTGCGGGAGGTGCCGTGATGCGACGCGCGAGCGGGCTCGCACTGTTGCTCGTCGTCGCCTGCGCGCGCCCCCCCGCCGCAGGTGAGCCCGTGCCGCTCGGCCGCGACAGCGTCGCGCGCTTCGTCGCTGTGCCGGCCGGCGCCGACTGCGCGCACGGCGGCCAACGCCTCGAGGTGGGGCTCGACGCCGATGGCGACGGCTCCCTGAGCGACGACGAGGTGCAGAGCAGCGCGCTCGTGTGCGATGGAGCGCCTGGGGCCACGGCCGCTGCCGACCTCTTGCGCCTCGTGCCCGCGCTGCTCGCGTCGTGCGCGGGCGCCGGGGTGCGCGTGGACATCGGCCGCGACCTCGACGGCGACCTCCTGCTCGACGACGAAGAAGTGCGCGATAGCGGCGACCTCTGCGCCGGCGCCGCGGGCGCGCGCGGCGGCGACGCGCTCGTCGAGCTGACCGACGCCAGCGCTTGCACAGACGGCGGCCAGCTCGTGCGTGTCGGCCTCGACGCCGACGAGGACGGCGCGCTGTCCGAGGGAGAGGTCCTGACCAGCCGCGCGGTCTGCGATGGCGCCGACGCCGCCGACTCGGGCGCCGCCGGCAACGACGGCGTCGCGACCCTCGTCGAGGTGACCGCCGAGGAGGTCGAGTGCGACGCCGGTGGCCAGCGGGTCCGCGTCGGGCGCGACGCCGACGGCTCGGGCGCGCTCGCGAACGAAGAGGTGAGCGAGAGCGTGGTGCTCTGCAACGGCGTCGAAGGCCAGGCCGGAGGTCCGGGGCCGGGCTCCGGCGTCAGCGAGGGCAGCAGCGACGCGCCGGTGCCAGTGGCGGTCTCGTCGTCGTTCGCGGACCTGTACGCGGCTCACGCGGGCAGCGTCGCGGGCGGCGGTCGCAGCTACTACTCGTTCACGACGAGGAGCGGGCCGGGCCCCATGCCCTACACCGTCGCGCTCCTCGAGGCGGAGACGGACCTCGTCGTCACCGTCCATACGGGAGACGCGTCCGGGACAGCGGTGCCCGTGCGTTGCCACGACGAGCCCCACGGCGACGCCATGGCGCGCATCTGCGACACGGACCCGCTGGCGACGGACGCACCCTATCTCGTCGTCGTGCGCGATCCTCGCAACGTCGCCAATGCCTACCTGCTCAGCGTCAGCGCGGGCGCGTCCCAGGGGACGGCGGTGGCTCCGGTGCAGCTCGACGCCGGCGGCCTCGACGACGACGCTGACCTCGTCACGCGGGCCTCGGTGCGCGAGCTCGGCGTGAGCTTCTACCGCTTCGCGCCGACGGTCACCGACCACCACACGATCACGCTCGAGAACATCGACGCGCCCGATGGCGAGCCGCCGCTCGGCTTCGAGCTCTACGACGGCGAGGTGCGCGCGGACCGCCTCCTCCTCTCGTGCGCCCAGCTCCTTTGTCCGACCCCGCGCTTGTCCGCGCTCGCGCCGGTGATCGTGCGCGTGACGGGCGGCGCCCCGAAGGCGGCGGCGTTCGACCTGCGCATCTCCCAGGGAGACGACGTCACGCCCACCGCGCCCCTCGGTGTCGTCGCGGACGCAGCGCCCATCCTGCAGCTCACCACCGACGACGCCGGTGGCTACGCGATCTTTCTCGGCTTCAACCGCTTCGGCGTCGCCGATAACGCCAACGACCCGCAGCCATTTCAGCGCTGCGAAGCGATTGGGAGCGACGTGTGCCTCTTTCAGCTCGAGGGGAGCCGGCGCTACTACCTGTTCGCCGACGACATCACCGAGGGCCGACAGGTGCTCGTGCACAAGAGCAACGGGCAAGAAGGCTTGCCGACCAGCCCGCTGCCGTTGGCGCTCGACACCGTCCACGCCGGCTCCACCGATCAAGAGCGCTTCGGCGACAACGGCAGCGTCCCGGCCGAGAGCTATTACTCGTTCACCACGGCCGCGGCGGGCATGTACTCGCTCGATGTGACCTGGCACCAGCCGGTGACGGGCGGTGGTCCGGCGATGCTCCTCTACCGCGACGCCCTCTTTACGGAAGAGCTGCTCACGGAGGGCGTCGCGGTACAGGAGCATGGACGCGTCTACGTGAGCGAGCCCTTGGCGGCCTCGACGACGTATTTCCTGCGGGTGCGCTCGTACGACGCGCTCACCTTCGAGCTGCGCGTGAGCGCGGGCGACGGGGGCATCTCGTCGCTGCCCCTCGATGGCAGCCTGCTGACCACGACCGTCCCCGGCACGGACGTGAGCTGGCATCGCTTCGAGCTCGCGGAGGCCGGCCCCGTCGACGTGAGCCTGAGCGGTCTCGACGCCTCGCTCACCGTCTACCTCTTTCACGAGAGCATCGGCGCGCAGCCGTTCAGCCAATGGACACGGAGCGCTGACGGCACGACGACGATCGTCTTGCCGTCGGGCACTTGGTATCTACAGCTCCTGACGCAGAGCTCGCAAGAGATAGGGCTGGCCGCGTCGCTCCCTGCGCAGACGTCGTTGGCGCTCGACACGCCGTTCACCCGCGTGGGCCTGCCGCCCGCGACGTCCGACTGGTACCGCTTCGAGGCGACCGTGTCGGGGACGCACGGTCTGCTCGTCACCCTCGACACGAGCGGCGGCGGCTATCATCTGTCCGCGGCGGAGCTGTATGACGCCGACGATGGGGCGCGAACGCTCAGCGTGTTCGGCCCGAGCACGCTGTCCTATCCGCTCCTTGGCGCCGACCCTCTGCCAGCGGGCACCTGGCTCCTTCGCATAGAGAACCAGAGCGCCACGCTGAACCTCGACTACGACGTGCAGGTGAGCGCGCCATGATCCTCCGAGCTGCCTCGCTGCCGTTGTGTATGGCCCTCCTGTGCGCGTGTCCCGTCGTGTTCGACGACAGCGCGCCACCGTCCGGCGTTCCCGGCCGTGTGGCGCTGACGAGGAGCAGCCCCGAGCTGCCGGGAGCGTCCTGTGCCTACGGCGGCGTCCGCCTCGAGCACGGCGTCGACGACGATGGTGACGGCCGCTTGTCGGACAGCGAGGTCAGCGGCGCCCCGGTGTACCTCTGTGACGGGGCGCCCGCGGAGGTGGTGCGCGCGATGCTGATCGAGGTGGACGCGGCGCCGGCGGGGGCCTGTGACGGCGCGGGCCGACGCGCCCGCATCGGCTTCGACCTCGACGGCGACGCGCTGCTCGACGATGACGAGGTGAGTGAGCAAGCGCTCGTCTGTGACGGCGTGGAGGGAAGCGGCGGGGCGGCCGGCCTCATCCGTGTGTCCCCCGAGCCCCCGGGCGCGAGCTGCCCGGCCGGCGGACGGCGCATCGACGCTGGTCTCGACGTCGACGCCGACGGCGCCCTGGACGAGAGCGAGGTGGCGCTGTCCCGCTTCGTCTGCGACGGCAGCGACGGTCCCCCGGGGAGCGACGGCGGTGACGCGCCGCGCAGCCTCGTGCGCGTCGTGGCCGAGCCGCCGGGAGAGCGCTGCGTCGAGGGCGGGCAACGCGTCGAGACGGGCCTCGACGAGGACCACGACGGAGCGCTCGCGGCTTCGGAGATCGAGGCTGTCGCCTACGTCTGTGACGCGCAGGGCGAGGGCGTGGTCCTCGGCGCCGGGCGCTCGGAGGGGAGCGCGGGCGCGCCGGTGCTCCTCTCGCTCGATGCCGTCGCGCCGCGCCTCAGCACGGTGGCTGCGCTCGGCACGAGCACCTACACGTTCACCACGGCGGCGGGGGAGGCGCCCTACACCATCCGCGTCGTCGGCGAAGACTCACCGCTGCTGCTGCGCCTGTTCGACGACGCCACGCTGGCAAACGAGCGCTCGCTCGCTTGCGCGCGCGACGCGGTGGCCCTGGTCTGCGTCACCGACACGCTCCCCGCCGGTGGCACCTTCCTGCTCACCATCAGCGAGGCGCTCGAGGTGGGGAACGCGTTCGGCCTGTGGGCGCAGCTCGGCGCCGATGTCGGCAGCGACGACGTGCCGCTGCCCTTGACCGACGACCTCGGCGTCCGGCACGACGTACGCGCCTCCGTCATGACGGCCGGCAGCAGCACCTTCGACTTCGCCGTCCCGGCGGCGGACGCCTACACCCTCTCGCTGCCGAACCTGGTCTCGTCAAACGCGGACGGCCTCCGCTGGCGCATCGAGGACGCGGACGGCGTGCACGCGCGCTGCGCGGACGCCACGTCGTCGTGCAGCGCCGGGTACCTCGTCCCGGGCGTCCGCTATCGGCTCGTCGTCGAGAGCGCGGGCCTGGGCGCCGCGTTCGACGTCTCGCTCGCGCGCGGCGACATTATCACGCCGGTGTTCCCGCTCGACGAGCTGGTGACGCTGAGCGGGCTCGCCCTCCCCGAGGTGCGCGTGTTCCAGGTCCGCACCACGGCGTCCACGGACTACACCTTCCGTAGCTTCGGCTTCTTCGGCTCACGCTACTTGACGATCTTCGACGCGCCGCCCGAGACCGAGGGGCGCCACCCCTACGAGGTGCTCGACGATCCGGCGGCCCACGACGACGCCTATTGGCTGAGCCTCGACTTCAACGCCTACGTGCCGTTCCTCGCGCCGGAGCGCGTCTACTACATCGCCATCATCGACGACGACGACACGCCGAATGACGCCGTGTACCACTTCTCCTCGCGCGGCGGCGACGAAGCGCTCGTGCCCATCACGGTCGGGACCCCACACGAGGGCTCCGTGGCGTACGAGTCCACCTATCGCTTCACGACCGGCGCCAGCCCCGCGCGCTACACGATCACCATCGACCGCCCCCTCGGCGCGCACAACAGCTCCTTCGACATCGTCCTGCAGGACGTCGTCAGCGACACGCGCGTCGCGCTGGTGCGCAACCAGTCCTTCGATCGCGAGGCGGACGATCCCCTGCTCGTCACCCCGGTGCTCCCGGCCGCCAGCGAGCACGAGCTGCGCCTGTTCAGCTACACGGCCACGGTGTTCACCTTGCGGATCGAGGAAGGCGACACCGTCAGCACGGCGCTCGTCGACGGAGCCCCGGTCAGCGCGCTCATCCCCGCGGGCGGCGTCGTCCATTATGCCGTCGAGGTCGCCGCCCCGACGGCGGTGGCGCTCTCCGTCACCGGGGGCTACGCCCGGGTGCTGTCGTCGGACAACTGGCCCGAGTCCGTTGGGGACGCGGGCGACACTCCGAACACGAGCTTCGCCTGCACCGACACCGGCTGTGTCGGCGACACCGTTCTGCCGGCGGGCCGGACCTTCCTCACCGTCGAGAATCCGCTCACCATCGATCAGACCTTCAGCGTCGGGTTCAGCGCCACGCCGGCGACCATCGCGCTCGACGTGCCGCTCACCGTCGAGATCGACGCCAATGAGGCCGCGCGCTTCTGGTACCTGAATGATGCGGAGGTGCCGCACACCCTCGCGCTGGTGAACCCGCAGCGGAAGGACGTGCGCTTTCGCCTCCGTCGCGCGGCGGACTTCGGGGTCCTGTACGAGAGCGGCACCTTCGATGGGAGCCCGACCCTGTACCTCCCGGCCGGCTCCTCGGGAGTGCCCCTCCCGCTCGGAGCGTGGATCATCGAGCTGGACGGCCAAGAGTCCTACAACAACAAGCCGGTGACCGTGACGCTCCGTCGGCCTTGAGCACGTCGCTGCATCGGTCGTGAGCAAAGCCGCCACGATCCGCGCCGAGGGAGCGCGGCGAGCGGCATGCACATCCGAGCGACCGCGGGTAAAACCACAAGGCCCCTCGCGCGCGCCGGAATGAGCGGCGCGGCTGGCAGGTTGGGGGCGTGAGGCGGCCTGCTTGTCTCGACGCCGGGTCATGCCTATGTGCACGAGGAGCGCAGGCTTGGCGCTCCCTGAGCCGCAGGAGCCACAGGCGCTCCAGGAGATGCAAGTGATGCAAAGCAAGAAGACGCTCGCGCTCGCCCTCGTCGGCGCCGTCGGCCTCGCCGTCGCGCCCACCGTCGTGAGCGCGAAGAACGTCGGCATCTGGACCGAGAAGACCGCACAAGACAGCCACCCTGTCGACATGCCCTCGCTCGGGCCGCTCGTGAAGGAGGTGGCCGACGCCGTGCTGACCATCTCCACCGAGACCCAGGTCACGCGAGGGCGCGCTCCCGATCCGACCGACCCGCAGTGGGAATTCTTCCGTCGCTTCGGGCTCGAGTTCGACATGCCGCAGATGCCGCGCATGCAAGGGCAGGGCACCGGCTTCCTCATCAGCCGCGACGGCTACGCGCTGACCAACCATCACGTCATCGAGAACGCCGCCGTCATCAAGGTGCGCGTGGGCAAGGAGCGGCGCGAGTACTCCGCCGAGGTGGTCGGCAGCGATCCGAGCACCGACGTGGCGCTCATCAAGCTGAAGGGGGAGCGCAAGGGCGGCTTCCCCGTCATCCCGCTCGCCGACAGCGACAAGCTGGAGGTCGGTGACTTCGTCGTCGCCATCGGCAACCCCTTCGGCCTCAGCCAGTCGGTCTCCATGGGCATCATCTCGGCGCGCGGTCGTCGTGACATCATGCCGTCGGGGCGTCAGGGGCTGTACGACTTCCTGCAGACGGACGCGTCCATCAACCCCGGCAACTCGGGCGGACCGCTCGTCAGCCTGAACGGCGAGGTCGTCGGCATCAACACGGCCATCAACGCCGCCGGCCAGGGCATCGGCTTCGCGATCCCGATCAACCTCGTGAAGCAGCTCATCCCCGAGCTGAAGGAGTCCGGTCACGTCTCGCGCTCGTGGATCGGCGTCAGCATCCGCGGCATCTCGCCCGAGCTCGCCAGGGGCTTCGGCCTCGAGCGTCCGCGCGGCGCGCTGGTGGCGCAGGTGGTCGACGACGGACCGGCGGCGAAGAGCGGCCTCGAGCCCGGGGACATCATCGTCGGCTTCGACGGGGTCGATATCGACGACGCCAGCCAGCTACCGCTGCTCGCGAGCTTCGCCGGCGTCGGCAAGACGGTGTCGCTCGAGATCTTGCGCGACGGCAAGCCGAAGACGCTGAGCGTGAAGCTCGGTCAGCTGCCCGGCGCCGAGAACGCGCCGAAGACGAAGGCCGACCAGAAGACCGAGGAGCAGACCGGCAAGCTCGGCCTCACCATCGACGACCTCACGCCGAGCTTGCGCCAACAGGCGAAGGTGGACGCGAAGGTGCGCGGCGCCATCGTGCTGCGCGTGTTCCCGATGTCGGCGGCGGCCGAGGCGGGGCTGCAGCAAGGCGACGTCATCGTCGAGGTGGGCGGCAAGCGCGTGCGCACGGCGACGCAGTTCGTCGAGGTGGTGCGCAAGGCGAAGAGCGGCGACGTGCTGAAGGTGCTCGTGCGCCGCGGTGACGCCGAGGTGTTCACGCCCATCGTGAAGCCGTAGCGCGCGTCACACGCGCCGGAGCTTGCCGATCATCGTCGTGCCGGCCTTCACGGTCCCCTCGGCGGCTTGCTCGCCGAGCTTCGGGGCCTGAGGGCCGGCGCTCTCGCCCAGCATCTGCTGGTAGCGCTTCGCGGCCGTGTGCAGGGTGTCCGCGTCGAGCGCGAGCGTCTCGCGCAGGCTCGCGAGATCGCCGGCGGCGACCTGCGCGACGTCGAGGATCTCGTGCGCCACGTGCGGGTTCGCCTGCTTCTTCTCGAAGAACCACGCGAGGCACACGAGCTCCCGGAGCGCGAGCTGCCGCGAGGCGGGGTGCTGGAACCTGGCGAGCGCCTTCGCGACGCGCGCCTTGCCATCGGCGCCGAGCGAGTAGGCCGCGCCCTCGATCTTCATCGCCGAGAGCACCACGTTCACGAGGTGTTTGACGTCGTCGTTCGGCTCGCGGGGCGCTGGCTCGCTCATGCTCTCGTCGCCACGCTCAAGGGCCGAGGACCTTGGCGAGCTGCGGGCGCAGCTTCTCGATCCACTCCTCGGCTTCCTGTCGATCGCCGTCTGACAAGTCGGAGAATTCCTGGGCGAGCTGCTCGAGCTCCGATCGGCTGAGGCTGCGCGCGCCCTTCGAGCGGATCGCGCTGCCGCCGGCCGTACCGCCACGTCGGATGCCACCTTGCCGAATCGCCACGACACGATCGTAGCGGTCGCCGGCCGGCGTGACGAATTCCGCTCCGCGCACCCGTGCCTACATTTGGCTACGTGTCCGCCACGACGCGTCGTGTCGTCGTCACTCGACGCCGACGTCACAGTGCGGACAGAACGTCACGCTCACCGGCAGGCCGTCGTGGCCCTCGAGCTGTGACCTCGCCTCGAGCGGCGTCGCGCACGCGGGGCAGCGCTGGGGCGGCAAGCGATGCAGGATCACCGCCGGCAGCATCAAGAGCGCTACGTAGACGAGCGAGCGCCAACCGAGGGCGCCGTGGTCGAACAGCGATGAGAGCGTGAGCGCGGCGCCGAAGCAGGCGGCGAACACGCTGAGATCGAGCAGGCCGCGGCGGCGCAGGCTTCGGCGCAGCGCGTCCTCGCTGACGCGCCCGGGCGAGGCCGACGCAAACAGCGCCACGGAGCTCGAGGGGACGAGGGAGGTGACGCTGCCCGCGTCGGCGCCGCGCTCGAGTCGCAGCGGGTACGCGCCTTCGCCTTGGTTCCTCCGGCCCATGGGATCAGCATAGCCAACCCGACTCCAAAGCACCGCGCGCTCGTGTACACAGAGCGCATGGACGACGTGTCCTTTCTCTCTGCGCTGCCGATCTTTCGCACCCTCGACGCCGATGAGGCGGCGCGGTTGCTCGCCGGGGCAGAGCGCCGCAGCTACGAGCCGGGCACGCGTATCGTCAAGAAGGGCGATCCGGGCGACTCCATGTTCATCGTGCGCGAGGGCGCGGTGCAAGTGCCCGTCATCGGCGGCGCGGGCGAGCGTCGCCTGACCGCCTACCTCGGGCCGGGCGACTTCTTCGGCGAGATGGCGCTGCTGACCGGCGACAAGCGCGGCGCCGACGTCGTCGCCGACGGCGAGGTCCCCTGCACCTGCCTCGTGCTCTCTCGCGTCGTCGTCGAGGACCTGCTGAAGACGAAGCCGCGTGTGGCGCGCTTCCTCACGGAGATCCTCGGTCGCCGCCTCCTGCAGTCGGGGCAGCTGCGCCAGGTCGGCAAGTACCGGATCCTCGGCCAGATCGGCAAGGGCGGCGCGGCCGTCGTCTATGAGGGCCTGCACCCGACGCTCAAGCGCAGCGTCGCCATCAAGATGCTCTCGCACGAGCTCGTCTACGAGCAGGACTTCGCCGAGCGCTTCCTCGCCGAGGCGCGCATCATCGCCGACCTGCGTCACGACAACATCGTGCAGGTCTACGACCAGGAGGCGGCCTTCGCGACCTTCTTCATCGTCATGGAGCGGCTGTCGGGCATGGAGCTCTCGAAGCTCTTGAAGGAAGGGCCGCTCACCGTCGAGGAGGCACGGCACATCATCCAGCAGGTCTGCCGGGGGCTTCAATACGCGCACCGCCGCGGCGTCGTGCACAGGGACATCAAGCCCTCGAACATCTTCGTCGAGGACACCGGCCGCGTGAAGGTGATGGACTTCGGCATCGCCATCGGGGCGCGCGGCGAGGCGGTCGCGGAGGAGGGCGTGATGGGGACGCCTGGCTACATCGCCCCCGAGGCGCTGCTCGGACGCGCCGTCGACCAGCGCGCCGACGT
>CAYLZW010000078.1:0-21110 GCA_964388085.1 uncultured Myxococcales bacterium | reverse complement strand
GCAGATGGCCGAGCTCACCGCGCAGCTCTACCAGGCGTACGGCCTCCAGGAGATGCGCGCCGAGGCGCAGAAGTGGGTGAACCTCGCGAAGCAAGCCGACGTGCGGAAGGCCGAGCGCTACGCCGCCGAGGCCTACCTGTTGATCGGCGACGGTGACGCGCTCGGCGCGGAGGCCATGCTGCGCGACCTCACCGACAAGAAGGGCGTGCGCGACGGCAAGATCCTGCACGCGCTCAGCGTCGCGAACCTCGAGCTCGGCAAGTACAAGGAGGCGCAAGCGGCCGCCGAGGCCGGCATGAAGCTCAACGTCTCGCTCGTGCGCCTCCCCATCGCGCACGGCGACGCGCTGCTCGCGCAGGCGAACTACGGCTCGGCGCGCACGGCGTACAAGCGCGCCATCCAGATGAACGGCAACCACCTGACGGCGCGCGCGGCGATCCTGCTCTCGCAGGCGGTCTCGGGCGACGGCGCCCCCGCGCTCTTGCACAAGGAGGCGGAGAAGCTCCGGAGCGAGGCGCAGACGCAGACGGGCGACACGCCCCCGCCGCGCACGGTGGCGTTCATCGACTACGCCGAGGGCGAGGTGTTCTTGCGCGAGGGCAAGGACAAGGAGGCGCTCGCGCAGGCCGACAAGGCGCTCGCGACGTATCCGAAGCTGCACCAGGCGCACGTGCTGAAGGGCAAGGCGCTCGCTCGTATGGGCAAGGTCAAGGACGCGAAGCTCGCCTTCGAGGAGGCGCTGAAGGCGGCGCCCACGAGCGTGCCCTACGCGACGACGGCGGCGGAGACGCTGTGGCGCGCGAAGAAGCCGAAGGACGGCGTCCCCTTCCTCGCCGGCGTCACCGAGCGTTCGCCGACCGACGGCAAGGCCTGGGTGCAGCTCAGCCTGGCGCAGGCCCGCGCCGGCATGGCGAAGGAGGCGACCGCCTCCGCCCAAAAGGCCGTCGAGGTGCTCGGCAACGGGCATGAGATGGCGCTGTTCGCCGAGGCGCGCGCGCTGCAGGCGTCGGGCAAGCTCGACGAGGCGCGCACCAAGTACAACGACGCGCTCGGCGCCCGTGGCGACCAGAAGTGGCCCGAGGTGTTCTACGAGATGGGCTGGGTCCGTCACGAGGAGAAGAACTACGAGGACGCCGCCATGCTCTTCCAGGAGGCCATCAAGCTCTGGGAGAAGGGCGCCGGCACCCTCGATCAGGTCGCCGACGCCATGGACGCGCTCGCCTCCTGCTACGGAAACATGAAGGGCAAGGCGAACGCGCGGCTGGCGGACGAGATCCGCGAGAAGGCGCAGAAGGTGCGTCGGGGCGAGTAGCATGAGCGCCATGCCGCTGCTGCGCACGTCGTCCTCCTGGCGGGCGCGCTCGTTGTGGATGGTCAGCGCCCTCGTGTCGCTCACGGGCCTGCTCGCCTCGCCCGCCGGGCTCGCGCGCAACGGCGGCATCTATCTCGAGATCGCGCCCGCGTGGGGCTACTTTCTGACCGACGAGGTCGTCATCGAGGACGGTGACGACGACGGCTCGGTCTTCCCGCAGGCGGGCTTCACCCCGGCGCTCAAGCTCGGCGTGAACCTGTTCGGCTTCGTCGGCGCCGAGCTCGACGTCACGGCGCACGCCTGGGACCTCGGCATCGTCGAGCGGGGCGGCGCCGGTTATGTCGGTGGCGTGGTACGCGCGACGCCGCTCGAGCTGCTCACCTTCGTCATGCCCGAAACCCTCGAGCTGCCCTCGCTCGTGCCGGCCGGCCCCGTGACGTGGCACGACCGTCCCTTCGACGTCGGCGTCTACGTCGGCGGCGGCTACCACATGGTCGGTGAGGACTACGCGTACCAGGGCGGCTACCTCCACTGGGGCGTCGACCTGAAGCTCTTCTTGACGCCGAACTTCGCCGTCGGCCTCGACCTGCCGTTTCGGCATGTGCTGTACGAGCCCTTCCGCTTCGTCGACTACCAGGACAGCCAGGGCTTCTGCACCGACGGTGGCGACGCGTACGGGCGCGGCGGCGTCAAGGTGACCCCGACGCCCGAGCGCGGCTTCTTCCAGCCGCTCGAATTCAACGCCAGCGACATCGAGAGCGAGTGCGACGGAGCGGCGCCGAGCGCGCTGTTGTTCTCGCCGTCGCTCACGATCACGGGCGTTTTCGACTTCGGCATCTGAAAGCAGGTGGCGTGTGCGACTCGTCGAGCGTGTCTGTGGCGTCGCGTTCGGAAGCGTCCTGGCGGGCGCCCTGCTCGCCTGCGGAGAGCCGTTGGCCGCGCTGCCGGACGACACCGTGGCGGCGGTGTACTTCGAGGACTTCGGCGACGGGCAGGGCGGCTACGCGAGCGTCCGGCTCGACAACGGCGCCTGTTTGCAGCTCGCCGACGGCACCGCGTTTCGCTTCGGCGGCGTGCCGGCGGACGACGTCATCGTCGGCGGACGTGGCAACAACCCGCTCGCGGCCTACCTCGCCGTCGGCTGCGAGGCCCCGAGCGCGTCGTGGTACCAGCTTCCGAGCCTGCCGGACCCGCCGTTCGTGTTCGAGGCCGTGAGCGGCGACACCACGCTCACCATCGAGCTCGACGAGCGGCGGCAGGTGACCCGCTGTGACTTCCCCGCGTGCGTCTCCGAGGCGCCGCTACGAGGAGAGGCGCCATGATGCGAAGCGGCGTCGTCGTGCTCGTCGCGCTCGCTTGCGCGGGCGCTTCAGGGCAAGAAGCCGAGGTCGCCCCGCCTCCTCCGGCGCCGGTGGTCGATCCCGCCGAGGCGGTGGAGGCCGACGCGCCCCCGCCGGCCTCGCCCGCCGCAGAGCCGGACACGGCGCCCACGGACGCCGCCCCCTCGGACGCCGCCCCCCCGGACGCCGCTCCCCCGGAGGTCCCTGCGCTCGCGCCGCCCGCGCCGAGCCGACCCGACGACGACGAGGCGATCCTCTTGCGCTTCTCCACGGAGGCGGACGCGAGCCTCGCTCGCTGTGTGCCGCTGGTCGCCGCGCGGGACGACGCTGCCGCGCGCGCCTGCCTCGACCGGGTGCTGCTCCACGGCGATGACACGACCGCCGCCCTGCGCGCCGCCGCGCTGCGGGACGTGCTCGACGCGGGGCTCGCCGCCGCGGTCCCCGCCGGCGAGGGTGGCGACCGCGACGCCACGGCCGCGCCCGCCGCGGGTGGCCTGGCGATCCCGCCGGGCAGGCTCGAGCTGTCCTCGACGGCCGGGTTGTTTGGCGTCTGGAACGGCATCGCCGCCGGCGTCGCCATCGTGCCGCACCTCCCGGACGGCAACCCCGCGGCCATCATCCTCGGCACCGGGGCGCTCGCCGTCGGCCTGGGCGTCGGCTACGGCGTCGGCGGGTACTTCCTGGCGGACGCGCTCGACCTCGGCGAGGGCGACTCTCGCCTCGTCGCCAGCAGCCTCATCTGGGGCACCACCTTCGGCATCGCCGCCCTGCCGGCGCTGCTCGACGTCGTGCAGCCGAGCGCCGAGGTGGGCCTCTCGCTCTCGCTCGGCACCGTCGTGGCCTCGGGGTTCGCCGTCGGCGGCGGCGCGCTCGCGCTCGCGAGCTTCACGGACCTGACGACGTCACACGTCTCGCTCATCAACACCGGCGGCTGGGTCGGCGGCCTGTTCGGCTTGCTCACGATCGCGAGCCTCGCGCCCTTCGAGCCGCCGCTTCCGGCCTACTCCGCCGGCTACCTCGCGGTGGCGGGCGGCGGCCTCGTGGCGGGCGCGCTCGCGGGCATGGTCGTCGATCTCTCGTGGGGCGAGACGCTGTTGCTCGACCTCGGCGGCGTGCTGGGCACCGTCACGGCGGGCGCCATCGTGATGTCGCTGACGGCGTCGGGGGCGCTGAACGGGGTGCCGTCCACGCTGCTCATCCCGATGAATTCGGCGCTGACGGCTGGAGGCACGCTCGGCGGCATCGGCCTCGGCCTCGCGGCGACGACGCTCTTCCGCCCGGACGACGCTTCGGTGTTCAAGCCCTTCGGCGGCGACGTCACGCTGCTGCCGCCGATGCCCACGGTCGTGCTCGACAAGGACGGCGACCCGGCGCCCATGTTCCTCGGCCCGGCGTTAATCTTCTAGAAAGCAAGCACCGAGCACCGAACACTGAGAGCACGAGCACCGACCGTGTCCTACAGACCTGGCAGCGACGTCTGCCCGCCGTCGTAGACCGGACGGCCGACCTCGTCGGCGTGGGCGTCCTCGTGCAGCTTGTGCTGTTGCTGTTTGCCGGGCGCCATCAGGTGCACGACGTCGTAGCCGTGCACGACGAGGGCGTCCGCGATCAGCCGGCGATGGCAGCGCCACCAGAGCGTCTCGGCGCACATGACGGCCACGCGCTCGCCCGCGTCGGCGCGCTCCTCGAGCTCCGCTAGCGCGGACTGAAACTCCGGCGTGTCCATGTGCTCGGCGTAGGCGCGAAAGGCCTCCACGCGCCACGCGGGGTGACGCGAGCGCTCTTTGGGCAGCGCTCGCCGGCGACCGCCGAATACGTCGCCGCGCCACTCGTATTCGACGCCGGCGGCCGGCAGCGTCTCGCGGAGCGCGTCGCGAGCGAAGTGCGGATGACGACGAGAGCCGGGGAAGCGCCGCACGTCGACGAGCACCTGGACCTCGGCGCCGCGCAGCACCTCGATGAGCTCCTCGAGCGGGCGGGCGCCGTGGCCGACGGTGAAGACGGCGCTGCGCTCGCTCCCGTCACCCGCGCCGTGCGTATCCGAGAGGTGGGCCACACAGCCAACGTGCGGATGAGCGGGCCTGCGCGCAATGTCCGTCGGACAGCGTCGTCAGCGGACGAGCCCCCGTGTGATGCCATAGGCGCCTGCGCCGGCGACGCCGGCCACGGCGGCGCTCAGCAGCAGGCGTCCGACGACGACGACGACGGCGCGGTCCTCGTCGTCAGGGAGCGGCAGGAGCGAGAGACCGCCGTAGGTCGCCGCGGCGCCCGTCAGGGTCGCCGCCGAGGTCACGAGCGTGAACAGCGCGGGATCGATGGCGCCCGCGCCAAAGGCCGGATCGTTGACGGGGACGGTCACAAGCAGGAGCGGTACGGCGACGATCAGGGCGCTCCCCACGACGAGGAGCGGGATGGCGGCGGCCGCCGCGACGGCCGTAGCGCAGGCGTGGCCCGCGCCCATCAGCGGGTCGAGGCCCGCGTCCAGGCAGCCGCTGCCCGTGTGCGCTCGCGGCCTCGGCGTCAGGGCCAGCGTCAACAGCCAGATGCCCGTCCCGACAGCCGCCGTGCCGAGCGCCGCCGGCACCGCGGCGAGGAGCGTCAGCAGCCCGATGCCGACGGCGGCCTGCCCGAGGTCCGGCTGCAGGGCCCAGAGCAGCGCCGGCGCCGCGGCGGACGCGGCCAGGGCGCTCCCGAGCAGAACGAGCGATCGCGGGTCGAGCAGCCCAGCGGCGAACACCGGCCCCTTTGGCTCGTAGGCCGAAGGGGCCAGCAGTGACGTGGAGTAGGCGTGCACGCCCTCGTCATCGACGAGATAGAGCAACGACCCCGAGAGGCCGCTCGCGTTCTCGATGACGAGCAGCTCGCGCGCGCCCTCGTGCAGGAGCGCGTCGCGCACATGAAGGAGGACACCCCCTCGCTCCCAACGCGGAGGAGACAAGAACACGTCCGCTTGCAAGGCGCCGGCGACCGCGGCGGGGCGCGCTCCTCTCTCGTCGAGCAGCGTGTGTGCGTGGATCTGCTCGAGGGACGGCGGCGGCGGATCCAGCGGCCGGCCCGAGCTGCTGTGGAAGAACGCCCGCTCGCCCTCCGCTCCCTCGACGACGACGACATCGTAGCCGGCGAAGGACACGCGCTGCGCCGGGAAGCCGGCGTTCAGCCGAAAGGCAGCGACCTCGCCGGACGGCGACTCGAGCTCGAGCTTCGAGGGTAGGCGGAATAGAAATGCAGCGTCGGCCGAGATGACCGCGGCGTTCTCCCCGCGGCTGTCGGCTCGCTCGACGCCGCTCGGCAGGCCATGGAGCGGCACGAACAGGCCCGCGCGGAGATCGGCGATCCAGCGCACCTCGTCGGGGCAGAGCACCAGGTCGCGTGTCAGCTCGCGCACCTCGCAGCCCACGTCGAAGCTCGCGCGCGTGCGCCCGCTGGCCCGGTCGATGACGGCGAGGCGCGTCCCCGACGCGATCAGCAGATCGAACCAGCCGCTGGTCGCGTAGCGCGGCGTCCTCTCGGCCGCGGGGCGGGGCAGGGACCAGCGCCCGATGAGCGGGACGCTGCCGCCGAGAACGAGCGGAGCCTCGTCACCCTCGGCCCGGAGCGATCCGGCGCAGAGGACGACGAGGCTCGCCATGAACGCGACTCGATGCACGTCGCGCAGGGTAGCGCGACGCCGCTACATGTGCTTCATGACCATCGCTTCGATCTTCGCCTTCGGCACGGCGCCGACGATCTGGTCGACGGGCTTGCCGCCCTTGAACAGGATGAGCGTCGGGATCGAGCGCACGTTGTACTGCGTGGCCGCGTTCGGGCTGTCGTCGATGTTGAGCTTGCCGACGGTGAGCGCGCCCTTGTGCTCTCCGGCGAGCGCCTCGACGTGCGGCGCGATGGCGCGACACGGCCCGCACCACACGGCCCAGAAGTCGACGAGCACGGGCGTGTCGGCCTTGAGCACCGCGTCCTGGAAGTTCTGATCCGTCAGCTCCACCATGTTCTCGGCCATCCGCTCTCTCCGGCCCCGGTCTGGGGTGTCTGTATGTTCTCGCGCTGTTCCCGATCCCACATTAGGTCCGGCCACGTCGTAACGAAAGCCCAGACGGTACGCATGCGCTGCTCCACGGTCACAGGGGAGCGCGCACCCGCGACGCTGGCGAACCCCGTGCTAGGCTGGCGCCAGGTCGCGTGACGGGGCACGCCAGCGAGGAGGTTCGATGCCGGCCGTCTTCATCGCCCAGTCGACGCTCCAGCAGTGGGCGGACGCGGGCAAGGTGCGCCTCGAGGACACGACGCTCTTCCTGTTGAAGGAGCAGCGGAGCGTCGTGCTCAAGCCCGCGGTGCGCTTCACGAAGCTCACCGTCGGCGACGAGGATCCGCACGCCCTGCTCGGCAAGGTGAAGACGGACGAGCAGCTGCGCGGCATGGACGCCGAGCACTACATGGACAGCGTCCTCTGCGGCGACATCGCCTACGAGGTGGTCGAGGGCTTCCTGGGCGACCTGCAGGCGGCGCAGCCCATCGCGCGGCCGACCTCACAAGCGCCGCTGAGGAGCTCGACGCCAGCGCCGATCGAGAGCGCGGACATCCCGATGCCCGGGCAGCCGGCCCCCGAGCGGACGAAGACGGTGCCGGCGCCGGTCCTCGAGGCGGTCCCCTCGCAGGCGTCCGCGGAAGGAGAGCCCGAGGAGCTGTCCGAGGCCGAGGCGCTCTCGAAGCTGTTCCTGGACACTGTCCGCTAGGGCGTGTCCCCAAGGGGGACTCACGAAGACCTGCCCCGATGGTCTCCCTGGAGGCGCCGCGGTGCCTGACCCTGGACCAGATCCCCTTCGTGGGCGGGAACCAGGCAGACATCCGGGTGTGCGATAGAATGGCCTCGCACATGGCAACCCTGGCGTACGCCCTCCTGGTCTCCGCGCTCGCGATCTACGCGGCCTCGGCCGCGACCTATGTCGCGCACCTGTTGAGCAAGCGGCCGGCGCTCGCGGTCTGGGGCGGACGCATCCTCATCGCCGGCCTGACGCTGCACGGCCTCGGCAAGCTGGTGCGCTTCACGGCGCTCGGGGTCGTCCCCGTCACGGGGCCCTACGAGGCGCTCAACCTGCTCGCGCTCGTCATCGGCGTGGTCTTCCTCTACGTCGCCAAGCGCTACGCGGTGCCGGCGCTCGGCGCGTTCGCGACGCCGCTCACCATCGTCACGCTGGCGGCGTCGCTCGCGTTCGGAGACCAGAGCGGCACCATCCCCGAAGGCCTGCGCTCGGCCTGGTTGCCCGTCCACCTCGCGTTCGCCATCGGCGCCGACGCGCTCTTTGCCGTCGCCGGCGTCACCTCGCTCGCCTACGTCGTGCAGGAGCGGCTGCTGCGGAAAAAGCGCATCGGCACGCTGTTTCGCAACCTGCCGCCGCTGCACGTCCTCGACGAGGTGGTGCACCGCCTCATCGTCGTCGGCTGGCTGCTGATGTCGTTCGGCATGGTGGCCGGCGCCTTCTTCGCGAAGCAGCAGTGGGGCGACTACTGGGGCTGGGATCCGCGGCAGACCTGGTCGCTGCTCACCTGGCTTCTGTTCGCCGCCATCCTGCACGCGCGGCTCACGGCGGGTTGGCGCGGTCGTCGCGCGGCCTACCTCGTGCTGCTCGCGGTGGTGCTCGTGCTGCTCGCCATCCCAGCCCTCGACGTGTTCACCAACACGCGGCACGGGGGCGACTACCTGTGAGCCAAGCGCGCCTCATCTGCGTCGGGGTCAACCACCGGAGGGCGCCGGTGGATCTGCGCGAGAAGGTCGCGTTCGCCAGTGATCGGCTCGACGACGCGCTCGCGCAGATGCTCCACATCGAGGGCGTCAGCGAGGTCATGATCCTCTCCACCTGTAACCGCGTGGAGCTGTACGCCGCGGGCGATCCCGACACGACGCCCTACCGGCTCGGCGCCTTCTTGCACGAGTTCCACGGCGTCGACGACGGCAGGCTCGACGAGCACCTGTTCCGCCTGATCGGGGAGGACGCGCTCAGCCACCTGTTCCGCGTGGCCTCGTCCCTCGACGCCATCGTCGTGGGGGAGCCGCAGATCCTCGGGCAGGTGAAGGACGCGTACTTCCGCGGCGCCGCGCAGAAGACCACCGGGCCGGTGCTGAACAAAGCGATGCACCGCGCCTTCTCCGTCGCCAAGCGCGTGCGCACCGAGACGCGCGTCGCCACCAGCGCCGTGAGCGTGAGCTACGCCGGCGTGGAGCTCGCGCGTAAGATCTTCGGCGACATCGCCGGACGCGACTGCCTGCTCGTCGGCGCCGGCGACATGGCCGAGCTCGCGGCGCGCCACTTCGTCGAGCGCGGCGCGCGCGTCATCGTCGCCAACCGCTCCTTCGAGCGCGGCCGGAACCTCGCCGAGGCCTTCGACGGCGTCGCGCGCCAGCTCTCGGAGCTGCCGCAGCTGCTCGAGGAGGTCGACATCGTGCTCTGCTCGACGAGCGCGCCCGGCTTCGTCATCACGAAAGAGATGTTGAAGCGCGCGGCCAAGCGGCGCCGCTATCGTCCGCTCTTCCTCATCGACATCGCGGTGCCGCGTGACATCGATCCGCGCTCGGCCGACCTCGAGAGCGTCTACGTCTATGACGTCGATGACCTGCAGGACGTCGTGGCCGAGAACCTGGAGGCTCGCCGCAACGAGGCCGACCGCGCCGAGGACATCGTGCGCGAGGAGGTGCTGCGCTTCGCGAAGCTGACGCGTGAGCAGCGCGCGGTGCCCACCATCAAGGCGCTCAGGCAGTACATGCTCGACGTCGCCGTGGCCGAGGCGGGCAAGACCCTCGTCGTGCTCGGCGACAAGGCCAGCGAGAAGCAGAAGAAGAGCGTCGAGGCCATGGCGAAGGCCATCGTCAACAAGGTGCTGCACGAGCCCATTCACCGGCTGAAGGAGCAGAGCGCGCGCAACGATCCCGCCGCCGCCGATCTGTTCACGGCCGTGCAGGAGCTCTTTCAGCTCGAGCTCGTCGAGGACGGCGACGCGGACACCGAGACCGTGCTGCGGGAGGCCCAGGAGGCGGAGGACGCCATCAGCGACCTGATGGACACCGACGCGGCCGAGGAGCGCTACCAGCTCGTCGTGGCGAAGTAGCTGCAACCGCGTCTTGCGAGCGCTGAGAACAAATCCTCAGATGTCCCGGCCGCTGTCCTCGTCGACGGGGGCAGGAGCCGGCGCGCCTGGCTTCACGTAGTCCTGGATGAGGCCGTTCGCGTCGACGCCGACGCCGAGCCGATCGGAGAGCGACTGCGGGTAGGTCTTCGTGGTGCGATCGGAGGCCTCGCCGGCGGCCTTGGCGTCTTCGTCGACGATGATGCCGTAGCCGAGCAGCACGCTGAAGCCGAGGAGCGTGACGGCGCCGCCGCCGACCAGGCTGCCGATGGCGAGGGTGTAGCTGAGATCGTCGAGCTGCGGCGCGGCGATCGGGACGAGCACGAAGCCGAGCGACGCGCCCATGCCGATGAGGCCGAGGCCGACGAGCCCGCTGCTCGTGCTCTCGAGCCAGCGCCATGCCTCGACGCGCTCGCGGGCCACGACATGATCCTGAATGGCCTTCGCCGTCGCTGACTCCGCGTCGACGGCAGGGAGCAGATCCTCGGGCCAGTAGACGCGGGTGCCGCCGTGCAGGAAGAGGTGGTCGTATTCGACGGTCTGGAGCGCGTGCGCCTTGTAGTAC
Source organism: uncultured Myxococcales bacterium (assembly GCA_964388085.1). Taxonomy (GTDB): domain Bacteria; phylum Myxococcota; class UBA727; order UBA727; family CAYLZW01; genus CAYLZW01. Next base: position 10,777 of record CAYLZW010000078.1, on the reverse strand, counting down.
TTCGCGCGCTCCTCGAAGGGCTCGTCGGGCGCCGGCGCGCGAGGCAGCTCGACGTGCGGGTTCGGCGTGGCGCAGCCGCTGGCGACGGCGACGAGCGTGAGCAGGCTGGCGAGGGTACGGCGCGACATGAGACCTCCCGAGGGCCGCCGCTTAGCGGGAAGAGCGCCGTTGCGCGACCGGGATCCCCGCCGGGCAGCGTCGACGACGGTCGCACCAGGGCCGGGCCTCTGTTACGTTCGCTCGTCACGAAGAGGCTCCGCATGCAGACGCTCCGCATCGGCACCCGAAAGAGCCCGCTGGCCATGTGGCAGGCGGAGTACGTCCGCGATCGGCTGCTCGCCGCGCACGCCGAGCTCGAGGTCGAGCTCGTGCCCATCGAGACGCGCGGGGACAAGATCCTCGACGTGGCGCTCTCGCGCGTCGGCGGCAAGGGGCTGTTCGTCAAAGAGCTCGAGGTCGCGCTGCTCGAGGAGCGTGTGGACCTCTGCGTGCACTCCACCAAGGACATGCCCGCGGACCTCCCCGAGGGGCTCGGCCTGGTCGCGTTCCCGCCGCGCGCCGACCCCCGGGACGCCCTCGTCATGGGCGGGCACGGCGGCGTCATGGCGCTCCCTCGCGGCGCTCGCGTCGGTACGAGCTCCCTGCGCCGCCAAGCGCAGCTGCTCGCGGTGCGGCCCGATCTCGAGATCGTGAGCGTGCGCGGCAACATCCAGACGCGCATGCGCAAGGCGCAAGAGCTCGACCTCGCGTGCGTGGTGCTCGCTTGCGCGGGCCTCGAGCGCATGGCCAGCGCCGAGCACATCGGCCACCGCTTCGATCCGGAGGAGATGCTGCCGGCGGCGGCGCAGGGCATCCTCGGCATCGAGGGGCGCCTTCACGACGAGCGCGTGCTCTCGCTGCTCGCCGTGCTCGACGACGAGGAGACCCGGCGGGCGGCGCTGTGCGAGCGCGCGTTCCTGAAGGCGCTCGGCGGCGGCTGCCAGGTGCCCATCGCGGCCTACGCCACCCGGCACGAAGGCACGCTCACCCTGCGCGGTCTGGTCGCGACGCCGGACGGACGCGTGCTCGTGCGCGCGGTGAAGGAGGGCAAGACCTCGGAGCCCGAGGCGCTCGGGCGCGCGGTCGCGGACGAGGTCATCGCCACCGGGGGCCGCCGCATCCTCGTCGAGATCGGCATCGGGCCCGCCGTCACGCACGGGGAAGGCAGCCTCGATGGCGCGGCCGTCATCGTCGCGCGTGACGACGCTCCCGACGACAACATCTCGCTCACGCTGGCCACGAACGGCGCGCGCGTCATCCCGCTCCGGCTCATGCGCCTCGACGAGCCCAGCGACGGCGCCGCCCTCGAGCAGGCCGTGCGCGACCTGTCGGGGTTCGACGCCGTGTGCTTCACCTCGAGGGCCGGCGTCGAGCGCTTCTTCGATCGGCTGCGCGCGGCCGGGAAGGATCTGCGAGGGCTGCGGCCGGACGCGTTCGTCGCCGCCGTCGGTCCCGGTACCGAGGAGGCGCTCGCGGCCCACGGCGCGCACGTCGACGTCGTCGGGGAGGGCACCGGCGCGGATCTCGCTGTCGCGCTCGAAGCCGCGCTGCCGCTCGCGGGCAAGCGCGTGCTGCTGCCGCGCGCGGAGAACGGACGGGAGGAGCTGCGCGACCTCGCCCGGCAGCGGGGGGCGGACGTGGTCGTCGTCGATGCCTATCGCTCGCAGCCGCTCGCGGGAGCAAACGAGGCCGTGGCGGACGCGCTCGCCGACAGCGCGGGCGCTCGTGTGCGCGCGATCCTGCTGACGAGCCCCCGCCGGGTCGAGGTGCTGGCGGCCGTGCTCGGCGACGGCAAGCTGGCGGCGCTCGACGGCATCCGCATCCTCGCCATCGGCGAGACGACGCGCGAGGCGCTCGATGAAGCCGGGCTCCCGGGCGCGACCGTGCTGCGGGCGCCGACCCCCGCCGGCGCGCTGGCCGCCGTAAAGACGCTCCTCGAGGAGGCCGCTTGATGATCCCGCGCCGCGTCGTCACCTCTCTCTGTGCCATGGGCGCCCTGTCGCTCGCGATCGGCTGCGCCCCTCCGCCGGTCGAGCCGACCGCCGCCGACGTGGCCGCCTACTTCGGGCTCAGCGACGGCGCCGAGCGCGTGTTCAAGTCGAGCGGCGGCCTCGAAGAGACGCACAGCTACACGCGCAACGGCGGCTTCGGTGAGCGCGAGGTGTACGACCGCGTGGTGCGCCGCGGCGGCTTCGTCGAGGACGAGCTCACCTTTCAGCTCGAGGCCAGCCTCGAGCGCGGGCTCGAGATCGTGCGGCTGTACGACTGCGTGACGTCGTGCGGCGAGCTCTCGGAGCCCATCGCGCTGCTGCCCTGGCCCATGGAGGGCGGCGAGTCGCTCGAGAGCGACACGAGCGTGGAGATCTCGCGCAACGGGGAGCTGCAGGAGACCCGCGCCGAGCACCACGCCGTGCAGGTCGGCAGCGAAGCCGACGTCACGGTGCCGGCCGGCACCTTCCCGGCGTTCACGATCCTCTGGAGCCGCAGCGTCGGAGACGGCGCCGCGACCAGCGTGCAGCTCGTCATGGCCCCCGACGAGGGCCAGCTCGTCAGCGAGGGCTTCGATGGCGCCGGAGCCTTCGAGCTTCAGTAGCGCCGCGAGCGAGGCGCCCCGGGTAGGCTTTTTGTGGCGTCCTGCTAACCCTTTCGGCAGGGAGGTTTCGCCCATGTTGACCCTGGCTCGCTTGACCGTCGCCCTCGTCGCGTCCTTCACGCTGCTCGCCTGCCCCGGCGCCCAGCAGAAGGAGTCCTCCGGTGAGGTGGAGGTGAAGCTCCGCCGCGTCGACGTCGATCTCGACAAGGCCGGCTTCGACACCGTCGACCTGCTCATCATCGCCATCGTCGAGAACGGCAGCAGCGGTGACGTGCGCGTGAGCGGCGGCGAGGGCAAGCTCACCCTGGCCGGCAAGGCCAAGCCGCTCGTCGATGGCGTGAGCGAGAGCGACCGCGCCGGCGAGGACGGCGACGGCGACGACGAGCGCGCCGGCGACGAGGGCGTGAGCGAGGACGAGGACGACGGTGAGGACCAGGAGGCGCCCACCATGCGCGAGGAGCCCTCCGAAGATGACGTCGACACGAGCGGCATCGTCACCGGCGAGTGGGTGACGGGCACGGCGCCGAGCGGCGAGGCGGTCGCGTTCCAGACCACCGAGGTGCCCATCCGCGTGACGCTGAAGCTGCCCGACGATCCCGAGGCGCTCGAGCGCTTCACGTCGTGGGGGCGCATGGCGCTCGACGTCGAGGGCACGCTGACCATCGGCGGCAAGGCATACACCTTCGGCGGCCGGCGAGAGGTGGCGACGCCGGTGCTGCCGAAGCCCGTCCTCGAGGAGGCGCAGATCGCCAGCGTCGACGAGGGCGTGATGGGTGTGGCGTACTTCCGCGTCGGCATCGACAACCCGAACGTGTTCGAGATCAAGGTGGACGAGTTCGCCTGGGGCGTGACCGTCGGCGGCAAGGAGCTGCGCAAGGTGCCGGAGGGCTCGTGGGAGAACGTGCCGGCGTCCTCCATCGCGAGCTTCGAGGACAGCGTGAACCTGAACGAAGAGACCTACGGCCCCGAGGTGAGGAAGCTGCTGCAGCAGACCACGGTGCCCTACGTCGTCGAGGGCAAGATGGTCGTCAAGGGCATCGAGCGCGAGTTCCGCTTCGAGGGGGACATGGAATTCGCTCGGTGACCTTCCGCGTCCGCGCGCTGAAGGCAGGTGCGGCGCTCGGCGCCCTCCTGCTCGTGGCGGGCAGCGCATACGCAGAGCCAGTCCGCGTGGCGCCGGGCTTTCAGCACGTGCCCGAGACCGCCCTGGAGCCGAACCGCGCGCTCGTCATCGAGGTGAACGTCGACGAGCCGCAGGACGTTCGGCGCGCGCGCGTTCGTTATCGCGCGCCGGGGGCGAGCCGCTTCGACAAGAGCGATATGCAGCTCGAGGGGCACGTGCTGCGCGCGCTCATCCCGGCCGAGGCCGTGCAGCCGCCCGGCGTCGAGTACTACGTCGTCGTGCAGAGCGCGGCCGGCAAGGTCGTCGTCGTCGTGGCGTCGCCGCGCTTTCCGCACCGGGTGGAGGTCGCCCCGAGACGTGGGGGGGCGTCCGCCGCGCCGCCCGACGACGCCGCTCCGGCGGGCGCGTCAGCGGGGACGGACGGCGATCCCTCGAGCTCCCCGTCGACGGACGCCGCGTCGGCTTCCGAAGCGGACCCGCCCGTGCTGCCCGAGCCCGCGTCGCGCGCCGACCCGCTCGAGGAGGGCACGCCGGAGGCGGGCCGCGGCGGGAACGTCGAGGGCAGACGGCTGCCGGGCGGCAGAAACCTCGTCGACTCGGACGCCGATCCCTTCCTCGTGCAGATGGCCGTGTATGCCGCGGAGGATCCGACCGCGTTCGTCGTCGACCTGTCCGCGCAGCCGGAGGTGCCGCCCGCGCCCGTGCACGTCGTCACGCGCGAGCAGATCGAGCGCATGGGCGCGCGCACGCTGGCGGACGTCGTTCAGATCTTCCCCGGCGTCGCGGTCGGCCGCGAGGTGCTCGGTTACACGCGCGTGTCCTGGCGCGGCCTGCGGGAAGACGCGCGCGTCGACGTCGTGCTCGACGGCCAGCTCGTGCGTAACCCCTATGACGGCCGCACCCTGTGGGACCTGCCCGCGGAGCTCCTCGAGAGCGTCGAGCTGCTCAGCGGACCGCTGCCGAGCGCGCTGCCCTCACCGGCCCCCTTCGGCGTCCTGCGCGTGACGACGAGGAGGGCCTCCGGCCTCGCCTGGCGCGCCTACGGCGGCTCTTTCACGACGCTGGCGACCGGCGGAGGCGCCGGAATTCGCATCGGCGGCCTGTCGCTCTTCGGCTCCGGACAAGCGCAGTACACCGACGGCCCGAAGCTCGAGATAGAGCGCGACTCGTTCAGCAAGACGCCGTTCTCGCGCGACGGCGAGCTGTTCACCCACGCGGGCGAGGCGTCGGGCGCTCTCGCGCTCGGCTTCGATTGGGACCTGGGCGGCAGCACGATCTTCGGACGCAGCCATGCTCTCGTCGAGCAGCGCGGGCCTTATATCGGCTACTTCGACACCGTCGGCGACGCGAGCCGCCTCGACTGGACGACCGGCGGCGCGAGCGCCGGCGTGCGCGTCGGCCTCGGCGAGTCCGGGCACGCCGAGGTGAAGCTGTTCGGCGACCTGCACCTCGTCGGCCGCTTCCTGCAGCTCTCACCGCCTGGCTACGAGACGCCCGATCGCGACGGGGACGGCAGCGTCGAGGCCTTCCCCGACGGGGTGCTCGCGGAGCAGCGCTACAGCACGCTCACGCTCGGCGTCGCCACCGACGCGTCGGTGCGGATCTTCTCCGGCAACCAGATCAAGGCGGGCTTCGCGGCGCAGCACCAGACGCTGCCGTCGTACGAGCTCGCGTTGAACCGGGACCTCGCCGGCGTCTCGCGGCAGCTCGCGCCCCTCGACGATCTCGCGCTGCGAGAGCAGGGGCCGTGCGCGCTGTGGGGCGCGTCCCTCGACGGCGTGGGCGTGTGCCGCACGACGCTGTCGCTCTACGTCGGCGACGCCTGGCAGCCCCTGCGCGGGCTGTATCTCGACGCCGGGCTCGCCTTCACGTCGTTCTCCGACGTCGAGCTCGATCTGCTCACGCACATGAACCCGCACGCCGGCGTCGCGTGGACGCTGTTCGATCGCTTCACCTTGCGCGCGAACGCGGCCACCGGCATCCGCGCGCCCACGTTCGAGGAGCGGCACGATCAGCTCGCGCTCGTGAACGTCGACTTCTCGAACGGCGCCTATGTGGGCAATCCCGCGCTACAGCCGGAGTCCGTGCGCCGCCTCGAGGTCGGCGCCGACTATCGCTTCACGCTCGGGGAGGGCCGCTACACGCTGTGGAGCACGGGCTACGTCGAGAGCGTCGAGCGCGCCATCGAGCGCGTGGACCTGACGGGCAACGTCGAGCAGCCCTCGAACGGCGGCAGCTGGGAGATCGCGGGCGTCGAGGGCGGCGCACGCATGCAGCTCGCGGCGGGCAGCTTCGCGTACCTGAACGTGTCCTGGCTGCGCGGCTACTTCCGCGCGCCGCCGGACCTCGACGGGGAAGAGCCGCTCTGCGCCGCCTGGCCCTGGGAAGACGCGGCCGGCGGCGGGCGCTGCAGCCTCCTGACGAGCGCGCCGCAGCTCCGCGCGAACCTCGGCGTGAACCTCGATCTGGGGCTCATGGACCTACACGCGTGGACGGTCCTCGGCGCCGAGCGACGCAACAACGCGCGCAGCACCCTCGAGCGGCTGCGTCCGTTTCGCATCCCGCCCTACGCGCTCGTCAACGTCACGGCGCGTACGAAACCGCTGTTCGATGTCGTGGGGCTCGAGCTCAGCGCGTTCAACCTGCTGGATCATTCCTGGCAGGATGACGTGCCGCGGCCGGATCGCATGACAGCGCTGCTCCCCCGCGAGGGGCTGGCCCTCTACGGCGGAGTGTTTCTGGAGCTCTAGCGCTCGAGAGCGCAGAGACGCTTGACGCTGCCGTGGCCCCCCGACTTCGGGAGGCCGTCAGCCGACCTTCTCTTCCTTGGGATCCCCCGCGTCCGAACGACCGTCGAGCACGTCGTTCACGGACGGGAAGCGCATGATCTCGCCACGCGCGATGCGCCACGCCTGCTGCACGATCCACGAGAGGCTCCGGTCTTGCCGGTTTGCCTCGTCCTGAATCTCCTTCAGCATCTCTTCGGGGAAGTAGAGGGACTGTTTACGCTTGTCGGCCGCGGCCATTCGGAGCACTCCGCGTTTCTCCCAGCAGCGCCGGGAAACAGGACCCCCCGAACGCCGGGGTAGGATCCAAGGTGTTCGAGTGTGGGAGGCTAGGACAGGGCCGGGAACAGAGTCAAAGCGAGACGTACGTAACGCTCGCACCGATGAGCAGAGCCCCTTTGCGAGGCACCGCGTGGCCACGTACAGGAACATCATGCGACACCGCGTTCGGGCCTTGGGGCTGGTCGTCGTCCTGCTCGGGACGAGCCACTGTTCCTGCGAAGACGAGCTGAGCTCCCTCAAACCCGAGATCAAGGTGACCCCGGCGGTCATCGACATGGGCCGGCGCGTGGTCGGGCAGACCTCGCAGGCGGGCTTCGTGGTCGGCAACGAGGGCACCGCGGCCGTGGACATCATCAGCTACACCATCGAGCCCATGTCCGACGAGCTGGCGGCGGAGCTCGGCGTCGAGCTCGATGACGAGTCAGGGGCCGCCTTCTCCGTCGTGGAGGGCCCAGGGAGCGTCGGCACCCGCCGCTCCGCCGAGGGAAAGATCGGCTTCTCGCCGCCGGCCCAGGCGCGCTACGGCGGTGTGCTGAATGTGCGCTCGAACGATCCCGAGCGGCCGCTGCTGCGCATCCCGCTGCTGGGTGAGGGCGGGCCGCCGCTCATCGAGGCCGATCCCGCGAGCGTCGACTTCGGCGTCGTCAACGAGGGGCCGGGCGCGAGCCGCATCGTGCGCCTCGTGAACGTCGGCTACGACGTGCTGCACATCAGCGATCTCTTCCTCGAGGGGCCGCTCGCGGACGCCGGCGCCGAGGTCATCGGCTTCTCGCTGAACCCCGAGCAGCCGACGTCCGCCGACGTCACCGTGCAGCAGGCGCTCTCGGTCGAGGTGCGCATGAGCCCGAGCGAGGTGGCGGTCGCGCTCGCGGGCGGCGGTCGTCTGCTCGGAAAGCTCGTCGCGCTCTCCGACGCCGAGAACGCGCCGCGCCTCGAGGTCCCGCTCGCGGGCGACGCGAACCTGGCGCCGAGGGCCGTCGCCGTGGAGCTCGTCAGCCGCCGCAGCGAGGTGAAGGTCGGGCTCGGGCGCGAGGTGACCATCGACGGCAGCGAGACGGAGGATCCCGAGGGCGATCCCTTCGTGTTCTCGTGGTCGCTCGCTGAGAAGCCCGCGGACTCCGAGGCCGTGCTGCTCGGCAACACCGTGTCCGGCTCGTGTACGGACGACGACGATTGTCAGCTCGATCGAGGCTTCCGCTGCGCGCAGGGCACCTGCAAGCAGGTCGCGTGGACGCGCGTGACCCCCGACGCCGTCGGCACCTTCGTCGTGCGCCTGCGCGCCACCGACGCGAGAGGGGCCTGGCGCGAAGCGGAGGCGCGCATCCTGCCGCGCGATCTCGCCGTCGTGCTCGAGTGGAGCACCCTGCCCGGCGACGAGTGTTTCGCGCCCGACAGCAGCGAGTGCCTCGAGTGCAGCGCGCCCGCGGGTGTCTGCAACGAGGGCTCGACGGCACAGCGACGACGCTGCTGTCAGCAGCTGTACTGCTGCGGACAGAACGATCTCGATCTGCACCTCGTCCGTCCCGAGGGCAGCGCCGGTGACTACGGCACCTGCCCGGGCGAGTGCGTCGTGACCGAGACGCCCGACGGCGGCGTGCCTTCGACGGTGAACCGCTGTTACGAGGAGGGAGAGCTATACGTCGACAGCTGCCGGCAGCAGGGCGGTGATTGTTCATTCGCCAATCGCTACCCGGACTGGTTCCTACCCGGCCGCGATGACGATCCCCGCCTCGATCTCGACGACGTGCGCGGCTTCGGCCCCGAGGTCATTACGCTCAATGAGCCCGCCGACGGCGTGTACAGCGCCGTGGTGCACTATTTCACCGATCGCATCGGCGAGCCCGCCGTCGTCACGGTGAAGGTCTACGTCGAGGGCGAGCTCGCGCACACGGCCGGCCCGCAGATCGTGACGAGCTCCGGCGACCGCTGCGAGGACGGGCAGACCTGGGTCGCGGCCAGCCTCATCCGCAGCGGTGGCCCCGAGGACGGCTCCTGGAGCGTCGTCTCGGTGCCGGATCTGTTCGACGACGGCGCCAGCGCATTGGTGTGCGCTGGGCTGTGAGCCCTCACAGCTCGTCGACGCCCGGGTAGTCCTTGATCTTCTCCCGGCTGAGCTTCCACGCCTGCTGCATGATCCACGAGAGCGGCCGCTCCTGGCGGTCGGCCTCGTTCTGCATCTCGGAGAGCATCTCCACGGGGAAGTAGAGGCTTTGCTTCTTCTTGTCGCCCTTCACGCCCATCTCCTCGGAGGGTGACGCCCTCTGCGGTCGTCGCCGTACACCGGCGCCGCCTAGCGCGTCTTGTCGCTGTCAGGGTCCAAGGTAAGCGTGCGATCGGCGCGACTCAAAAAAACGTCCTGTGCAGACCTCGCATTCCGCCACGCGATCTCGACGGCCGTTTCCTTGCCTTGTGCGCCGGCGAGTGCCTGCTCTTCGTCGCGCCCCTTGCGCGAGCGCGTCTCACGATGCACATCAGAGGCATGTCTTTCGGCAACGCCTCGTCCGACAGCGGCTTTCACGCCACTACCATCATCGCCGTGCGCCGGCGCGGGCAGGTCGTCCTCGCGGGCGATGGCCAGGTCTCGATGCAGAACACGGTCGTGAAGGCCACGGCCAACAAGCTGCGGCGGATCTACGACGGCAAGGTCATCGCCGGCTTCGCGGGAGCGACGGCGGACGCCTTCATGCTCTTCGACATGTTCGAGGGGAAGCTCAAGGAGCACAACGGCAAGCTCGCGCGCGCCGCCGTCGAGCTCGCCAAGGAGTGGCGCTCGGATCGCGTGCTGCGTCGCCTCGAGGCGCTCCTGCTCGTCGCCGACAAGGAGCGCACGCTGCTCATCTCGGGCAACGGCGACGTGCTCGAGCCCGACGCGGAGGCGCACGCCATCGGCAGCGGAGGCAGCTACGCGCTCGCCGCCGCGCGCGCCTTGTGCGAGACGACCGAGCTCGACGCCAAGACCATCGCCGAGAAGGCCATGCACATCGCGGCCGACATCTGCATCTTCACGAACCACAACATCCAGTTCGAAGTGCTGGAGGCGGCGGCATGAACGACGTCAACGACGAAGGACTGAAGTCTTTTACGCCTCGTGAGGTCGTCGGCGAGCTCGACCGCTACATCGTCGGCCAGCGCGCGGCCAAGCGCTCGGTCGCCATCGCGCTCAGAAACCGCTGGCGTCGTCGTCGCGTGGACCCTGAGCTACGCGACGAGATCGCGCCGAAGAACATCATCCTCATGGGGCCGACCGGCTGCGGTAAGACCGAGATCGCGCGTCGCCTCGCGAAGCTCGCGCAGGCGCCCTTCGTGAAGGTGGAGGCCACCAAGTTCACCGAGGTGGGCTACGTGGGCCGTGACGTCGACAGCATGGTGCGCGATCTGGTCGAGGTCGCCATCAAGCTCGTGCGCGAAGAGGCCATGGAGGGCGTCAAGACGCGCGCGCGCGATCTCGCGGAGGATCGCCTGCTCGACATCCTGCTGCCGCGCGCGCCTCGTCGGCAGAGCGGCGCGCTCGGCTTCGGCGGCATGCCCTTCGACGCGCGCGAGGGCGTGAGCGAGCCGGACGTTCGCCCCGAGGACGACGCCACGCGCGAGAAGTTCCGCCAGATGCTGCACGACGGCAAGCTGAACGACCGCGACGTAGAGATCGACGTCACCGCGCAGGCGCCGACGCCCATCATGCAGATGTTCGCGCAGCCCGGCATGGAGGAGATGGCCTCTTCGCTGCAGGACGCGCTCTCGTCGGCCTTCGGGGGCGGCAAGAAGAAGCGGCGCAAGATGAAGGTGCCCGAGGCCCTCGACGCGCTCGAGCAGGAGGAGGCCGCCAAGCTCGTCGACATGGAGCAGGTGCAGCGCGACGCGGTCCAGCGCGCGGAGCAGTCGGGCATCATCTTCATCGACGAGATCGACAAGGTCGCGGGCAAGAAGGGCGGACACGGCCCCGACGTCAGCCGCGAG
>CAYLZW010000077.1:0-21191 GCA_964388085.1 uncultured Myxococcales bacterium | reverse complement strand
CATCTCCTGGAGGCCGTACGCCTGGTAGAGCTGCGCGGTGAGCTCGGCCATCTGCGCGAGCGCCTTCTCGTCACCCTCGATGGTGACGCCGTGCTGCGGGATCTCTTCGAAGAACTTCATCGCCGCGAGCAACGCCGGAGCGTCGTCGCCGCGGGCCGCTTCGTTTGCCTTCGTGCGCAGATCGGCGACGGCCTTCTTCTTCTCGACGTTCCCGTAGTACCAGAAGAGAAGTCCACCGGCCGCGGCGACAGCGACGAGGATCTGCAGGATCGCAGCGATCGGTGACTCACGCTTCGCGCCGCGCGAGTACCCGCTGATGCCCTGCGTGTTCTCGGGCTGAGAGGAGCCCTTCGCCATCTGAGATCTCCTTGGACGACGCCACGCGGCGTGAGGTGCGGGTTCGGGTTTTCCCCGTCGGGCGCTCGGGTGTCAATGCCTGAAGGGATTCGAAAGGCTCAGAAACGCTTAGAAAACCGCGGCAAAACGACGGAGGGCGCCGATCGCTCGACGCCCTCGTCGTACCGACCCTGGCTCAGCGACGGCGGCTCACGTCCCAAAAATACGACGACGCTCGGGCGTGCGGCGGGTGCGGAAGCGCTCGTTGAGGTGTCGGAGGCCGGCCTCGAGGGCGGCGTCCATGCTGTCGATGATGAGCAGGCGCAGCGCCTCGGGCCCCTGCTTGAGCGCCTCATAGTAGCGCTGGCGATCGCAGGCGTGGATCACCGAGGGGAGATAGCCCGCGCGCATCAGGAAGTAGTTCATCAGCAGGCGGCCGACCTTGCCGGCGCCGTCGCTGAACGGGAAGACCTGCATGAAGCCGTGGTGGAACAAGCAGGCCTGGTTGATGGCGTGCTGCGTGCGGAAGTCCGAGTCGCCGACCATGTCGCAGACGCGCTCGAGCCCCTGCGGGATTTCGTCGGGATCGGCGATGTCGTGGAAGTACGTCCGGTGCAGCGGCATGTCCTTGCGCAACGCTCCGGGGGTCTTGCGCGGGAGATCCTTGCTGAGCAGGACGTGCAGGTCGTAGACGAGCGGCACGGTGACCTTGGGGTTGCGCGCGCGCGACGCGTTGCCGAGCTCGACGCGGCAGTGGTCCTGGATGACCTCGAGGGCCTCGCAGTGGTTCTTGATCTCCTGGTAGGCCGGCAAGAGCGCCGAGTCGCTCATGATCTTGCGATCTACCGCGGCGCGCAGCTCGTGGTAGGTGAGCACGACGCCGTCGAGCGCACAGTCGTGGTGGATGTAGGCGATCTTGCAGCGCTCATCGAACGCCTCGCGCTCCTCCGGCATGTCGGCGAGCAGGGCGTTCAGCTCGTCGGTCTTGTCGTCGAGGTCGATGAAGCGAGAGCGGACATCGAAATCATCAAAATCGAAAGACATCGTTCCAGAGCTCCTAGTCGGGGCTCACAGAGGCCCCGCTGCCGCCACCCGACGCTCCCCAGAGGAACGGGTGCAGCAAGTGACTCGCGGTGCTCGAGGATCCCCCCCGAGGTCCTGTCGGCTGACTTCGACTCCCCGCGCCGTACGGCGCAAGCTCAGTCGACAGGACGCAGCCCCCTCGTCGAGGAGGCGGGGCGGGCTTTAAAAAGCGCAAGGGGTGCTGTCAAAGGATCTTTAATGAATTTCGACGCTGCAATGCGTCAACCCGCAGATTTTGCACCTCGCCGCAGCGGGGGCTGGTCGCCCGCCGGGGCTACTGCTCCGTCGCGCTGCAGATGTCGTAGGTGATGTCGACGTCGTCGCCGAGCAGCGCGCACTCCCCGATCGCCGCGTTGCAGTAGTCGGACGTACAGGCGGCGTTGTCGACGCAGGGCTCGCCCACGGGGCGCTTCGCGTCGCACGCGCCGGCGACCTCGTCGCAGAACTCGCTGGCGCACTCGAGGTCCGAGAAGCAGGGGGAGCCGTCCGGCTTCTTCGCCGCGCACTCGCCCGCGCCCGTCGCGAAGCTACAGACGCCGCTGTCGCACTCGAGCGCGCTGTCGCAGGGCTCGCCGTTCGGCTTGCTCGCCTTGCACGTCGGCGGGTCTTCTCGGAGGTCACACCAGGCCGACTCGGCGCAGACGAAGTCGGGGCACTCGTCGCCCACGCCGGGCGGCGGCGTGCACGTGCCCTTCGCGCTGACGAGCACCTCGTCCTCGTCCTCGGCCTCGTTCGGGACGCACACGGCCTCTTCGTTGGCGCACTCGAAGGTCTGGTAGCAGGTGCCGTCGTCCTCCACGGCGCCGGTGGCGAAGGCGTCGATGTTGCACTCGTCCGAGAGCCCGCCGCCGTTCAACAGCGTCTCGGCGTCGCAGCTCCCCGCGGCGCTCTCCATCTCGCCGAGGCACGCGCCGGCGACCTCGTGATCCCAGATCACGCGCCCCTGCTGCTCGGCGTCGCTGTAGGTCGCGAAGGCGGCGCAGATCGCCTTGGTCAGCTCTTCGACGCAGGTCTCTTCGTTGTGGTGCGTGAAGGTGAGGCCCTGCTGGACTTCCTGCCGCTCGGCGGCGTTGCAGCAGCCGTACTGGAAGCGGCACTGCGCCTTGGCGTAGCGCTCGCACATGTCCTGCGCGCCCGGCTTGCAAGCCACGCCGGCGAGGAGCGCGAGCGACAGCGACAGAGGAAGACGAGCGTGACGGACGATCGAGCGCAGCCGGTGCAAGGTCATGCAACCCCCTTCAGGGGGCAGAGCATACGCCGAGCGCCGCGCTTCGCGCACGAAACGCGCTGACCCGGGGTGGTTCGGTCGCTTCAGGCCTCGTAGGGCGTGAGCCACTCGGCGAAGGCGGGCTCCTTGCCGCGCACGACGTCGAAGTAGAGGGCCTGCAGGCGCTCGGTGAGCGGGCCGCGCTTGCCGGCGCCGATGGGGCGGCCGTCGATCTCCCGCACGGGCGTAACCTCGGCCGCCGTGCCCGTGAAGAACACCTCGTCGGCGTTGTAGAGCTGCCCGCGCGTGAAGGTGGACTCCTCGACGGGGATGCCGAGGTGAGCGGCCAGCTTCAGCACGCTGTCGCGCGTGATGCCCTCGAGGATCGGCGAGCTCTTCGGCGGCGTGAGGACGCGCCCGTCCTTGACGATGAAGATGTTCTCGCCCGACGCCTCGGACACGAAGCCCTGCTCGTCGAGCAGGATGGCCTCTTCGTAGCCGCCGAGCACGGCCTCGCGCTTGGCGAGGATGCTGTTGACGTACTGCCCGCACAGCTTGCCCTTCGGCAAGAACGAGCGCGCGCTCATGCGCAGCCAGCTCGACACCGACGCGCGGATGCCGCGCACGAGGTTCTCCTCGCCGAGGTACGCGCCCCACGCCCAGGCCGCGACGGCGACGCGCACGCGGTTGTTGGACGCGCCGAGGCCGCGCTTGCCATCGTCCACGAACGAGATGGGGCGCAGGTAGCCGCTCTTCAGGTGGTTCGCGCGCAGCGTCTCGACGCAGGCCTTGACGACGTCATCCACGCTGTAGGGCACGTCCATGAGCACCATGCGCGAGGAGGAGTACAGGCGCTCGATGTGCTCACGCAGACGAAACACGTAGGAGCCGCCCTCGCCCTCGTACGCGCGGATGCCCTCGAAGGCGCCGAGGCCGTAGTGGAGCGTGTAGGTCATCATGGACACGTTCGCGTCCTTGCCGCTGACGAGCTCACCGTCCATCCACACGCGGCTGTCGGCGAAGACCTCGGGGACCTCGTCAAACTGCGGCTTCCCGCTCGTGCTGGTCGAGGTGCGGGTCTTCTCTTCCACGAGGCCTCCCTGTTGTGGCTGCGGCTCAAGCGACGCCGGCGCCGTCCAGCTCGGTCAGGATACCGGGCGGGTCCGGTATTGGGCCTACCATCTTCCGAATGAGCGGCACCAGCGGCATCGTCTCCTGCCGCCCGCTCTCGATGGCGCGCACGAACTCGTCCGGCGTGGGCACGACGCTGAGCGGCGACAGGACGTTCTTGAAGGTGAGCGTCAGGTGCGCTGCCTGCCTACCCGCGCGGGTGTTCTCGGCGGCGAGCCGCATGAGCGGCAAAAAAAGCAGATGTCGCGTGGTCAGCCGGGGCGCGAAGCTGTCGAGCGCGAGCACGAAGGGATCGCGCTCGGCGATGGCGCCGCTCTGCACCGCGCGCCAGGCCTCCTGCGCCGGCAGGTTGTCCGCGAGCCCACCGTCGACGAGCCGGAACACGCCGTCGCGCGCGAGCAGGTGCCGGCAGAGCTCGATCATGCGCGGATCGTCGCGCAGGATGTCGTAGTGGATGACGCCCGGCACCGCCGACGAGAAGCCGATGGCGTCGAGCACGTCGAACTCTTTGGTGAGCTCGTCCCCGCCGAGGTACAGCGGGCGCACCGGCTGCCGCGTGATGTCGGTGAGCGCGCGCGCGATGCCCGCGGCGCGCTGGCGGAAGCGGCGGATGTCGAGCACCGCCTCATCGAGGAGGTGCGCGTAGCGCTCGGGATCCTCGGCCGCCTCGCCGCCCGCGAGCCCGGCGACGGTGACGCGCAGCGGGATCTCGAGGTCCTGCAGCGTCAGGAACCTGCCGTCGCGCTCGAACTCGTGCCCGATGACCTCGCGCAGATACAGCTTCAGCGTCGCCGGCAGACCAAAGTGACTGGAGGTGTCGAGGAAGCGGAACACCTTGCGCCAGCTGAGGCGCTCGATGATGTGGCGCACGCCGGCGAGGGAGAACTCTCTCGTGCGGCAGCGGAAGGCGCCGAGGATCGCGCCCATGCTCGTCCCCGAGATGAGCGACACGTCGAGGCCGGCGTCCTCGAGCTCGGCCATGGCGCCGAGGAAGACGTAGCCGGTGCCGCCGCCGCCGCCGAGCACCAGCGCGAGCGGACGACGACGCACGGCGCGGTCGAGGGCCTTCGCGGGCAAGCGGCTGCCGTAGAGCTTCAACAGCTCCCCGCGCTCCTCGGCCGCGAGCTTTCGCACGCGGCTGATCTGCGTGCGCAGGGCCTCGCGGTTCACGCGATCGGAGCTGATGCAGTAGCCGAGCAGCTCGTGCAGCCGACGACGGTAGCCGTCGGTGGCGTGGCCGAGCTCCACGTACTCGCGGCCGGGCGGATCGCTCACGGACACGCTCGACACGCGCGCGAGGGACAGCGCCCAGCGCAGGGCGGCCTCGTCGTGGGGCGCGAGCCAGGTCGGATCGGCGACCGCGGCGCGCATGAGGGTGAGCTCCATGTCCTGGAGCTCGCGGAGGAACAGGCGGCGGGCGTTCGCGCTCACGAACGCGCGCGCCTCCATCCCCGAGGTGCCGGTCGCTCGACGCTCACCGTGCTCCGCCCTTCACGCGCTGCCTCCCGCGCTGCTCCGCGAGGAGCTGCAGCTCGTATAGCGCCTCCTTGCTGTCGGGGTTGCACTGAAGCGCCCCCTCGAACTGCCGCTGCGCCTCGCTGCCGCGCCCCGTCGCCTTCATGAGCTGCCCGAGGAAGAGCCAGCCACGCTCGCTGCGCGGGTTCTTCTGGAGGCCCTCCTGCAGGTGCCGCTCGGCCTCCTGCACGACGTCATCGTCGCCTTCTGCGCGCTGGAACATGGCCCAGCCGAGGTGGGAGAGGAAGTCTCCCTCGTCCGCGTAGAGCCCGACCGCCTCGCGAAACAGCGTCTCGGCCTTGTCCCACTCGCGCCGCTCGAGCGCGAGGCAGCCTCGGCGGAAGCGCCCTTCGGCCGCGAGGATCTTGCCCACGTCGTCGGTGACCTGCCCGAAGGCGGCGGCGTCGAGCGACTTCTCATAACGCTTTCGCTCGGCGCGATCGCTCAAGGTGTCGTAGGCGCTCGTGAGGGCCGTCTCGATCTGCTCCGCGAGCGCGCGGGCGTCCGCCGGCGCGCCGCCGGGCAGCCGGTCGCGGTGGAAGTCGCGCACCTGCGCGAAGTACGCGCGCCGGATCTCGTCGTCGCTGGCGCTGCGTGACACGCCTAGGACCTCGAACAGCGACTGCTTCTTCAGCTCCTTGGCGCGCTCGAACAGGCGCGCGCGCAGCTCGCTGACGCTCATACCGTCGAGGCCTCCGCGCCGCGGCAACACGTCGCTGAGGCGGATGTCCCCCGTCGTCTCCGCGCCGTCCGCGCCCTGCCCGCCGGCGGCCCTCTCGGCGCGCGACCTGCCGGAGACGAGCTTCGTGGACGGCGCCTTGGCGCGCGCCGTCGCTTGCTGTTGCAGCTTGCTCGACGACAGCGGCGGCGGCGTGGCCCGGCCGGGCGAGGCGAGCTCGAGGGGGTCCTTCTTCTTCGCGCGGCGCGCGTGCGGCTGGATCATCTCCGCCGCCATCAACGCGTAGAGCAGCTGCCGCGCCTGGCTGAGCGGCAGGCTCGAGCGCTCGATGATCTGCTCGAGGGTGCGCCGGCCATCGACGAGCGCGACGGCCTTGCGCTCGTCGGCCTCGAGCGCGATGTCCTGAAAGCGGTGCAGCGGATCGGGGTGCACGGCGAGGAAGCTCTGCTCGAAAGGCGTGAGCAGGTCCTTGAGCAGCTCTCCCGAGAAGCCTCGGCGGACGCCCTCGTACACGATGGTGACGAGCGACATGTCGAGGTGAACGGCCTGCGGCGGGATGTCGATCCGGGCGTTGAACTGGTACTCGCCGTCGGGCCAGCTGAAGATGTCGAACAGCTTGGTCTCGAGCTGTAGCTGCAGCGCGTACACGAGGTTGTGCGGCGAGATGGCGCCCATCTCGATGAGCAGCGTCCCCTGCTGCCGCTTCTTCTTCTTCATGGCCTCGAGGCTCTGCTCGCAGTCCGCCTCGGAGATCATGCGCTCGCGCACGAGCACGCGGCCGAGGCACTCGGAGAGCAGGTTCGACTTCACGAAGATGGGGTAGCCGTCCTTCAGGTAGACGATCTTCTTCACGCGCTCCCGCTTGAGCAGCAGCGCGCCGGTCGCGCGCCAGCGATAGAGCTGGCTCAGCACCTCGGGGAAGCGCTTGTGCTTGAGGTTGCCGCGAGCGGTGCGCGCGTTTCGGAAGTGCTTCGCCTGACGCTCCACCTCGTCGCGCTCGTGGCGCGACTCCGGCCCCGCGAGCGGATCGGCGACGGGCACCTTGAGGGCCGCGGGCGCCCGCTTCTTGCGGCGGTCACGCCCGGGATAGTCGTGCCCGAGCGCGCCCTGCACCGCCGCGGCGAGCGCGCTCGCGCCGACGGGCTTGTGCAGGAACGCCTTCACGCCGAGGCGCTCCTCGGCGTAGCGCTTGTGCCGCGAGCCGCGATAGATGCCCGTCATGACGACGACGGGGACCTCGGCGCCGCCCGGCATCTCCCTGAGGGCGCTGAGCAGCTCGAAGCCCCCGAGGGTCGGCAGCAGGAGATCGGTGATCATGACGTCGGGCAGGCGCCGCTCGAGGGAGCGGCGCGCCGCGTCGCCGTCCTTCATGGCCACGACCTGAAAGCCCTCCTGCTCGAGGAGGTCGCGCGCGAAGTCCAGGATGGCGTCGTCGTCTTCGACCACGAGCGCGGTGCGGGCGTTCATCGGCACCGAACATACACGCTCGCGGGCCCTCGCGTAGCGAGCCGAGAGCGTGCTAGCTCTGTCTGCGGGAGGCCTGTCGCATGGCGCGTTTCGTCGACCTCGAGGTGTTGAGCGGCCCCGAGGAGGGCATGCGGTACACGGTGGAGGTGGGGACCTACCGCGTCCTCGGCCGCGCCGGCGACGACACCGAGTCCACGGTGCAGATGAACAAGGAGGGCGACCGCGTGCTCGACGCCGATCAGCAGGCCGTCGTAGAGGGCATGCTGGAGGCGCGCGCCGACCGCGGCGTGCGCACGCGCTTCAAGCGGCGCGGCCCCGACATCCTGCTGAAAGACGGCTCCGTCAGCCGTACGCACGCCCTCATCTTCGTCGACGACAGCGGCATCTCGGTCGCGGACCTCATGAGCACCAACGGCACCAAGGTGAACGGCGCGCACGTGAGCGACATCGACGTGCAGCCGGGCGACGTGGTGCAGGTGGGCCAGTCGAAGATGAAGGTCAGCGACGGCTGACGCGGCGCGGCCCTCGCTCAGCCCCGGGGGCGCCCCACGAAGACCAGGTGCCGAAAGGGCGCGTAGGGTACCTTCGGCCGCGTGACCTCGAAGGCGTAGCGATCGCTCGACACCTCGCTCGTCATGGCGCGCAGCTCCGCCGGCGAGTACACGCGCAGGCACGAGACCATGCCGTCGAAGAACACCACGAACGGCACGGCGGGTACGACGTAGGTGAAGAACAGGCGCCCGAGGGAGAACGGCCGCACGAAGGGCGCGAACACGAACGTGCCGGCGGTAATCGCGCACACGAGCAGGAACGAGCGCAGGCTGCGTCCCACCGTCTCGACGATGATGATCGGCTGCCGCTTCGCCGCCGCGTCCTCGAGCAGCGCCTTGGCGGGAGCGGGCGGCAGGTGGTGGAAGCCGTTGAACAGCGTGCGCACGCCGGTGAGCTCGTCGGGCAGCCTCGTCGCGTCCACGGGCTCGTCGATGTGCAGCACGCCGTCCGCCTCGCGCGAGCGGAAGGCGTCGAGGTTCGGATAGAGGTCGGTGAGCACGACGTCACAGGGCACGCCGCGCTCGTCGAGCGCGCGCTTGAGCGCCGCCGGCGCCGCGCCCGAACCGGAGCAGAGATCGACCACGCGGGCCGGCCCCGGGGCTCCGATGAGCTCCTCCACGAGCGGCACGATCGGGCGGTAGGCGTCGACCAGATCCTCGACGAAGCTGAGCTGGTCGACGACCCAGCCACGCAGGCGAGAGGGGAACCAGCGCTGGTCCTCGAGCTCGAGCAAGTGCACGCGGCCCATGGCGTGGTGTAGCAGCCGCCGGCGCGGACCGCGACGAGGAACAGGCGCGCGACGCGCGGCCCGACGCGCATGGCTCGCCCGTGGCCCCCGCCTCAGGTCGGTCCTTGGCGCTCGACGTCGATGCGCACCTGCACGGACCTCGGCGCGCCCTCCACGAGGCGCACGCCGGTGGGCATCATGAGCGAGCGCTCGACGGGTCCGGCCTCCGAGATCGCGGCGATGTCGACCGGCTCGGTGAGGATGTGCTTCAGCTCCGAGGCGCGCTGGCGGGGGGCGACGATCGTCACGGTGTCGGGCAGCACCGTGACGCTGACGAGCTTCAGGGTGGCCGGCAGCTGGCCGATCAACGTCGGCCGCACCGGCAGGCGCAGCTGCACCATGCGGTGGGCTTCGACGATGACGCGGTTCGGCTCGATGCCGCGCACGGCGAGATCGTTCGGCACCCGCAGCGACGAGCGATCGAGCGGGATCGCCTGCGTACCGTCCTTCAGGTCGGGGATGTCGAGCTGCAGGGTGACCTCGTCGGGCTCGAGCACGCGGAACGCCGCGGCGCTGCCCGACAAGGTCACGCGGGCGGCGAGCGGCTCCTGGCGGGCGATGTCCCAGCCCTCGGGGACGCTCGTGAGCGCGATGGGTACCGAGATCGTGCGCAGCGCGGGCTCCCGATCGACGCCGACGACGCCTACCCAGAGCGCGGCCGCGGCCAGCACCGCGCCCGCCTTCAGGGGTAGGTTACGCGTGAAGGCGGAGAGCACGCGCCTCGTGCGCTCCTCGGCCGGCGGCTGCACGCGCCGGAGGAACTCTTCGATGCGCGCCTTCAGCGGCTCCACCGACTCGACCTCGACCAGCTTGCCGTCCTCCGCGATGCGCATGCGTCCGCTCTCTTCGCTGACGACGAGGATGAGCGCGTCCGTGCGCTCGGCGAGCCCCAGCGCCGCGGCGTGACGGGTCCCGAGCCAGCCGCTGTCGTCGACGTTGGTGGAGAGCGGCAGGTGGGTGCCGAAGCGGGCGACGCGGCCGCGGTGGATGACCACGGCCCCGTCGTGGCCGGGCGAGCGCGGATCGAACAGGCTCAAGAGCAGCTGCGTGCTCGGCTTGCCGCCGAGCGGGATGCCGCCGCTCAGGTAATGCTCGATGTGGTCGTTGCCCTTCAGGACGCACAGGGCGCCGATGCGCTCGCGCGAGAGCGTCGCCCAGCACTCGACCAGCACGTCCACCCACGCGCTGTCATCGCGATAGGAGCTGTGGTTCCTCGGGAACCAGGTCCTCGTCGTCAGGCGTTCGGCCGCGCGGCGCAGATCGTCCTGAAAGATGACCACCGCGCCGACGAGCACGACCGTGACCACCGTCTGGAAGGCGAGCCTCGTCAGGTACATGTCGAACGCGCGCGACAGGAGGTAGAGCGCTCCGAACGCCGCCAGCGCGACGAGGGCGAAGCGCGCGCGGGAGCGCAGGAACCAGGCGACGCCGATGTACAGCAGGAGGGCGACGACGGCCACGTCGAGGAGGTCCGTCAGACCGATGGTGCCGACGGCGGTCGTGAACCGACTTACACCCTCGTACATCCGCGCTCCCCACCCCGCCGATCCGAACCGTCGCCTCGGCCAAGGCGCGTCCCCTCGCCACGGGGCGTGGCCGCGCGCCTCGTCGAGGCACGGCAGAGTGGGGACGGAGACCGCCTGGGGCTCATACCTATGCGCACGACGACGTACGGACGCACACGCCGCGTTGTCGTGGAAAGCACCGTGCGTGCCAGCGCCGCGCCCTCGTCGACGGCGCTACGACAAGCGGACCAGCACCCGATGCGAGACCTCGCGCACGCGAGCGGCCTCGAAGGCGAGCGCGGTGAAGACCTGCTCCGCCGCCCGCGGCGCGTCTCCCTCGAGGAGCCCGGCGGCGCCCGGCCACGCGCGCGCGAGCAGCTCGAGCCGGCGATCGCTCGGCGACACGACGCCGCCCTTCTTGTCGTCCATCAGCGTCAGCGCCTCTCGAACGCCGCTCAGGCGCTCGAAGGCCTGCTCGAGCACACGCGCGTGCTCCTCGCGCACGAGCCCGGCCCGCCGCAAGCGGCGCAGCGCACGCCGCGTCGACGACGTCAGCAGCTCCGGGTGTTCAGCGGCGTGCTGCAAGAGCGAGCCTTGCACGGCGAACTCGATGTCGCTGAGCCCGCCCTCGCCCATCTTCACGTCGATGGTCCCGCTCGGCGCCCCGCGCTCGAGCACCATGCGCGCGCGCATGTCGAGGAGCTGCATGCCGAGCCGCTCGGGCGGCTTTCGCTGCGCCGCTCGTCGAGCGTTCCGCGCCACCGCCGAGAGCAGCTCGCGATCGCCGCACACCGGCCGCAGCCGCAAGAGGGCCTGCCGCTCCCACAGCTCCGCGCGTGCGTCGTGATAGCGCGCGAAGGCCTCGAGCCCGGTGACGAGGGGCCCCTGGTTGCCGCTCGGCCGCAGCCTCGTGTCCACCTCATAACAGCGCCCTTCCGGCAGGGGCGCGCTCAGCGACCAGATGACCTGCTGCGCGACCTTCGCGGCCCACTCGCTGGCCGAGATCGAGCGCGCTCCCGACGTCATGCCGGCGGCGTCGTAGACGAACACGATGTCGACGTCGGCGAAGAAGCCGAGCTCCCGGCTGCCGAGGCGGCCGAGCGCGAAGATGCCGAAGCGCGCGCCCGGCGGCTCGCCGAAGCGCCGGCCTACCTTGGTGCGCGCGAGGTCGAGCCCTTCCTCGAGGATGGCGTCCGCCAGCGTCGAGAGCCGATGGCCGACCTGCACGACGTCCGTGCGCCCGGCCAGGAACGCGAGCCCCGTCGCGAGCACCACGCGACCCTGCACGCGGCGCATGCGCGTCAGCCGCGTCTCCTCGTCGTTCTCGCCCTGGTGCAGCTCCTCGAGGAAGCTCGCGCGCGAGGTGCGCCCGCTGCTCGCGCCATGCAACAGCACGGCCTCGAGCCCCGCCTGGCGTTGCAAGAGCCGCGACAGCGGCGCGCTCACGGCGAGCACGCGCACGAGCAGGCTCGACAGCCGACGATCGTTCGCCAGGCGCTCATAGAACGACTGGTGCAAAAAGCCCGAGAACAGCTCCGGCAGGCGCGAGAGCGCGGCCATGGGATCCGGGCTCTCGGCGACGTCGTCGAGCAAGCGCGGCGCGAGCCCGGACAGCCCCGAGCGTGACGCGAGCAGCGCGGGCGAGAAGGGCGAGCTCGGCCGCCGCTCGAGCAAGCGCAACAGGCGCAAGGCGTCGTCGGGTGGCGTCAGGTGCAGCGCTTCCAGCGCGCGCTTTCGGTCCTCGTCGGGGCGCGTGCGCTCGAGGGCCTTCTCGGCGCTCGCCGAGGGCGCGTCGCGGTGCTCACCGAGCATGGCCGAGAACACCCGGTGCACCCGCTCCCGGTGCTTGTGCAGCGCGTCGTCGAACGACATGCGACGCGCGCGCGGCGGCACGATGAACGGCCTGACGGCGGAGACGACGCGCTCTCGTGTGGGGCCTTCGTTCGGCAGCCGCTGGGTCTGCCGATCGCTCTCGTACTGCAGCGCGTGCTCGATGCGGCGCAGCGCGATGTAGGCGTCCCGCAGCTCGCTCGCCATGCGGTGCGGCAAGAGCCCCATGGCGAGCAGCTCGTCGAGCAGCTCCACGGTGCTGCCCGAGCGGAGCCGCGGATTCCGCCCGCCGTGCACGAGCTGGAGCGCCTGGACGATGAACTCCACCTCCCGGATGGCGCCCTCGCCGCGCTTGACGTCGAAGCCTTCGGGAGAGGCCGCGGCCGTCACGCGCTGTTTCATGCTCGCGAGCTCGTCGATCCAGCGCAGATCGATGGTGCGCGGGAACACGAAGGGACGCAGGCGCTCGACCACGGCGCTGCCCGTGCCGGCGACGTCGGTGAGGGGGCGCAGGCGGGTGAGCGCCGCCCGCTCCCAGGTGCGGCCGAAGCGCTCGTAATAGCTCTCGAGCGCGTCGGCGCTGTTCACGAGCGCCCCCGTCGTGCCCTCGGGCCGGAGATCGAGGTCCACGCGAAACACGAAGCCGTCCTCGTCGAGGTCGCCGAGCACTTCGCGCACGCCGCGCACCCAGCGCACGAACAGCTCGTGCACCGTCATGTCGCTCGCGCGCGCGCCGTGGCACTCGCCGCCGTCGGTCTCGTAGGCGAACAGAAGATCGACGTCGCTCGAGGGGTTGAGCTCCCGGGCGCCGAGCTTGCCGAGCCCGAAGACGCTCCGGCCGATCTCGACGCCGTCCTGACGACGGGGGGTGCCGTGGCGCGCGCACAGCTCCCGGTAGACCGAGGCGTCTGCGGCGGCGATGGCGACGTCCGCGAAGTCGCTCCACAGCCGCGCGCTCTCGAGCGGGGATCCGCCGCTCAGCTCGTGCAGCGCGGTGTGCAGGAACATCCGCTTGCGAAGCTGGCGCAAGAGCCGACCCGTGCGTTCGCTCGTCGCCGCGCGGCAGGCTTCGGCCACGCGCACGAGCGAAGGCGGACGCGTGATCGTGCGGGCGAGGCGCGGCTGTGCTGACAGATGACGCGCGGCGGCGCTCGAGAACGCGCGCAACTTCTCGAGGTCCGAGACGGATGGTGAAGGTGCGGACGTGGCCACCCCCCCGAGGTTCCATCAGCGGCCGCCGACTACAACCCGTCCCGGACGCAGCCATGACCTCCCCTGCCCCCCTTCGATCGAGACCCGCTGCCTGGCGGCGGGCGGTCTCTGCCATGCTGGGCTTCCCTGTGAGCCACGACGACGATCTCCCGCCCCCCGCCGCGCCCGGGCCGTCCCTCCCGGACGAGGCCGAGCCGCCTCCCGCGCCCGCCCCGCGCACCGGCCGCGCGCCACGCCGGCTGCTGATACAAGCCACGCTCGACGACGAGCAGGCGCGGGCCCTCGAAGCGGAGCTGCGGAAGCTGCTGGGGTCTCGCGCGCTGCCCGCCTCGCCCGTGCCGCCCTCCTTGGTGTCGCTGAACGCGGCGCGCGACCTGCCCTGGACGGACCTCAGCTTCCTGGCCCTCGACACGGAGACCACCGGCCTCGACGCGCTGCGCGATCGCGTCATCGAGGTCGCCTGGGTGCGCGTGGAGCGCGGCAAGGAGACCGCGCGCTTTCAGTCGCTCTGCCGCATCGACGAGCCCATGCCCGCGGAGTGCGCCGGCATCACCGGGATCAGCGACGAAATGCTCGCGAACGAGCGGCCCTTCGCCGAGGTGGCGCCCGCGCTGCTCGACGCCATGGCCGGGGTGGACTTCGTCGCCGCCTACAACGCGCCTTTCGACAGCGCGTTCCTCGCGCGGGAGCTCGCACGCGCGACGCTGTCCATGCCGGCCCTGCCGTGGGTGGACCCGCTCGTGTTCATTCGAGAGGTCGACCGCTTCAAGCCGGGCAAGAAGCTCGCGGACGCCTCCCGCCGCTGGGGCGTCAGCCTCGATCGGCCGCACCGCGCGCTCGACGACGCCACCGCGACGGGAGAGCTGCTGTTGCGGGTGGCGCCGTTTCTGCCCGCGCGCACCCTCGAGGACCTGCTCGAACAGCAGCACCGCCTGAACGCACGCCAGCAGCTCGAGGAGCGCGCGTACCAGGAGCGAGCGGTGACGAGAGCAGCGCCGAGCGCCGAGCGCCGGCGTGAGCCGCCGCCCGAGGAGATCGTCAGCTAGAGAGTGAGTGAGTCGCGCGTCGCACGTCGGGCTCAGCCCGCGCTCGCGCCGTCGTCGTCGAGCTTGACGCCGCGCAGGCCCCGCTCGAGGCGCTCACGCACCTTGGTGAGCTGCCGGCCCTTATAGAGATCGTGGCGGTTGTCGCCCGCCTGGTTCTCCGCCTCGGAGCGCTCGTCGACGACCTGGAACTCGGCCAGGCTGAAGATCACGCGGCCGAGGCCGTCGATGCCGCTCGCGCCCGCGAGCACGGCGTCCGGCACGCGGATGGGCACGTCGACGACGAAGTTGATGACGCGGTAGGTGGCGCCGGAGAACTCGTTCAGCTTGTGCGCGCGCTGCTCCTCGTGCGCGAGCTCCACCTGGAACTCGTCGTAGCGCTTGCGATAGGCCTCGTGGCTCTCGATGAGCGCCGCGAAGTTCACCAGATGGTTCACCGTCTGGCCGGGGACCACGTACGAGAACGGCAGCAGCCGGGTGGTCATCTCGTACAAGAGCGGCACCAGATCACCCTCGCGCTCGACGACGAAGCGGAAGCGCACGCG
Source organism: uncultured Myxococcales bacterium (assembly GCA_964388085.1). Lineage (GTDB taxonomy): Bacteria > Myxococcota > UBA727 > UBA727 > CAYLZW01 > CAYLZW01. The sequence continues at coordinate 6,299 of CAYLZW010000077.1, read as the reverse complement.
ATCATGGATGGCCGCCGCGTGGTGCTCCTTCTTCACCAGCAGCTTCGTGATGAGGCTCGTGAGGGACTTCTCGCCGCCGACGTAGTGGACGAGCGGAAAGCCCTCGCGCTCGAGCGTGCGCGCGAAGGCGTCGACCTTCTGCTGCATGAGGCCCGCGATGGCGGACTGCGAGAACGGCAGGCGATAGCGCAGCTCGCGCGCCTCGATGTGCAAGAGGATGTGCATCGCTTTCAGCAGCAGGCAGGCGTAGAAGCGGTCTCGTCGTCGACCGCGGCGCTCGCTCGCGTAGGCGAACAGCTCGAAGGGCGGGCACGCGAGGATGTCGCCCGGCAGCCGGTAGCCCATGGTCGACGTCAGATACTCGGCAGCGCGCGCGCGCAGCTCGGCCATGCGGTCGAGGTCCACCGGATCGTCGGGATCGCCCTCGAGCAAGTGAAAGAACGCCCGCGTCTCGTCCTCGCTCTCGAGGTTCAGACGGTACCAGTCGATGACCGAGCCGCCGCGCAGCAGCAGGCGGATGGCCTCGAGCTCCGACAGCGTCAGCACGGTCGCGCCTTCGCCGCGAGCACGGCTGCGGCGATCATCGCCCGGCGCGCGACCGGCAGGCGGCCGCGGCTTCGCTGACGACGACGTTTCTCGCTCGCTGCTCATGCGCCCTCAGCGGTGACTATCGCTGGTCCGCTCGCGCAGCGCTACGTGCGGGTCAGCCCTTCAGCTTGAAGGGGAACTTCACCGGCGGCGGCGGCTTGCCGCTGAACGCCGGAAACTTCCACCGCTTGATGGCGCTCTCGACACAGTCCCCGACGGGGGTGTTGGCGAACTTCGGCGTCGCCACGCGCACGCTGCTCGTGTTGCCGGACTTCAGGATGCGCCACTCCATCTTGAGCGTACCCTTCGCCTGGTACTTCGCCGAGCACGCGTTCACCGATCGCAGGTTGCGCTTGATGACCGACAGCACGTCGGACGGGGTCAGCTCGCGCTTTTGCGAACGCGAGGACGCGCTGCGCAGAGGCTTGTCGTCGCAGTCGAGATCGAGCACGGGATCGCAGTCCCGCGTGCGCCTGACCTGCTGTACGCGAGGCTTCGGCTGCTGGCGCGGTTGCTGTCGACGCTGCACGCGCCGCTCGGCGCGCTTCTCCGGTCGCTTCTGCGCCGCAGCGACGCGCGAGGGCGCCTTGTCGGGCTTGTCCGCCTTCTCCACCTTCGGCTCGTCAGCCTTTTCGGCGGGCTCCTTCGCCGGCGCGTCCGCGGCGGCGGCCGCCTCGGGCGTCTCGCGCGCCGCGGCGGCCGGCTCCTCCTGGGCCGCCGGCTCGGGCGTCGTCGCGGCGGCGGCGGCGGCGGCGGGAGCGCCCCCGACCGCGGGGTCCACGGCGCCGGCTGCCGCACCCGCCGCCGCACCGGGCACGAGCGCGGGTGCGGGCGCGGCGGGCGCTTGCGCGACGACGGGGGCCGCCGGATCGCGAAACACCAGCAGCAGCACGACGACGAAGAGCAGCACGATGACCGTGCCGCCGACGCCCGCGATGAGCACGAGCGGGTTCTTCAAGCCCGACTGCGGCATGCCGCCGCCGTAGGGCGCCATGGGCATGCCGGCGAGGCTCGGCTGCGGAGGGAGCGAGCCGCTCATGCCGGGCACGGGCGCGGTGGGCACGTCGCCGAAGCCGGCGCCGACCGGCCCGTCGTCGGCGAGATCGAGTCCACCCGACGACAGCGCGCTGAGCGGTGAGCTCTCGAGGTCCAGCGACAGCGAGTCGTCCGCCGCCGGCGGCAAGCTCGACTCGCCGAAGCCGGGCGTATCGAGGCGCTCGATCTCGCTGCTCACGAGCGACGCGAGCGCGCTGCCGGCGCCGGGCTTCCAACCCCCGTCGTCGTCGTCATCGAGCGACGCAGCGCCGAGGCCGGGCGACGAGCCCTGCGGGGCCGCCCCACCGCCGAGACCACCGGCGGCCTCGGCGAGGTTCGCCGCCTGGTACACCTCGGTCAGGCCGTGCGGCTGCCAGGCGCCATCGTTGTCGTCGGTGTCGAAGCCGGCGATGGGTCCGAACGGATCCGGCCCCTCGGCTTTGCCTTCGGCGCTGCTGAACGGCGAGGGCCCCATGTCGTCGATGGGCGCGCCCACGTCGAACCTGGCGGCCCCCTCTCCCGACGGCGCGATCCTCGGCATCGGCACGGCGTCGAAGAGCGGGCGCACCTCGCGCACCTCGCCCGCGGGGGTCCAGTCCTCCATCCCGGGGCGCCACACGAGGGTCTCGCGATCGACGCCGCCGGTCTTGATGTGCTCGCCCACCTCGCGGAGCGTCAGCGGGCCGACGTCCTCGTCGTCGATGGCCGCGTGCCAGCCGCCTTCGTCGTCGTCGAGCTGGCTGTCCGAGGTGAGCGCCGGGCCCTCGAGCGTCTGCCCACCGAGCCCGACGAAGTCCTGATCGAGCTGGTCGTGCACGGCGCCCGCGCCGAAGGGTCCGCCGACCTCGCTGCGCTGCGATTCGGCGCGGAGCTGGTCGACCCGACCGAGATCGAGCACCTGCGTCGGCCCTCGCTCGGCGCCGCCCTCGTCGGCCGAGGCGAACATGGCGCCGAACGCGCCCATGAGCTCCCCCTCGAGGAGATCGTCGCCACCACCGACATCCGGCATGCTGCCCGCGCCGTCGTCGGCCGCCAGGGCGGGCAACGCATCCGGCGGTGGAGGCGCGGGCACGTCGGCGCCGCTCATGTCCGGTGAGCTCGCGGCGTCGTTCGCCGCCTCGGGCGGAGGCGGCGCTTGCTCGTCCTCGCTGTCGCCCCCGCCGTCCCCAAAGAAGGGGTCAGCGTCGAGCTCCGAGTCCATCCGCAGGCTCCCGTCCTGTTTGTCGTCGGGCGGGGCGTCGCTCGCGGCGCGCTCGTCGCGCTCGTCGCGCTCGTCAGCCGCGTCGTCGTCGTTCGGCGGCGCCAGCTCGCGCTCGTCCTCCTCCGAGGCGCCGGCGTGGGCGGCGGGGCGATAAGCCTCGTGGCCGTCCGCGTGCGTGGCGCCGTCGTCCTCTTCCTCGTCCGCGTCCCCGCCGTCATCGTCGAGGTCCGAGAGCCCGTGGAACGGGCTCTCGCCCTCATCCTGCACGCCGGCGAGCGCGCCGAAGTCGGGCGCGGCGGGCGGCGCCTTCTTCAAGAACGGGTTCTCCTCGTCGGCCGGCAGCCCTGCGTCCTCCGCGGGGGCGAGCGTCGGCGCCGGTCCGACGACGGTGCTCTCTTCGGCGGCCGCGGCGGGGCGAGGTTCACTCGCGGCGCCGGCGACGGTGTCCGAGAAGGCGTCCGCCCCCGCGACCTCGGTGTCGGCGGCGAAGGTCGCCCGCGTGGGCTCGTCGTCGAGATCGTCACCAAAGGCGCCGAAGGCTTCGAGACCGGCGTCCTTGTCGGCGCCGTCGTCCGGCGACGCCTGGTTTGGCGTGCGCTCCACGAAGGTGTCGCGCGCTCGCTCGGCGGTGTCCGCGTCACCGGCGTCGCTCGCTGCCACCGGACGCACGATGATGACGTGCGAGCAGCGCTTGCACTTCACCTTCACGCCGCGGGTGCCGAGCTTCTCGTCGGCGATCATGTACTGCGCGTGGCAGCTATCGCACTCGAACTTCATCGGCCCTCCGCGCGAGCGCGATCCAGTGGCTCGTCGACGGACGAGCAGAGGTTAGCGAGGCGACCGCGAACGGGTCAAATTCGTTTGTATACCGCCGACTTGTGCTGCCTTCCCTGCACGTCATCCCTGCGTCCCTGCGTCGAGCACGGCATCCGCGTCCGCTTGCATCGGTCTTCGAACCGCGCTGCAAACACGCTCCGCAATAAAACGTGCCAGCGACGGAGATGTTCTGTCGCCGCCGGATCACCTCGTATCGCTCGCGCGCGCGCGAGGCCAGCATCACGATGGTGTCGCCGTCCCGATGCGTTGCCGCAGCTCGAAGTTCGCGTCGCTCACGGCGAAGAGCAGCAGCTCTTTGAGCTTGGCGCCGTAGGGCAGCGGCATCGGCCCCGGATCCGGCTGCCGCAACAGCTGCGCCGCCAGCTCCACGTTCCCCGTCGTCACATACGCCGCGCGGATGGTGGTGTGCTCCATCCCCTCGAGGAAGGGCTTCACGTTCACGGCCTGCTTGCTCTGCAGCAGCAGCGTCACGTGGCTCTTGAGCGCCGGCACGAGGCCCGGTCCGACGCGCTGTAGGAGTCGCTCGTACTCGGCCACCACGCGTGGATCGCTGCGCGCGGGATAGCGCGGCTCGACGAGACGGATGGCCGCCTCGATGGCCGCCTGGAAGCGCTGCGCGCCGAGCACGCGCGGCAGCACGAAGCTGCGACGGAGATACGCGACCTGCCGCGCGCACAAAAACCGCAGCTGCCGATCCGGCATCTCGCGGAACACCTCGTTCGCCTCGCCCACCGCCAGGATCGGCCGGTCGACGGGGAGCAGGCTCAACGGATCGGCCGCCGCGTGCTTCACGAACAGCTCGAACTGGCCGAGGCCGAGCACCGCGCGCACCTTCTTGAGCTGCGTGACGAAGAAGGTCGGCACCGGCGCGTCGAGGTCCTCTCGTCGCCACAGCTTCTTCTTGTCGAGGCCGAAGTCCTTGATGGGCGTCGCCAGGAGCGGCGCGGCCGCGCGCCAGAGCACATCGCTCATGTCCGCGATGGGGCCGGTCGCCTGCGGGTGCACGAGCAGCGCGTCCCACAGCTTCGTCGTCAGCGCCGCGCGCGGCTCGGGAGGCTGCGCCTTCAGGTAGTGCTGATAGAGCTTCGCCTCGTCGGGCATCTGGTCGCCGATGACCTTGAGCGACGCGGTCGCGAGGAAGGCGCGGTCGGGTAGGCGGCGGTTGTGGTAGAGGCGCACGAGCGCGTGCAAGGCGCGCTGCGGACGATCACCCAGCAGCGGCACCAGGCGCTGGTAGGCGACGATGGCGTCGTCGATCTTCTGCGGTACGCGCGCGAGCAGGTCCGCGAGCGCCTCGAGCGTCTCGACGTTGTCCGGCTCCATCTTGTGCAGCACCATGTAGGCCTGCGCGGCGCCGTTCGCGTCCTTCAGGCGGTAGCGATAGACGCCCGCCAGGTTCTTCCACACCTCGCGCTTGATGGTCCCCTGCTCGGCGGGGATGCGCTGCAGCATGCGGATGTAGTTCTCCTCGAGCCCCTTCCAGCTCTTGTTCACAGACAGCATCTCTTCGACGGCCTGGAACGAGCGGATGTACGTGGGATCGAGATCGAGCGCGGCGTTGAAGTACTGCACCGCGCGCGCCTCGTTCTTCAGCTCGTCGCGGTAGACCTCGCCGAGCGCGTGGTTCAGGCGCACGCGCTCCTTCTCGTCGGGCTCGAGGCGCACGAGCTCCTCGAGCACCTCGACGGCGCGGCCGCCCTGCTTGGTCTGCTTGTAGAGCTCGAGCAGCGACTCGAGGATCTCGCGGTCCTGCGGCCGCTGTCGGTTGGCGTCCTCGAAGGCGTCGATGGCGCGGTAGGCGTCCTGCAGCTCTTGTTGGCTCAGCTGGCCGATGGCCACGAGCAGCTTCACGCGATCGTCGCCGGGCAGGAGCGGGACGAGGCGCATCATCGCCTCGTAGGCGTCCTCGTAGTCGTGATCGTGCCGGTAGGCGTCGGCCAGGAGGCGCAGCGACGGCGCGTGGCTCGAGTCGAGCTCGAGCGCCTTCTGCAGGTTCTTCTTGGTGCGCTCTATGTCCTCGAGCTGGAAGTAGAGCTGCGCGAGCTGCTGGTAGTAGTCGACGACCTCCGCGTCCGTCAGATCGTCGCGGTGGTGGATGAGGATCGCCTGGTAGATCTTCGCCGCGTCGTCGTAGCGCGCCGCCCGCGAGAGCGCGGCGCCGAGCCCCTCGAGGCCGGGCAGGTAGGTCGGATCGAGCTCGTAGGCGCGCTGGTAGTTCTTGAGCGCCTTCTGCTCCTTCTCGAGCTTCTCGCACACGTAGCCGAGGCGATAGTGCATGCGACAGAGCTCGTGCGTCTCCGCGTCCGGATCGAGCTGGTCGACGACGATGTCGAGCAGCTGCTCGGCGCGCTGCCAGTCCTCGTTCGAGAAGCAGATGTCCGCGAGCGGACGGGCGGCGGGCAGGTGATCGAACTGCACGGCCAGCGCGGCCTCGAGCTCGACCGCCGCGCCCTCGGTGTCCTCGAGCACCTCCTGCAAGAACAGGCCGGCCGTGGTGTGCAGCTCGGTCTGCTCCTCCTCGTCGTCGGTGTACTGCGCCTCCGTCTTCAGCCAGGAGAGGTAGCCGTCGTTGTCCTTCTCGTGCTTCGCGAGCTCCTTGAGCGCGCGGATGGCCGGCAGATAACGCGGATCGATCTCG
>CAYLZW010000076.1:0-21461 GCA_964388085.1 uncultured Myxococcales bacterium | reverse complement strand
CCTCGGCGAGGCGCTCTACCCCTACCGCGAGGAGCTGCCGACCTTCCGGCCGCACAACGAGCAGGCCATGGCGCACGCCGCCATCGCCTACGCCAAGGCGCACCGCCGCCGCCGGGTCATGGCGTGCACGACGAGCATCGGGCCCGGCGCCGTGAACCTCGTCACCGCCGCGGCGCTCGCGCACGTGAACCGGCTGCCGGTGCTGCTCCTGCCCGGCGACGTGTTCGCCTCGCGCCTGCCCGATCCCGTGCTGCAGCAGGTGGAGGACTTCAGCGACTTCACCTCGACGGCGAACGACTGCCTGCGGCCGGTGTCACGCTTCTTTGATCGTCTCACTCGGCCGGAGCAGCTCCTGCAGAGCCTGCCGCAGGCCATGGACGTGCTGACCGATCCCGCGCGCTGCGGCCCCGTCACCCTCTGTCTCTGTCAGGACGCGCAGGCCGAGGCCTACGACTACCCGGAGGCGTTCTTCGCCGTTCGGCAGCGGGAGCCGCGCCGGCAGGGGCCGGACGCTGGCGAGCTCGCGCGCGCCGCCGAGGTGCTGAAAGAGGCCAAGCGCCCGCTGCTCATCGCCGGCGGCGGCGTGCACTACAGCGACGCGTGCGCCGCGCTGCAGCGCTTCGCGGAGGTACACCGCATCCCCGTGGCGGAGACGCAGGCGGGCAAGGGCGCGCTCGCCTGGGACCACCCGCAGGCGGTGGGCGCGGTGGGCGTCACCGGCAGCGAGGCGGCCAACGCGCTCGCGCGGGACGCCGACGTCATCGTCGCCGTGGGCACGCGCCTCATGGACTTCACCACCGGCTCCTGGTCGCTGTTCGGGCGGGCGGGTGAGCGCGGCGGGCGCGCGCTCGTGTCGCTGAACGTTCAGCCCTTCGACGCGGTCAAGCACGACGGGCTCTCGCTCGTCAGCGACGCGCGCGTGGGGCTCTCGGCCCTGTCCGCGGCGCTGAGCGGGGTCTGCTCCGAGGACGCCTGGAGCGCGCGCGCCGCCGAGCACACGCGCCGCTGGAACGACGTCGTCGAGACGATGACCGCCGCCGTGGGCCGAGCGCAGGGGCTGCCGAGCGACGCCCAGGTGCTCGGCGCCGTGAACCGCCAGAGCGCGCCCGACGACGTCGTCGTATGCGCGGCCGGCGGCCTGCCCGGAGAGCTGCACAAGCTGTGGCGCACGCGCCGTGCCGGCGGCTACCACGTCGAGTACGGCTTCTCCTGCATGGGCTACGAGATCGCGGGCGGCCTCGGCGTCAAGATGGCGCACCCCGCGCGGGAGGTCTTCGTCGTCGTCGGTGACGGCAGCTACCTCATGCTCAACAGCGAGATCGCCACCAGCGTCACGCTCGGTCAAAAGCTCAACATCATCGTCTGCGACAACCACGGCTATGGCTGCATCTCGCGGCTGCAGCAGGGCGTCGGCTCGGCGCCGTTCAACAACCTGTTCGCCGACGACGGCAAGGCGCCCCCCGCCATCGACTTCGTGAAGCACGCCGAGAGCCTCGGCGCCGAGGGCGAGCGCGTCCGCACCATCGAGGAGCTCGAGGCGGCGCTGGCCCGCTCCCGCGCCTCCACGCGCAGCTACGTCGTCGTCATCGAGACCGACCCGAGGCAGAGCACGCAAGAGGGCGGCAGCTGGTGGGACGTCGCCGTGCCCGAGGTGTCCGAGCGCCAGGAGGTACAGGCCGCGCGCGCGCGCTACGACGAGCAGCGCCGGGCGCGCGACCGTCGCTGACGGCGGCGGGCGTCACTCGATCCGCGTCTCCCCGCCGACCTCGACGTCGGCGAACGCGTCGCCGCTCTCGTCCGCCGGCAGCTCGGGGTTGCCGCTCACGATGAGGTCGTCCCCCACCGTCATCAGCGCGGGCAGCGAGAGCTCCGCGAGCGTCGCGTTCAGCGAGACCTCGAAGAGGCCGCCCACGTTGGCGAGCGCCGGCAGATCGACGCGGCCGAGCAGGAGGTTCTGGCTGACGATCAGCGCGCCGCCGACGTCGTCCAGCAAGGGCAGCGCGAGCGTCTCGATGAGGGTGTTCTCGACGAGGATGTCGCCGGTCACGCAGCCCACGATGGCGAGCTCGGCGACGCTCTCGTCGTCCGCGTCCTCGCCGAAGATGAGGTCATCGGCGTAGCAGGGCTGAAGCGTGGGCGAGCAGCCGGCGAGCCCGCAGGCGAGCGCTGCAGCGGCGACGAGAGAGCGGATCATGCCCGAGCATGACGCGCCCGCTGCCCGCGGGCACGTTCGAGCGGTAGGCTGCCGGGGCACGCGCCCAGAGGAGGCAGGAGATGCACGAGTCACCGCTCTTCGTCGCCGGCGGCTTTCGCGAAGGGGCAGAGCGCCGCGAGGTGCGCTCGCCGTACACGGGCGAGCTCGTCGGCGTGGCGCACTTCGCCGACGCCGCGCTGCTCGAGCTGGCGCTGTCGTCGGGCAAGGCGGCCGAGCCGCTCCTGGCGAGGCTGCCGTCGCACGAGCGGCGCCGCGCGCTCAAGGCCATCGCGCAGGGCATCGCGGCGCGCGCAGAGGAGCTCGCGGGGCTCGTCTGCGACGAGGCCGGCAAGCCGCTCACGGCGGCAAAGGGAGAGGTGCAGCGCGCCGTCGCGACCTTCGAGCTCGCCGCCGAGGAGTGTTGGCGTACGGCCGAAAAGAGCGTCGAGCTCGACGCCGCGCCGGCAGGGCAAGGCCGCTTTGGCGTCGTGCGCCGCTTTCCGCGCGGGCTCGTCGGCGCGGTCACGCCCTTCAACTTCCCGCTGAACCTCGTGGCGCACAAGGTCGCGCCGGCGCTCGGCGCGGGCTGCCCGGTCATCCTGAAGCCGGCGCCGCAGACGCCGCTAAGCGCGCTCGCGCTCGCCGAGATCGTCGCTGACGTCGGCCTGCCGAAGGCGGCGCTGCAGGTGCTCCCCGCCGACCCGGCCGTCGCCGACGTCCTCGTCACCGACGACAGGCCGCGCGTGCTCAGCTTCACCGGCTCCGCGCGCGTCGGCTGGGATATGTTGGCGCGCGCGGGCCGAAAGCGCGTGGTGCTCGAGCTCGGCGGGGACGCCAGCGTGCTCGTGCACGAGGACGCGGACCTCGAGGCAGCCGCCCGGCGCACGGCCCGCGCCGCGTTCGTGTACGCGGGTCAGGTGTGCATCTCGGTGCAGCACGCCCTGGTGCACGAGCGCGTCTATGGACAGTTCAAGAAACATCTACTCGACGCCATCGAGCGTGACGTCGTGAGCGGCGACCCGCGCCGGGCGGACGTCGTGAACGGTCCGCTCATCGACGAGCGCGCGCGCGAGCGCGTGCTGGCCTGGATCGAGGAAGCCAAGGCGGGCGGCGCCGTCGTCCTGTGCGGGGGCGGGCGCGAGGGCAGCGTCATCGCGCCGACGCTGCTCGAGGGCGTCCCCGCGCACGCCAAGCTGCGGCGCGAGGAGGCCTTCGGCCCGGTGTGCACGCTCTCGCCCTACGCGGCGCTCGACGACGCCATCGCGCGCGTCAACGCCAGCGAGTACGGCCTGCAGGCGGGCGTGTTCACGAACGACCTCGGCGTCCTGTGGCGCTGTTACGACGAGCTCCTGGTGGGCGCCGTCATCCACAACGACACGCCCACCTTCCGCGTCGACCACATGCCGTACGGCGGCGTGAAGGCGTCCGGCTTCGGCCGCGAGGGGCCGGCCTACTCGCTCGACGACTTCAGCGAGCTGCGCCTGCTCGCGCTCGCGCCCGGCGGCGTGCCCGGCTGAGCAGCACGGCGGTAGAGACGAACGCTCAGAGCGCGCTCGCCGCGGCCTCGATGAGCGCGCTCAGGTGCGCGAGCGCGCGCTCGGCGTCGTCGCTGCTCGAGACGCGCGTGCCGAGGCCGTCCAGCACGGTGCGCTGCGCCTTCGTCGCCATGACGTCCGTGCCGTCGAGGCAGCTCGGCAGCGTGCGCTCGATGGCGTCGTCACCGAGGACGTAGAAGCCCCCGAAGCGCCGCGGGTCCGGGTCGCGAAAGGGCCACGCGAGCAGCTCGCGCCAGAGCGCCGCCAGCGCCGCGCGACCGCGCTCCACGTCGTCCTCGCGCAGCCCGCGGCCCATCGCGTCCTCGAGCAGCGCGCGCACGCTCTTGACGAGCCCCGCGTCGGTGACGACGAGGCCATAGCCGGTGCCCTCGGCGCACTGCGCGAGCGCTCGCTCGAGCGGACGCAGCCAGTCGTGCGGCGCGCAGAAGTGACCGCGGCAGACCTCCTTCGGGTAGACGGCGAGGTCGCGCAGGTCCTCGCCCGTCGGGTGCCGCGTCGGGTGCAGCAGGCAGCCGACCCGCCCCTCCTCGACGTAGCCCGCGAACGGGCACACCTTCACGGTGGCGAACAGCACGTCGCCTCGCTCCTCCGCGAGCAGCTCGTCGCGCACGGCGGCGAGCCGCAGCACGTCGGGCCAGGCGGCGCCGACCCGCTCGGTGCGACGACGAAGGCGCGCGTCCATGGCGGCGGGCGAGCGGTCCTTGAAGTTGTAGACCCCGCAGCAGGCGCCACAGCTGCCGCGCGCGTGCTGGCACAGCGGTGCGCGGGGCGGCGGCGCGCCCGCTTGCGCCGGCGGGTGCGCGCTCATACCGCGATGACGACGTCGACGAGCTCGACGTCGCTCGGCCCGAGCGCGTGCCCGAGGAAGCGCGGCGCGAGCATGGCCATCTGTTGGGGCGCGTCGGTGACGAGGAAGCGGCGCGCGGGTGGCGCCGCGCCCGGCGTGGCGAGCGCGTCGTCGCGCGCGAGCAGGGCCTGCACCTCGGTGGCCGTGGCCCGGCCGCCGTCGACGACGGCCACGTGCGTCCCGCGCGCCCGCCAGAGGGCGCTCTCGAGGGCGCCGCGCAAGAGCGGATAGTGCGTGCAGCCGAGCACGACGACGTCGACGTCCGGCTCGATGTGCTCGAGGTAGCGATCGAGCACCTGATCGGTGATGGCGCCCTCGGTCCAGCCCTCTTCCACGAGGGGAACGAGCAGCGGGCAGGCGCGGCTCGCGACGGTGCCGCGAAAGCCCGCCGCCTCGAGCGCGCGCGGATACGCCAGCGAGCGCACGGTGCCGGCGGTGCCGAGCACGAGGATGGTGCCGCCCTTGTGGACCTCGAGCGCCGCGCGCGCGCCCGGCTCGATGACGCCGACCACGGGGATGGGCAGCTCTTCGGCGAGCGGTCCGATGGCGACCGCGCTGGCGGTGTTGCAGGCGACCACGAGCAGCTTCAGGTCGGCGCTCTCGAGCAGCGTGCGGGCGTTGTTGAGCGCGTAGCGGATCACGGCGTCCGCGCTGCGGGTGCCGTAGGGGACGCGCGCGGTGTCGCCGAGATACACGGTGGGCTCGTCGGGCAGCGCCTCGCCGAGCGCGCGCAGCACCGTGAGGCCGCCCACGCCGGAGTCGAAGACGCCAATCGCGCGCTCATCGGACATGACGCCTCGCTACGCGCTCGAAACCGGGCTGGGAAGGCAGATCGACAGCCCGCGGACCGCCCGCGCGGCAGGTCGCATCGGGCGATCGGCCCATCGGACGAAGGACGAGGGGAGAACGGGCACAACGGCGGCCGCATTCTGCGATAATGACGAGGAGCATCGCTACGAGGTTCGGTATGCGCGTGGGTGGTTCCGGCACTGGGCTCTCTTCGCACAACGCGGGGATGAGCAGCCTTTGGCACGACGCCGACTGGCAGCCGGACAAGTCCATCCACATCCCGCAGGTCGTCCAGCGCTTCGCCGACGAGGCCGAGCTGTTGCCGAGCGAGCAGCACCAGCTGCCGCGCGGCTTCGACGCGTTCGCCAAGCTGGACGAGATCTACGAGACCGCGGGCGCGCAGATGGAGCGCGGCCTCGAGGGCGCGGCCTTCCTGCACGGCAAAAAGCCGAGCCCAACGCCCGACGCCCGCGCGCTCGCCGCTCGCAGCGACGAGGGGCCAGGGGCCGCGGCGTACGACGCCACGCGCACCATGGTGGCGCGCGCGAGCGATCCCGACCGCAAGACCGACGTCATGGCGGCGCAAGAGGCGCGCGCGGCCGACCAGCAGATCAAGAAGGCCGCCGAGGCCGGCAACCAGCCGACCCGCGTCTCGAACGCGAGCGAGAGCTCGCACCAGAAGGACGCCACCCGCGCGGTCAAGGCGCTCGAGATGGCCGAGGGCATCGGCATCACCATGGCCGCCGTCGCCGCCGGGCAGGCGCTCGATCCGGTCAGCGGCACCATGGCGGCGGAGGCAGCGGCCGCCATCAAGGCCATCTCGACCGCGAAGACCGCGGTGGGCATGACCCGCCCGATGTCCGAGCTGGCGGACGCCTCCCACACGAGCGAGCTGCGCCGCGGCCTCGCCCGCCCGAGCGCCGACGACGGCGACACGACGCTCGACGTGGATCGTCCCCGGCACCAGCCGTCCCTGGAGCCGGCGCCGCGGCACCAGCCGTCCCTGGACGAGAGCGACGACCCCACCGGCCGGCCCTGAAGTCTTCCGGTCGCTTATTTTCGCTTCTCTATACGCTCGATATCGCTTACGTTAGTCCATCATGGACGATGCCTGGCGAGCGTTGGCGCACGGCACCCGGCGGGACATCCTCCGGCTGGTGACGGAGCGGGAGCTGAGCGCGGGAGAGATCGCGGCCACCTTCGCCATCACGCGGCCGGCCGTCTCCCAGCACCTGACAAATCTCAAAGCGGCCGGGCTGCTCGACGAGCGCCGGGACGGCACCAAGCGGCTCTACCGCCTGCGCCCGGCGCTGCTACACGCCTTGCGGGACTACCTGGCCGAGCTCTCGCCGCCGGCGGAACGCGACCCGACCGTGGGCCTACCTTCGGCCCTGCGCCGAGAGCTCTGGCTCGAAGCGAGGCCCGAGGTCGCCTTCCGCTTGTTCTCGGACCCCGCGCAGCTCGCCCGCTGGAAGGGGGAGCTGCACGGGAGCTTCCTCTTGCTGGAGGCGCCGACCCGGCTGTCGCTCGCCTTCGGCTGGCGCGCGGACAGCGCCGGCCGCGCGAAGGTGGACCTGCGCTTCTCCCCGGACGGCAGCGGCACCCGACTCCAGCTCCTGCACGAGGGGCCTGGCGCCGCCGGCTGGGACCATTATCTCCCGCGCCTCGAGAGCCTCGCGCGCGGCTGGGATCCGGGGCCTGACCCTGGCGCTCAACTTGATTGAGCATTTCCATACGTTCGAAACTACGAACGTAAATGAATGTGCACGAAGCTCCCGAGGAGCTCGCGTAGCGCTCGCGCGAGCGACGCCTGGGATCAGCGTGCACGGTGGGCGGCGGGCGGCCGTTGCGCGTGGCTTGGTGCCCCAGGGATCGCTAGCTTGACGACCGAAACGCTCTTGACGACGCGGCCCCAGATCCGCCACAAGAGCGGAGCGCATGGTGGGTGTAGCTCAGTTGGTAGAGCACTGGATTGTGATTCCGGGTGTCGCGGGTTCAAGCCCCGTCACTCACCCCATTTGAGGTTCGCGGAGGCGCCCTGAGAGATCGGGGCGCTTCTTTTTGCGCGTCACCGGCAGATCACTTGTCGATCGGCGCCGGCGCCGTTCGTCGCTCTCCCGAGGCAGGCGAACCGCTCGAAACCAAACGTCTGCCAGGGAGACGAACATGAAGCTCATGGTGATGCACAAGCACGACAAGCACACCGAGGCGGGCATCCCGCCACCGGCCTCGCTCATCAAGGCGATGGGCGAGCTCATCGGCGGCATGGCGCAGCGCGGAAAGCTGCTCGACGGCGCCGGCCTCGGCGCGAGCGCCACCCGCTCCCGCGTGACCTTCGAGCGCGGGGAGCGCACGGTGCGTCACGGCCCGTTCTCGGGCAGCGACAACGAGCTGCCGGCGGGCTTCGCCATGGTGAAGGTGAGCAAGCGCGACGAGGCGATCGAGTGGGCCAGCAAGCTCGGCCAAGCCATCGGGGGCGACGTCGAGCTCGAGGTCGGCAAGGTGAACGAGCCGTGGGACCTCGGCATCATGGAGAAGCCGGCCGACGCGCCGCTGCGCTTTTTGATCGTGCACAAGGCGACCCCGGCGTCGGAGGCCGGCGAGGTGCGCGACCTCGGCGCCGTGACGGCCGAGATGAGCGAGCAGGGCGCGCTCGTGTCCGAGGCCGAGCTCTTGCCGTCGTCGCGCGCCAAGCGTCTTCGCTGGAGAGCCGGGCAGCGCAAGCTCATGGACGGCCCCTTCGCCGAGTCCAAGGAGCTCATCGGCGGCTACGCGATCCTCGAGATGTCGTCGCTGGAGGAGTGCATCGACTTCTGCGGTCAGTACGCGGACATCCTGCAGGCGACACACGAGGATCTGGAGATCGACATCCGCCCGCTGTGAGCGGCTCTCCGGCCGAGAGGCAGAAAGCCCCGCTCGAGGCGGGGCTTTCTCGTTGGCGCACCCGGAAGGATTCGAACCTCCGACCCTCTGGTTCGAAGTCGTCGGCGACGGTTGAGCAGGTACCCGAAGTGAATGATGAAGTCGAGCAGTAACGAGGAGCTATGAGGCAGCGGAGGGCACGGGTCGTTTCGCCATGTTGCTCTCGATCGCTGGATTTCGAGCGTCTGCTGGGGGGGAGCTGGGGGTTGCGTGCTGGGGTTGCACCACGCGGGCACACTGAGCGGAAGCCCCTCGGCCGGTGGGTGCGGCTACCGAGCGTCAGCCTGCCCGCTCTCGCCTTCCCACGCGCTCTTGTAAGGCTCCGCGAGCTCGCCGTTCGGCTCCAGGATGCCCGCGTCGATCAGCGACTGACGGCGCTCCTCGCGCGTCATGCGGCCGAGCCGGGCCATGACCCGCTTGTGGGCTTCGGCGTTCGCGTGCGGCGGGATCAGGGGGCGCTTGGAGGGCTGCATCTTCATGATCTTGGCGTGAACACCCCGACCACGCAACTCGGGTTACGGATGCAGATCTGGATGTGGCTTTCGAGGTGGATGGAAGAACCCTCGAAGATCGGTTCGCCCTCGATGAAGGCTCCGCGTACCGAGTCGTAGTACTGGCCCTCGGCCTCCAACTGCGCGAGGTACCAGTTGATGAGAGCCCGGTCGCCGAAGCGCGCCTTGAGGTCGCGGCCGGAGTTCTTGGGAACCGGGTGGCCCGCCTCTTCGAGCGACTCGACGAACTTCGGCCACGCGAGGCTCAAGTCGGTGGTGAACCGCGTGTCGAGGAGGTCGAAGCAGTTGCCCAGCTGGACGAGCGCCGACTACGGCCGGCGTAGGGATGCGCCCGCGCCGGACCTGCTCCTCGGCGAACGCGAGCGCGCGATCGGGGCCGTACTCCCAGAAGTAGATCCCGGTGCCGAGCCAGTCGTAGGGGTTGTTGCTCGGGATGAACGCCTCGCCACCGAGGAGACGCTGCGCGACGTCAGCGTCGCAGCCGTGGTACCCGATGACGGTTCTGTCGTAGCGCATGTCCGCGTCTCAGGATGACCCTTCCAAGGTTCGACTTGGTGGTGAGCGTATCGCGATGAACGGCCCACCGGCTCCTTGGCGCCCGAAGTTCACTTCTTCACAGCAAGGGGAAGCTCGACATTCTTCTTCTGTCCGCTGAACTTCGGCCACCTCATGCGGGCGAAGACTGGCTGCAAGCAAGCAGCGAGAGGCCCCTGGCGCACGGCCGCGTCTTTGAGCAGGAAGCCGATCGCGCGACCATCGTTCGTGACGGTCCAAAGCAGTGTCACGCGGGAGGGGAGATCCGGGTTCCGCGCGACTTCCTGCCGAAGGCAGCGCCCGATGGCATCCTGCGCTCCACGAACAGGAGCCATCACTTCCGCTTGGGTCAGCGTGTCCTTACCTGCCGCTCGTTCTCGCGCCTCGACACCGTTCACCATCAGGAGCTGGCGAAGGGCTGCCACCGGGATCGCGAAGTTGAGCGCCTCGCCGCCGGTGTGCTTCGCCACCACGACCCCAACGCAGCGCGCGTCCTCGTCGAGCAGCGGCCCCCCGCTGCTGCCTTGCGAGATGGCGGCGTCAATCTGGAGCAAGCCACCAGCGAAGGGTCGAACTGCGCTCACGACGCCTTGAGAAACGGTCCCCTCCAGGCCCTGCGGGCTTCCGATCGCATAGACACGCTGGCCAACCTGCGGCGGGTCGAACGACATAGCTAGCGGAGCGCCGACGGTGCTGTCGGTCCAGAGCAGCGCGAGATCATGTTCGGGGGAGCGATTCACCTTCCGCGTAAGGACTGCCTCTGCACTGCCCACCCCGAGGACCACCACGTTCGCGGCCCCATCGACGACGTGGGCGTTTGTGACGACGACGTTCGGCGATACGTAGAAGCCGCTTCCCTGGCTCACCGGGTTGCCGGACGCGTCCGTTGCGACCACGGTGACTGTGCTGCGGAGACCGACGCGAGCGACGTCCTGTGAGCGCATCGCTGCCGAACTCGCGGCGAAGGTCAGGCCTATGGCGAGCGTCCAGAAGACGCGTGCCGCGCTGGAAGCGAGCGCACCGGGCATCATCAACCTCCGGTCATCCTGAGGCTACCACCGCTGGCTCGCACGTCGACCAAGAGCATGGTCTACGATAACGGCAAGTCGTCGAAATCTCGGCGTGGACAGAGGTTGTCGGAGCGGGTTCCGCGGTGCTTCTGCGCGTACCAGCTCGGCCGTAGCGAGGCGCATGTGACGGATGACGAGGCTTCCTCTCTGCGAACGGCGCTCCTTAACGCTGCAGCCGGAGCCGAGATCTCGGTGGACGTGGAACTCGGCCCGCACTACAGGGAACTTGTCCGCGAGTGTTCCGCTAGCCTCGACGATAGTCTCCTACACGAGGTTGTACGCGCACTTCCGCCCGACGAGCTGCCCTCGGATGGCCTCTTTTTCACCTACGGCGGCATGATGGGGGGACTGGGCACCTCGCGGGCGTCGCTAGCGCGGTGGCTCGTCGCCCAGACGAGAACGCACGGCATCGATGTTGCGCTGGACCGATGGCGCAAGCTGATCGATGGCGTCGCGAATGAGTACGAGGTGCTCGCCGTTTCCGGCATCGAGATCAAAGAGCCACTCGATCTCGGTGGCGGAAGGAGCTTGATGTCGATTCAAGCTTTGCCTCCTTCTCTAGGGAAGGCGAAGCTCCTGGATGACAAGCCTACATATCGGTTCGGAGATTCCGCGTTTGGGCGACCAGTGCCAACCGCGGCGTTCGTCCTGCGCCGCAGTGTTCCGAGGCTCCTGTTCACCGCTGACGAGACTCCCGGAATGCGCGAGCCAGATGACCTCTTGAATGAGCTTGCGGAGCTTCTTAGCGCCTACCACAACGTACCGGTGTTACCTCTTGTTCGCTGGTTTCACGTTGACGCATGGATTCCCAACGCGGACCGATCGGCAAAATCTGTTCCACCCGCAACCGAAGTGTTCCGGTCGCTGGCGGGCCATCGCTTGGTTGAGCCGGGTTTCATCACTCTTGCGCAGCGGTATGCTGATCTCCCTCCGGCAATGCGCATTCGCTTGCGCGTACCGATCGAGCGGTTAGCGCTCAGCCATCTTCGCGTTAGGCCGGGTGACCGTGCGATCGAGTTGGGCACGGCGCTGGAGAGCCTTCTGGCGTCCGATCGCAGCCGGGACGAGCCGATCTCTCATCTGGTTCGGACCCGAGGCGCATTACTGCTCGAGCGGAGCTACCTCGGAAGATGGCAAATCTACGCTACCCTACGTGACGTGTACAACCTGCGCAGCACGGCCGTACATGAAGGACGGATCCCGGAGTCGATCACGAAGGGAAGGCGTCGCGGAAGACGTACTAGCGACGTAATCTTTGATGGTCAGCGGATATGTGGAAGGGTAATACAATGGTTTATTGAACATGGGGAGGAGCCGAACTGGTCCTACATCTCGCTCGCCGGTCCTGAAGACTACGCGCTGGAAGATGTGTGCGACGAAGACGACGTCAGCGGAACGCAGGACGCGTAACAAACGGTAACAAGGGACAGGCGAACTTTGCTTTCGCGCTAAAGTTCCATCCATTGCTCCTAAGGACTCCGACGGTCGAAATGATACCCGACAAGAACTCACCGCGCGCGTCAGTGCGTCGGTCGTCGCTACAGCGCCGAAACTCCTTTTCCGATGAGCCTCGACTGCAGTGACAAAACCTCCCCCTCTAACGATCGCAACCGACGGAGATCATCGTCATGGATTTGCAGAAGTCGGTCGTTCATCCACCGGAAAAAATCGCTGACCTCATTCGTGTGAGATGAGACCAACTCATACAGGTCGACCTTTTCGGGGTGACGGGCGAGGAATCGCTGTGCCGCTGCATAATCCCCATCCCGTACGGCGGTACCAAGACTCGATGTCTTCAGCCAGAGGTGATGGCGAACCGCGGGTGCCTGGTTCGCGAAGTGTGTGGTCGCGCCGATGGGATGAAGCTCCATATGAAGGAATTGGTGCCTCAGCAGTACTACGAAGTTTACCGTCTCATTCTCATAGAACGTCGCGCGATAGCGTGTGTCGAACTCGGCCATCTGCCCGTGTTTCCGGTAGTACCTCTTACACAAGGTGCGAGCGTGTTCCTGAAGGCTCACTGCCGAAGCCACGAAGTTGTGTATTAGCCGGGTCGTCTCCACCATAAGATCATACATCTCACCGTGGGCATCGACGTCGGAGGCTCTTCCCAACCAATCCGATTCCTCGTGTCCTGACCATGCTTTGAGGTCGGAGAGGAGCTCGTCTCGGTTCCGCTGGAAGATCCGATGGCTGCGGTCGAAGCTTTCGAGCCGGAGGTGCACGGCCAATTCAAAGCTGCTCGCGAACTCTGTCTTCCTGGAAAAATATTCGTCTGCGAGGGCTTCGAAGTCTTCTTCGGACATGACTCTCCCCAGGCAATTTTACACTATGGCAGGCCACCTTACCCAGACGCCGCTGCGCCAGTGCTGGCGTTTGGACGCTTGGGTCCCTGGGCGGCTGACGCTCTTCCCGCACTCGTGAAACAGAACTACTGGAACGCGACGTAGGCGCAGCGGATTGGTGCTGGATTTCGCGGCATCTTCCATATCACAGGCCTGTTCAGTTCGAGCGCCCGACACGCGTCTGTTGACCGGTCCGCATCCAACCGCGTTTGCGTGTAGGTCCAGGTGTAACCGTCGGACGACTCCAAGACTCCCACGGTAGTCGCCGAGCATGTGCCGGTGGGTCCTGGGTTCCACAACCACCGCCCGTCACCGGTCCGGGTGAATGGCTGGACCCCTGGCAGCAGCGGGCTAATCACGCACGTCTCTGTATCAAGCTCAAGCATGACCTCCGCCAGCTCCTGGAACGCTCCCGGTCGTGTGGGATTGTTGCAGACGGACCGCATCTTCTCCCGCATCTCCAACGGCGCGTTCCCGTGGGAGCGTCCGTCGAGAAAGGTCTCGCAGAGCGAACGAAGCTCCTGCTTGATCTCCGCGCGCATCTCGTCGGAAGCGGTTCTAACTAGCTCGTGGAGTTGCGCTCGCTTGGCTGGAAGCTCTTCGGGGGCCATTTGGTGTGAAACCGTCACCGTGTACATGGTGCAACTGACACGGCCGGGAACGAGCTCACCGGATGCAGTGAAGGCTGGGCGGCAGTCGAAGACAACTGCCCCCCTGCCGCTCTCGTCTACGAGCGTCATGTTTCGTGGTGCCGGCAGCCGCCATTCCGCCGGAAGGGGCTGGCTCTGTCCGAGGCCGGGAGAGGCGGCGAGCAGAACGAAAGGAATGACCCGGAAGCGCAGCATGGGCCGACGGTACTACGGCGATGCCGGCAGACAACAGCAGGTGCCGCGATACACGCTCCATGAACGCCGAACGTGTGCGGAGGGATGACGCGAGCGGCTCTCGCTCAGAGAAATCTAGTCTGGCCACACCGGGACTAGGCCTCCGAGCAAGAGCATGGGGAGCAGCAACGCGTCGGGCGCGAAGAGGAGAAGCAGCACGACCCCGATGACCGAGCCAAAGACGAATCCGATCCAGGCGACGGTGAGACTCACGGCTGCGGCGATGACGAGCGCGTTCCAGGCGAGCCGGAAAGGGAGCTGCGCAAGCCCTCGGAGAGTGTCCCATGCGTCGCTGCGCCGGTGGAACCGCTCCGCCGACGCCGCGTTGGAGGTTCTCGGACTGAGAAGCAGAGTTCCGCGAGCGACAAGATCAGCGCCCCACTTCACGAGCATGTATGTCGCGAGCACGAGACAAATGAGGGCACTTAGCGAAAACACCGCGACGGGGACCCAAAGCATCACTTCACCGCCGACGAGTAAACGGCCAGAGCCGGCCGACCCCAATGCTATCAGCGAGCGCGCACTAGGACAGAGCCTCCGATTTGCCGGGGCGGACCGCCTTCGCTCTCGTTGCCGCCGGTCGCGGCGCTTCGGTCGGGGCGCGCGACAGGGACCCGTCTCAGCCTGTTTCGCGGAGCGGCCGTGCGGTGCGGCGCGGGGCTCCAGCCGTGCTGCCTGATCCGTGACATATCGCGGACTTACGCGATTCGTGGTCAAGAACGCCGAGTGGCGAGCACTTATACGTAGGAGGTCGAGCCCGGAGCGCCGCGTCGTGCCGTGGACCGCAACTCGTGGGCCCTAGGCGCGAGATGAGCCGGAGATGGCGATGCCGAAAGCCCTCGTCCCAGCTTGCCGAGTGGACCAACCGGCTCGCGTGTCGGGTGGCTTCACCACGACCCGCGCACGGCATGGCCGGCCTGTCTCGGCTCGCGCTCTCCCGCCGGAACGACCTCGACCGCTAGCTCCCCCAAGTCGCTACACTGGACGCGGAACGACCCGTGTCCTCGTCGTGCGCCTCGTCATCCCACGAGGAGAAACACCATGAGGAACGGCAACAGGACGCCGCATCCCGGAATCCGCCGGGACGGCAAGGACCAGTACACGGTGCGCGTGACCACACGCGACCCAACCACAGGGAGACAGCGAGAGAAGGAACGCAAGGTGATGGGCACGCTCACCGAGGCCATCGCCGCCCGCGAGGAGCTCCGCGCCCATCTCGCCGCAGAGCTCGACGACGGGGCCGCGCGCATCGTCGTGAAGCAGAACCGCAGCACAGAGACCGTCGGGGACTTCGCGAAGCGATGGCTCGTGCACTTGACCAGGACCGGCCGCAACCGGGCTCACGTCATCAAGGGAAGGGTCGACATGCTGGAGCGCTTCATCCTCCCGTCTATGGCGGACATGCGCGTGTGCGACGTCGAGCGCGCGCACGTGGTCGCCTGGATGGAGTCGCTCAGCGACATGCGCCACCACGGGAAGCCTTACGCGAAGGCGACCCTGAAGGGCGCGTGGGGGACGCTCCGCACGCTGCTGAAGGACGCGCTCGTCCTCTGCGACCTCGACAAGGACCCGACGCTGGGCGTGCGGTTCCACGTTCGCGGCAATGACGAGAAGCCGAAGGAGGTGCTCACGCAGGACGAGCTCGTGCGCCTGCTCGAAGGCGCCGAGCCCGAGTCGCCCGATGTGAGGGCGATGGTGTGGCTGGGCTTCACGACGGGCATGCGCTTCGGCGAGCTGAGCGCGCTGACGTGGGGGGACATCGACGAGGTGCGAGGCCTCATCCACGTCCGGCGCTCCCAGGTGAACGGCATCGTGGGCAAGACCAAGACGCGAACGGCGAGGAGCGTCCCGTTGCACCCGACCGTCAAGGCCATCCTCGACGAGCACCGCGAGTGGCTCAGCCAACGGCTGCCGGACCACCCGCTCGTGTTTCCGTCGCGGACGGGCACGTACCGGAGCCCCAGCATGCTGAAGAACCCGCTGCGGCGGGCAGCCGCCCGCGGCGGCGTGGACAAGCACGTGAGTAGCCACACCATGCGGCGCACGTTCAACAACCTCGCGCGGCAGGCGGCCGGCGAGACGTGACGCGTGCGATGACGGGGCACGCCACCCAGGCGATGACCGAGCACTACAGCGAGGTCACGGTCGAGGAGAAGCACAAGGCGTTGCGGGCGGCGCTCGCGGTCCTCGACGCGCCTGCTGGGGTCGAGCGCTGGGGTTCGACGCAGAACGCCGAGAACCCCAGCACGAGGCGGCTCGGGTCCAAAGGAAAACCCCCGATCGCTCGGGGGTCTCCGTGGCGCACCCGGAAGGATTCGAACCTCCGACCCTCTGGTTCGAAGCCAGATGCTCTATCCAGCTGAGCTACGGGTGCCTACGCGCCCGTATCGCGCCTTCCTGAAGCCGCCGTCAAGCGGGGAACGCGACGTCGAGCTCCGAAGGACCAACGAGGCGCGCAAACGACCGCGGCGCTCGCGTCACGACGGGGGGGCCTGCAGCGCGGCGGCGCGCCTTTCGAGCAGCGCGCGCTCCCGCTCGTTCTGCGTCAGGGCGGCGGCGCGCTCGAGCTCCGCGCGGGCCTCGTCGTAGCGCCCGAGCTTCGCCAGCAGATCGGCGCGGACGCTCGGCAGCAGGTGATAGCCCTGGAGCTGCGGCTCCGCGCTCAGCGCGTCGACCAGCTCGAGCCCTGCCGCGGGCCCGCGCGCCATGGAGACGGCCACCGCTCGGTTCAGCTCGACGATGGGCGAGGGCGTCAGGGCCAGCAGCTCGTCGTAGAGATCCGCGATTCGCGCCCAGTCGGTCTCCTCCGCGGTGCGCGCGCGCGCGTGGCACGCGGCCAGGGCGGCCTGCAGCGTGTACGGCCCGCGGTCACCGGGCGTGAGCGACTCCGCGCGCTCGAGCGCCTTCAGCCCGCGGCGGATGAGCAGGTGATCCCAGCGCGAGCGGCGCTGCTCGAGCAGCAGCACCGGCTCCCCCGAAGGTCCGCTGCGCGCGTTCACGCGGGAGGCCTGGATCTCCATGAGGGACACGAGGCCATGCACCTCGGGCTCCTCGGGCGCGAGCCCGGCGAGGATGCGGCCGAGGCGGAGCGCGTCCTCGCACAGCGCCGGGCGCATCCAGTCCTCGCCCGCGGTCGCGGAGTAGCCCTCGTTGAAGATCAGGTAGATGACCTCGAGCACCGAGGACAGGCGCTCCTTGAGCGCGGGCCCGCGCGGCACCTCGAAGGGGACCTTGGCCTCGGCCAGCGTGCGCTTGGCGCGAACGATGCGCTGCGCCACCGTCTTCGCCGGCACGAGGAACGCGCGCGCGATCTCCTCGGTGCTAAGCCCGCCGAGCAGCCGCAGCGTCAGCGCCACGCGCGCCTCCGACGGGAGCACGGGGTGACAGGCGGTGAACACGAGGCGCAGGAGCTCGTCGCCGACCTCGTCGGCGAGCGCGGCCTCGAGGTCCGGAGGGGTCATCTGCCGCGCCTCGATCGCGTGACCGAGCTCCTCGTGCTTCCGGTTCAACATCGCGCCGCGCCGCAGGTGGTCCAGCGCGCGGTTTTTAGCCGTGGCCAGGAGCCAGGCGCCCGGCTTGTCCGGCACGCCGGCCTCGGGCCACTTCTCGAGGGCGGTGACGAGAGCGCTCTGCGCGAGCTCCTCCGCGAGGCCGACGTCCCGCACCATGCGGGCGAGGCTCGCGATCACCTTGGCCGACTCGATACGCCAGACGGCTTCGATGGCGCGGTGGGTGTCCGACGTCGTCACGACGCCGGACTAAAGCAAACCTCACCGCCGCCGTCACGCCCGCGGTTGTTGGCGCTCGGCGCCGCGCAGGGCCTGCTGCACGTCCGCCGGGAAGTCCGCCATCTCCTGCACCTGGCGAACCTCGATGGTCTCGTGCTCACCCGCCGGGCAGCGCTTGGCCCACTCGATGGCCTCCTCCTTCGACTTCACCTCGATGAGCCAGTAGCCGCCGAGCACCTCCTTGGCCTCCGCGAACGGGCCGTCGGTGACCTTTGGCCTGCCGCCGGCGAAGGTCACGCGCGCCCCCGTCGACGGCGGCTGGAGCCCGTCCACCGCCAGCAGCACGCCCGCCTGCTGCAGGGACTCGTTGTATTTCGTCATCGCGATCATGGCGTCCGTGTCCGGCAGGTCGCCCGGCGCCGCGCTCTCGTAGCCCTTCGGGATCATCAACATCATGAAACGCATGCTGGCCTCCTGTCGCCGCGCGCCGAACGACTACTGCTGCGCCTGGATCTGCTGACGCAGGCGGTCCTCCTGCGCGCGCAGCTCGGGCGTCATCACCTCGCCGAACTCCTCCGACTCGAACACCTGCCGGATCTCCACCTCCGACTCCTCGCCGGTGGGGTTCGGGATGCGCTTGACCCACTCCTTGGCCTCGTCGAGCGAGTCGAGCTGCCAGATCCAGAAGCCCGCGATCAGCTCCTTGGCCTCGGTGAACGGACCGTCGATCACCGTCCGCTTCGGGCCCGAGAACTTCACGCGCGCGCCCTTCGAGCTCGGGTGCAGGCCCTCGCCCGCGATCATGACGCCGGCCTTGACGAGCTCCTCGTTGAACGTGCCCATCTCGGCGAGCATCTCCGTGCTCGGCGTCGCGTTGCTCTCGGTGTCGGGGGTGGACTTGATCAGAATCATGAAACGCATCGTTCGCTCCTTCGGGGGCTTCGGCCCCTCTTGGGTTTGTAGAGACCGGCTCTGTCCGGCTCTCAAGAACGACGAACGAGGCCCCCCGGGATCGACAGGCGCGTGACGTTTTTCGGAGCGGCGTCGGATCCGGCGGCCTGCCGGAGGTGCCTGTCCCGCTCGAGCGGCGTCTGGGGGCGGCCAGCCGGAAGCGCGCTATCCTGCCGCTATGGCCAAGCGTGCGGCGCTGTGCGGGTTCCTCTGCGCCCTCTTCCTGAGCGTCGCCAGCGAGGCGCGCGCGGACTGTGACTCCATGCTTGGAGACGCCCTCGGCGCGTTTCCCTGCCTCGTCTGCCCCTGCTTCCTCGTGCCCGCCGTGTGCTGCGCCAGCTTCGCGGACACGCCCGAGTTCTGGGACGCCGTCAACGGCGGCTGCATCTGCTTTCTCTGCGTCGGCATCGACGGGCCCATCGTGAGCGCGTCCACGGGCGCGGAGCTGCCCGCACCGGCCGCGACACAACAGGCGATCGCGTACTGATGCTCGAGCGCGGAGCGCACCGCCCGAGGCGCAGGGTCGTCTGCTACTCGCCGGCGGCCGTGCGCGCCGCCGCGGCGGGCGCTTCCTCGTGCCCCTTGCCGAGCAGCCACTTCACGGCGTTGGCCGTCCACTGGATGGGCTTGGCCCACCACGCCACCGGCCCGCCGCCGCAGCTCGAGCAGCCGATGGCCGGGCGGATGGCGTCGAGGAGCTTGTAGGCGGCGTGCAGCGCGGCGACGCCAGGCTTCGTGCCGAACAGCTCGAGCTCGAGCGCGCCCGACAGCCAGCTCGTGTGCGGCAGGCGCTTCAGCACCTCGGCGATGGCCGCGCCTCCCTTGAGCAGGCGGCCGTCCGGCATGACGACGTGGATCTCTTCATAGGCCTGCCAGATGTCGAGGCCCGGATGAATGCGCGCGAGCGCGGCCGGGTCGTTCGGCAGCGGGCGCTCGTCGATGAGATCGTCCCCCTTCAGGTCCGCCGCCTTCACCCACGAGGACAGCACCTGACAGACCTCGCAGCCGCTGTTGTAGAGCAGCACCGGGCGCTCGAGCTTCTCGGGCACCGGCGTCGTCGTCACGGCCGGCGCGGGCGTGCCCGCGGGCGCGGGCGCCTCGAAGCGATCGAGCAGCGCGTCCACGGAGACAGGAGCGGCCGCCGGACGAAAGGCGATGGGAGCGTCCGAGCCGGCCGGCGCCGCGGTCGCCGGAGCTGCCGCGACCGGCGTCGTCACCACCGCGGGCTGGGCGGCGGCGGGCACGAAGGCGATGGGGGCGCTGCTGAGGCGGGTCGAGAGCGGGCTCGGCATGGTCGGCTCCGGAGCGAAACAGCCAGCGGAACGGTCGAGGCGCGGGCGGGGCGAGGGCAGCTCAGCGAATGGAGTTGAAGGCGTACTCGACGTTCGCCTTGATGAAGTCGGCGGTGACGGGATCGCGTCCCTGGCGGCCGAAAGAGCCGACGAACTGTCCGCCGCGGAAGATGGCGAAGCCGGGCAAGAGCGTCGTGCCGAACTGTCCGGCGAGCATCTGCGCCATGGGGTCGCCGAGCGACATCTTGGCGAACTTCACCTTGCCGAGCTTCGCGGTGGCCACCTTCTCGAGCTCGGGGCCGGCGGCGCGGCAGTAGGGGCAGCCGAAGTTGAAGAACTCCACCACGACGTCGCCGGTCTTGATCACCTCGCGGAACTGATCCGGACGGATGAGCGGCACGGGGTCGGCGGCAGCAGCCGGCGCGCGGCGGTCCAGGACGGGGGCGATGTGCGAAGAACCGACGGGGGTGGGCATGCGGGGCTCCTGCCGTGAGGTGTTTGTCCTACATGTAGTTTCGACACCTCCCCCGGAGGGTTGCGCGAACTGACCCAGGGGTCTGTGGATCTCCACGGCGTCGCAGCGCTGCTCACCCGCGCCTTGTCCTGTGCGTACAGGTCGCGATCCTCGAGCAACTTGCCGGTTCGCGCCCTTGGCGCCGTGGCGCGGCTACCGGGCGGAGCGCTTGCCGAAGAGCTTGCCGAACAGACCGCCCGCGGGCTTCTGCTTGTGTCGCTCGTCGAGCTTGCGGCTCAGCAGGCGCAGGTCGCGCGTCGCCATGTCGTGCCCGGGCCGCTCCCGCGCCACGTGCTTGAGGTGCCGCGCGGCGCGATCGAGCTCGCCGATCTCGAGCGCCAGCCGGCCGGCGAAGTAGAGGGCGTCGAGCAGCCGCTCATCCTGCTTCCCGATCGCCTCGAGCTGCTGGATGCGCTGCGGCGCGTCCGCCTTGTCGCGCCGGGGCCACCAACTGACGAACAAGTGGTGCGCGCGCCACTCGGTGTTGCCGGGGTTCGTCGCCACGGCCTTCTCGATGAAGCGCGCCGCGGCCGTGATCTCGCCGCGCTCGAGCAGCATGCGCCCCTTAGAGAAGTCCTGCTCGGCGTCCAGCAGCGCGCTGAGATCGGTGCTCATGCCCGCGGCCTTGATGGCGCGCTCCGCGTCGAGCTCGGCGCGCTTTTGCGGATCGCTCAGCACGTCGTAGGCCTCGGCCACGCGCGCGAACACGAGGTCGAGCACCGGCTTCGCGTCGCCGAGAGGGACATCGCCCCAGGCGTCGGCGTGGAACTCGCGCGCCAGGGCGAAGTAGGCGGCCTTGATCTCCCCGGGCGTCGCCTCGGCGCTGAGCCCGAGAACGCCGAACGGGTCCTGCTCCTTGATCTCGGCCCACTTCGAGAGCACGCGCTCCCTCGCTTCGCTCGCTCGGCTGCTCGTCGTCGTCATGGTGCCTTCCCCCCCCGGGCGCGTGGCTGCCGGCGAGGCTAGCATCTGGCGGCGACCGCGCGGCTCGGATCCTGCGCGCTGCAGAGCACGCAGCCTCGGGGGGGTAGGCTAGGCTTCGCGAGCCCTGCGCGATGTGCAGGGAAGGGGAGCGAACGGAGGCTTTGTGAGCGGTGTGAACCGACGGGATGCCCTGAAGACCCTCGTCGCCGTCAGCGCCGGGGCCGCGGCGGCCGCCTGCAGCGATCCGGCCGGGGACAGGCTCGAGGACGCGCGGGGCGCCGAGCGCGTCGCAGCCTCCGCGGTGCTCGGCGTGGACCCCCTCGGCGAGCCGCCCTGGCCGACGCTCGATCCGTTCCTGTTCTGCGTGCACCACGACGACGCCTACCCGGCGGGCAACGA
>CAYLZW010000075.1:0-21488 GCA_964388085.1 uncultured Myxococcales bacterium | reverse complement strand
TGACCATGGGCGCCGTGTTCGGGCTGCTGGCGGCGACGGCGACGTCCTCGATGAGGGGCGCCTTCTCGTCGTCGGACGCCTCGCTGGACTCGACCGGCAACGGCAGCGGCTTGGCCTCGCTCTCGGGGGCGGCGGCGTCGGGCGCGGCGGCGTCGGGCGCGGCGGCGGCCGGCGCTTCGGCGGTGGCGGGGGCCTCGGCGAACGCCTGCGCGGCGCCGACGAGGACACAGAGAGCGATGATGGCGGGTCTCATGGCGACGGCGTCTCCCCCACGTCCGCGAACCCCGGCGCTATGTGCACGGCGTTCCGTCCGGCGGCCTTCCCCTCGTACATGGCGCGGTCGGCCAGATCCAGAAGCGTGCGCGCGTCCGGCCCGTGCTGCGGGTAGGCGGACACGCCGATGGACACGCTCAGGCGCACGCAGGGGCCGCCGTCGCGCGAGAGGAACGCCTTGTTCTCGACGGTGTGCCGGATGCGCTCGGCGCAGCGCGCGCCGGCCTCGATGCCGGCCTCGGTGAGCAGCACCACGAACTCGTCCCCGCCGTAGCGCGCGACGACGTCGGTGTCGCGCACGCAGCGGCGCAGCACCTGGCCCATCTCGACGAGCAGTTGGCTGCCCATGAGGTGACCGTGCGCGTCGTTCACCTGCTTGAAGCGGTCGAGGTCCAAGAACAAGAGGCAGTGCTGGCCGCTCTCGAGGGACGCGCGCAAGACCGCGTGCGCGACGGCCTCCTCGAAGGCGCGCTCGTTCAAGAGCCCGGTCAGCGGATCCCGCCGCGCCTGCTGCTCGGCGCGCACGTAGCGGGCCGCGTTCCGAAAGCCGGTGGCGAGGTGTCGCGCCAAAAAGAGCGCGTTCTGCTCGTCGGTGTCGCTGAAGGCTGGCCCCGACGCACCCGGCGCGCTCAGCAACACGACGTAGCGCTCCTCGCCGCAGTCGAGCAGCAGGGCCTCCGAGAAGCGCTCGAGCAACGGCGTCAGGTCGCGCGGGATCACGCGCAAGGACCAATGCAAAGGCAGCGCCGAGCTCTCGAGCGCGCTCACCTCGTCCGCGGACAGGCCGCGGACGTCGAGGACCCCGTTCGGTCCGAGCGCCACCCCGGCCACCGCGCTCGTGAACGAGGTCAACGTCGACAGCCCGCGCGAGGCGAGCTGCCGCTCGTCGAGCGTCTCGAGCAGGCGCTGGCCGGCGGCGAACAGCGAGAGGTCGTGCCGGAGGCGGCTCGTCTCGGTGAGCAGCTGCTTGCGCTCGAGCACGCGCTCGACCGCGCCTCGCAGCCGATCGGCCGCGAACGGCTTGGTGACGTAGTCGGCGGCGCCCGCCTGCAACGCCCGCACGGCCGTCTCGGCGTCCGCGTTCTTGCTCGTGACGACGAGCGCCGGCGCGCTCGACCAGCCGCCCGGCGCCTTGCGCAGCTCCTCGACGAGGGCGAGGCCCTCGAAGCCGGCGGCGAACACGTCCACGATGACGAGGTCGAAGCTGCTGGTCTCGAGGAGCTCGAGCCCTGCCTGCCGGCTCTGACAGATCTGCACGTCATGGCCGGCGTCCGTCAGGATACGCGCGGCGATGGTGGCATCGGCCCGGTCGCTGTCGAGGACCAGCACCGAGCCGGACACCGTGCGCTCCTCCGTCATGGCGGGCTTCATACGACAGCTCCGCTGCCCTGTCTCCCTCTGCACCGCTCGCACCCCGGGTAGCCGTCGGCGACGGTTCGTTCGGGCACTTCCTTGACACCGATGTCGGGACGGGCAACCTCCCTGGGGTCGCGGCATCCCGCGTCCAATGTCTTGTCCGTTCTTCGTCGCATCCTGCGACCACGAGGCCTGTCATGAAGCGTCCGCTCGTCTTCCTCTCCGCGCTTTTCGCGCTCGCGCTCCTCGCCGCCTGTCCCCCTCCCGCTGACACCGACGGTGGCACCACCGACGACGACGCCGGCGCCGAAGGCGAAGGCGAAGGCGAGGGCGAAGGAGAGGGCGAGGGCGAAGGCGAAGGCGAGGGCGAAGGAGAGCGCGAGCTCGGTGACGCTTGCACGCTCGGCAGCGACGAGTGCGGCGAAGGGAACGTGTGCGGCAGCATCTTCTCGACCGATGGGACGAACATCGATCCCACCACCGCCTCCTGCTACGCCGCCTGCGCCACCGCCGGCGACACGTGCACCTCGGTGAGCGGCACGGGTACTTGCGCCTCCATCGCCAACCAGCTGCTGTGCGTGACGATCTCCGAGAACCTCGGACCCTGCGGCAACGGCGCCAACGCGTCCTGTGTCGACCCCCAGGCCATGAGCTGCATCAGCTCCCCGGCCGCGCCGCGCAGCGGCCTCTGCGCCATCATCTGCACGGAGGGTGGCGACGAGTGCCCCACCGACCTTGAGTGCTCCTTCTCGCCGCTGCAGGTGACCCAGCCGGGCGGTGGCACGGCCGGCCTGTGCGCGCCGCCGTCGGAGGCGGGCGATAGCTGCGGCGTCAACCCGACGACCTTCACCCTCGAGGGCGTCTGCACCGGCGACCAGGCGTGCAGCGCGCAGACCGGCGGCGAGTGCGTCCCGACCGGCGACGCCGGCACGCCCGACCCCACCGACGCCGGCTGAGCGGCTGACCGCGACGGTGCCGGTCCGGACACGAACGCTGCCGGCCACGACGCTCCTCGTCGTGGCCCTGGCGCTGGGCTGCGCGAGCACCGACGAGCGGTCGGGGCCCGCGCAGCCTTCTGCCGTGGCGAACGCTCCCGCCGCTGCCGTCGAGCCAGAGCCCGAAGAGGAGCCCGAGCCGGGCCCACCGACGACGTGGGCCGAGGCCAAGGTGCGCTACGAGTTCAAGTGCCCGGCGCCGGCGTTCACGCTCGCGGAGCCGCGAACGGTCTCCGCGGGCGACGTCAGCTTCGTCGTCGAGGGCAGCGTCGCCCATCGGCAAGGTAACGATGGCGACGGCGAGATCGTCATCGGCGTGCTCGGCGCCTTGAAGGACGCCGCCCCCGAGACGCGAGAGAACGTGAAGCGCGCCGCGCGTCTGTTCGCGCAGGCGGGCGTCGACGTGGTGCTCTCGAACGGCGACCTCGGCGAGGACCGCGAGCTCGACGACGTGTTCGCGATGCTGGGCGAGGAGCTCTCGGTGCCCGTGCTCCTGCACAGCGGCAACATGGAGTGGACGAGCGCGTTCGTGCGCGCCATGGCCGCGAACGAGGACAAGCATCCGGCGCTCTTGAACCTGAACTGGATCTCCCACCTCGAGCTCGGCGCCGGCGTGCACCTGCTGGCGCTGCCCGGCTACCACGACCTGCACTTTCTGAAGCCCGGCGGCTGCCGCTACCTCGACGACGACATCGCCCGGCTGCTGGCGCTCGCGAAGGAGCTGCGCGCGCGCGGGGACGTCGTCGTGCTCAGCGCACACGGCCCCCCGCGGCAACAGAGCGCCGGCGGCCTCGACGTCGCCTACGACGACGCCGGCAACGTCGGGGACGAGCGCATCACCAGGCTGCTCGAGGAGGGCGACGTCAACGTCGGCATCTTCTCGCACATCCTCGAGTCGGGCGGCCGCGCCACGAAGGACGCGGCAGGCAAGGAGCCGGTGCAGCTGCCAGTGAAGAAGGCGCTGCCGAAGCTCTACCTGAACGCCGGCAGCGCGAGCGCCTTCCCCTGGAAGCTGCTCGGCGGCAAGACCGCGGACGGCATGGCGCTCGTCGTCGTCGTCTCGCAGCGAGGCGTGACGGCGCGCCAGCTCGATCTGCGCTGAGCCTCAACCCTCTCGGAGCACCCTCTCGCGCAGCTTCCGGTGCGCCGCGCGCACGACCTCGTCGAGCAGCACCTGCTCGCGCGGGCTCGGCTCGCGCAGCAGGCGAACGTCGAGCGAGAGCTCCTCGTCCGCGTCGGACACGACGGCGATGTCGTCGATGAGGCCGCGCGGCAAGCGCGCCTTCACCATCTCGCGCAGCGCCTGGGACAGGGCGACGTCGACGTCACCGCAGCCGCAGGCGCGCCCCTCCTCGAGGGCCTCGCGGTGCGCGCGCGCCACCAGCGCGTCGCCGTGATCACGCGGCAGCAGCACGGCGACGAGCGACAACACGCTCTGCGCCGCGGGGTTGCCGGTGTGCGCGAAGATGACGCCGAGCGCCGCGTGGCAGCGCCCCTCGAGCTGCGGGTCGCCGGAGCGCACGGCCGCCTTGGTGGCCTCGCCGAGCGCGCTGATGGCCTCGTCGGTGGCGCCGATGTGGTCGAGGTAGACGCCGTAGCTGCGCAGCGCGTGCGCGATGGCGGCGTCGTTCTCGGTGGCGAGCGCGCGCCGCTTGGCGTCCTCGTAGCTCTCTCGCGCGCGCTCTTCGTCGCCCTCGTCGAGGTAGGCGAGCGCGAGCGCGAGGCTCGCCTCGAGCGCGCCGAAGCCGTCGCCGCTCGTGTCGAGCGTCCGGCGGACGTGCAGAATGGCCTCGCGGCGCCTCACGGGATCGCCGCCGTGCGCCTCCACGTTGGCGATGGCCGACCACGTCGCGATCGTCACCTCGTGCGCGGCGCCGAGCCGGGCCTCGAGCGCGGGCAGCAGCTCGTAGAGGACGCGCGCGAGCATGCGCGGGTCCCCGTCGGCGAGGCGGGACTGCAGCGCCTCGGCGAGGGCCGGCAAGAGCTCGTCGGGCAGCGACTCGATGCCCTCGAGCGTCCGCGTATCGGCGCCCGCGGCGGCCAGCGTCTCGGCGCGCACGGCCATGGCGGTGGCGAGGCGCGGGTGCGCGTGGTGCCGGAAGCTGGCCACGGCCTCCTCGATGGCCTCGAGCGCGAGGTCGAGCTTGGCCTGGCGTAGCAGCACCTGCGCGAGCGGCTCGAGCGCGAACGCGTAGCCTGGGTGCGAGGGGCCGTAGAGCTCGCGGCGCCCGTACAGCGAGCGCCGGATGGCGTCCTCGGCGTCCTCGAGCACGCCCGAGCGCTGCAGCACATCACCGACGTTCAGCAGGTAGGTGAGGTGCTCGCGTCGCGAGTCGTCGTTGTCCGCCGTCAGGTCGACCGCGCGCTGAAAGGACGCGAGCGCGCCTTCATCGTCCCCGATGGCGCGCAGCAGGGTGCCCTTGTCGTTGTGCGCCCGCGCGGCGGGTAAGGAGCGCTCTCCGTGCGCGCGCTGGCTGGTCGCGAGCGCGTCGTCGAGCAGCGACAGCGCGCCCTCGAGCTCCCCCTGGTCGAGGAGGGCGAAGGCGCGATCGAGCGGGGCACGGGAGGGGCTGGTCATGGCACCAGGGCTCTAGCAGGCGGGCACGGCAAGGGCGATGCCGGAGACGCCGCCGGGCGGGACTGGCGGTAGACTCAGCCTGATGTCCAAGGACCCTACCGACAAGATCGTCGCCCTGCTCGCGGACGCGTCCGTGGAGAAGCGCATCGCGGCCGCCATCGTGCTCGGGGAGCTGAAGGCCAAGGGGCCGAAGGTGCTCGAGGGGCTCGTCGCCATGCTGGCGAGCGAGATCCCGGCCTTGCAGCGGCCGGCCCTCGACGCGCTCGCCCAGATCGGCGCCGGCAAGGTGCTGGGCAGCGTCTTCCCGCTGCTGTCCTCGCGCAGTGACGAGGTGAAGAGCGCGGCCATGCGCGTGCTCGCGAGCCTCGGCGAGAGCGTCGTCAAGGACATCCGCGCGCGCATGGACGGCGCCTCGCAGGAAGAGCGCATGGCCCTCGACCGCGTGCTCGCCGAGCTCGGCGGCAAGGACGCCTTCCTGGCGCTGCTCGAGGCGCTCACCAAAGACGACGCCGAGGCCGCCAAGCGCGCGGCGCTGCAGGTGCGTCACCACGTCAAGGACGCGAACGCGAGAGAGCGCAAGAGCTACCGCGTGCAGGTCGAGCGCTTCCTGAAGCAGAAGGACACGCAAGCGAGCCGGCACGCGCAGGCCGCGGCCGTGAAGATCCTCGGCTACCTCGAGGACGACGGCGCCGTGCCGACGCTGCTCGCCTACGCCAAGGACGAGGCGCGCGACTTCCTCGTCCGACACGAGGCCCTCATCGCGCTGCGCTTCGCGCTGCAGAAGGGCAGCGGCGGCGACGACGTCATGGACGCGCTCATCGACGCCGCCGGCGCGGCCGATCGGCAGCTCGCGCGCACGGCCATGGACACGTTGCGCATGCTCGACATCCCCGAGAAGCACGTCGCCAAGCTCGCGAAGCTGGCCGCGCACGACGACCTCGCGCGCGCCGCCGCCGTCATCGAGAAGCTCGGGCAAGAGAGCGGCCCGAAGCCCATGAAGGCGCTCGTCGAGGTCATCACGAGCGGCGGGCCGCGCAGCGCCGAGCTGGCCGCGGAGGCGCTCGCCGGCAACCGGGAGGCCGTCCCCGCGCTGGCCAAGGCGCTGGTCGACAGCAGCGACGGGCACCGGGCCGGGCTCATCGCCAAGGTGCTGCGTCCGCTCGCGGGCGAGATCAAGCCGGCCGCCAAGCGCGCCATCACGGGCGCCGCCGTCGCGAAGCTCGAGCAGGGCGATCCCGGCTGGGAGCCCACGCTGCAGGTCGCGCGCGATCTCGACGGCGAGGCGGTGGCCGAGGGGCTGCGGGCGCTCGCTTCGAAGCTTCGAAAAGCGAAAAAGAGAGAGAAGGAGATCGCGGTGCTCACGCTGCTGTGCAAGCACGAGCGCGCCAGCGACGAGGACCGCTATCGCCTCGCCAGCGCCGAGCTGACACAGAGCCGGCGCGACACGAGCCCGGCCGCGCGCCAGCGAGATCCCTCGCTGCGCTTGCTCTCCGCGCTGCTCGACCGCGGCTACGACGTCGGTGGCGCGCTCAAGAGGGACCGCGCGCTCGACGGCGAGGAGCTGTACTACGTCGGCTTCCACTTCATCGAGGAGGACCATCCCCTCGGCGAAGAGCTGCTCGCCGACGTCGTCAACAAGGGCGGCCGCAGCAAGCTCGCCAAGATGGCCAAGAACAAGCTTCAGCTCGCCGAGCGGCAGGCGCAGCGAGCCTAGGGCCCGCGCGCACGAGCCTCGCGAACGAGCGCTCACAAGGAGAGCGCGGCGCCGAAGCGCACCCCCACGTCGCTCGACAGCGCGCCGGGCGCCTGATCGATGCCGAGCACGGCGTCGGTCATGAGGCGGAAGTTGTAGCCGAACAGCAACACGGCGGCGCCCGCGGTGATCTCGTGGCGCGCCGTGTCGCCCCCGACGGGCGCCACCATGCCGTACGAGAGCAGCGGCAAGAGCGAGTCGGCCAGCGTGTAGCTGCCCTCGAGGTGCAGGCCGATGTTGCCCTCGCCGGCCGCGCCGTCGAGCGGGCCGCTCTCGAGGTAGAGCGCCCCCGTCGCCCAGGCGCCGTAGGCCTTCAGCGAGAAGTCCACCTCGGCGCTGGCGAGGCCCGCGTTCGTCGGCGTCGGCGCGTCGAGCGCCACGCTCGAGGCCACCGCCAGGCGGACTGGGCCGCCCTCGAGATCTCCCTCGGAGTAGCCGTCCACGCCCGCCGGCGACGAGCCGGTGTCGAGGTTCACGCCGACGCGCCCGACGAAGGCGGGGTGAAACAGCGCCGGCACGTGGCTGAGGTCGAACTCCGGCAACGGGCTCGTGAAGAGCGGGTCGTCGCCGGTGCCGTTGAACACGCCGACGGCGTACTCGAGGGCGGGCGACTTCGTGTAGTCGTTGTGCAGCATCACGCCGATGTCGCGGCCGATGAACATGCGCCGGTCGGGTAGCGCGCGCTCGAAGGTCAGGCTCTCGGACGACGACGACAAGAAGTCGCGCGCGAAGGGCCGCTTGAACTGACCCGCCTGCACGACGACGAGCGGCGTGATGGCGTATCGCAAGAAGGCGTCCTGCAGCGCGGGCTGTCCGCGGTCCCACTCGCCCTCGACCTGAAAGCCGAGGTCCTTGGTGAACAGGTGGCCGTCGAGGCCGAGGCGCGCCCGGCGCACGGCGAACCCGGCCGAGGCGGCGCCGCCATCGTCGAGGTCCTGGCCGATGAACAACATCGTCTGCACGTGCGCGAGCGGCTTGATGCCGAAGCGCCCGTCCTCGGTCTCGAAGGAGAGCACGTCACCCGGATCGGCCCAGGCGTCGTCCTGTGCGTCGTCCTGCGCGCGTGCCCCCGCGCACGTGAGCAAGAGGAGGACAAGCAGCAGGCGCGGAGCGGTCAACGACGTCATGGCGGGACGCGGTAGGTCACTGCCCCGCGCTCGTCAAACGGACGACGACGCTCAGAATGGGTCGCTGCCGTAGGAGGCGCCGCGATCGCCCCCCGGCAGCACCGGCACGGGCGTCGCCTGCGTGAGCCAGAGGGTCTGCACGGGATCACGCAGCGTCATGTACTCGACGGCGTCGATGGCGCGCGCCCCGAGGCGGAGCTGGCGGTCGAGCCAGAGCGTGCCGTCGGTGATGGCCCAGCGCTCGGAGATGCTCAGCAGCTCGCTCGCGCTGGCGACCTCGGTGGGGAGGGCGTCGATGCCGAGCGCGGACGGGAGCGCGAGCGAGAGGCGCACCTTCTCTTCGTAGGGGTGATCGAACACGAGCGGCATGCGCCGCGCCTCCCGCCACAGCGCCGGCAGCGGCCGCCCGAGGATCTTCTCGAGGTGCAGCGACAGCCCCTCCCCCTTCACGGTGGCGACCTGTCCGGGCGCGAGCACGACCTGGAGCTTCAGCGGCTTGTCCGGATCGTCGGCCGCGCCGCCGACCTTCACGACGTCCTTCCACTCGAGCGCCGCGCCTTCTCCGCTCGCGAGGGCCTGCATGAGGCGCCGCGGCACGTCGCGGCCCTCCTTCAGGATCGCGCGCGCGCGCGCGGCGTCGAGCCCGGCGAGCTCCACGCGCATCTGTCCCTGCGCGTTGCCGTCGCTCGCGAGCGTCAGCTCGACGTGGAAGCTCCTCGTGTTGTGCTGCGGCTCGTCCTGCGGCAGGTCGATGAGCTCGGCGCGATCGGGCCTGACGAGCAGGCCCAGCTGACCCTGCAAGGGACCGGGCAGGCGACCGAGCGGCAGCGCCGGCGTCGAGGGATCGATGAACTGATAGGCGCCCCCCGCGGGGACGGCGAGCACGACGTGGTTGAAGGGCGCCGGCGTCGGCAGGTCCGGCACGACGGCGAAGGAGCCGAGGCGCGAGACCAGCACGGGGAAGCCGTCGATGCCCATGTGTCGCAGCATGGCGAGGCCGAGCGAGGCCTGGTCCTTGGCGTCGCCGAGCTGCACCGTGAGCAGGTCGCGCGGCGCGTGCTTCGGCAAGGCGGCCAGGTTCAGGAACGTCGGCACATCGCCGATGCGATCCTGCAGGTAGCGCTGCACCCGACGGAGCTTCTGCGCCTTGGTGCCGTGCTTGCCGCCGCTCGCCTTGACCGCCTGCTCGACGGACGCGTCGGGCACGTCCGTGCCGGCCGTCAGCTCGCGGTACCACGAGGCCACGTCGTCCCAGGAGCGATAGCCGTCGTAGCGCTGGTTGCGCAGCAGATAGCTCTTCAGCTGCACGTGCACCTGGGTGGCGAGCGCCTCGACGTCGGGGCGGCGCTCCTCGGGGTAGATGGCGGGCTCGTTCTCGAACACGAACACGAGCCGCTGGCCGGGCACGCCCTCGCCGTCGCCGCTCGGCCCCTTCACCGACTGCGGCAGCTTCACCGGCCGCGAGCTGACGGCGCGGCCGAGCTTGGTGACGCGAAAGTCGACGTCGAACGAGCGCGGATGGTTGACGACGACCTCGCCGCGCACGACGGGCAGCTCGCCGCCGATGCGGATGGGCTCCACCCAGCGCGGGTCTCTGAACACGCGCAGATAGCTGAGCTCGATGACGTCGCCCACCTCGGCGCCGGAGACCTTGGTGAGCTTGTAGCCGCCGTCGTTGTAGAGCTGCGCGGCGGGGCTGCCCTCGTCGTAGCGCGGCAGCTCGACGAAGCGATCGGCGGGCGACTCGACGACGTCGCCGTTGGGCTTGGTGACGCGCGCCTGGATGTGCAGCACGCGGCTCCTGTCGTCGTAAGGGATGCGCACCTTGGCGCGCTCGAGCGCGCTGGCGTCGAGGATCTGGATGCGCCGCGTGTGCAGCTGCGACGCGTAGGGCTTCTTCGCCTCGGGCGCGAAGGTGAACGTCAGCTCCGTGCGATCGAGGAGCACCACCGCGGGCACGTCCGGGAAGGCGCCTTTGTCGACGCGACCGGCGACGTGAAAGCGCTCCATCTCCGGCCGATCGCTCGCGCAACCGAAGGGCAGGCCGAGTGCGAGGGGGAGGACGATGACGAGGGGGGAGCCAAGGCGCGCGCTCATCGGCGCAGCATAGCAACGACGCGGGGACGCAGGGCGAGCTCCTCGTCGAGCGAACATTGCGCGCTCGGCGTCGACCATCGCCCGCGCATGCTGCGCACGCTCTTGCGAGCTCGGCAGGGTGCGCCGGCGGCGAGACGGCGCAGCCCCTCAAGGGCCGGCGTCAGGGCATTCCTCGACGACCGAGAGCTGGTAGCGCGGGGTGCCGCCGCCCTGGAACACGTACACGCGCGCGTAGGCCGTGGTGAAGCTCTCCGCCGTGTAGGAGAGGTGCTCATCGTCCGTGGAGGTGCGGCTCGAGGCCAGCACGCTGTCGGCGCTGTTGCGCAGCTCCACGTCGATGTCGCCGTCGGCGTGCGCGAAGGTGACGTCGAGCGCGAGCGTGCAGCCGCTCGAGACGGAGACGCGGTACCAGTCCTCGTCGCTGGCGCAGGCGGTGGCCGGGATCTCGACCGGCGGCACGAGGCGCTGGGCCTCGCTGCGCGCGTCGTTCGGCTCGAAGGGATCGTCGGCCGGGCAGGCGATGTCTTCGGCGCAGACGCGGTCGAGGGTGAGCTTGTAGGTGTTCGTGTCCGAGGCGACGCCGTACACGCGCACGAGCAGGGGGCCGGCGGAGGTGCCGCCCTCGACGGCGCGCTCGTCGTCGTTCACGCTCAGCGAGCTGGCGCCCTGGCTGCCGTCCGGCCGATGAAAGCGCAGATCGAGATCACCGTCCGACGAGTGCACGAAGTCGAGCTCGGCCACGGCCGCGCAGCCGGGCGGCGTCTGGAACGCGAACCAGTCGTCGTCGTCCGGGCAGGCGATGCCCACGGCGGGGGTGCCGGCGCTGACGTTGCGCGCGGCGTCCGCGGCGTCGTTCGGCTCGAAGGCGTCATCGGCCGGACAGCTGAGCTCCGTGAGGCAGGTCGTGGTCAAGCGCACGCGATAGGAGCTGCTCGCGCTCTGCCCGCCGCGCACCCGCGCCGCGTACCTGCCGCTCGCGAGCGCGTCGACGCTGATGAGCTCCTGCTCGCCGAGCGTCGTGGACGAGCCCACCAGCACGCCGCCGGGCCCATAGAGGGAGAGATCGAGGTCACCGAAGCGCGGGTCGAAGCGCACGCGCGCCTCGACCTGACAGCCGCTCACGGCCTCGACGGCGAACCAGTCGTCGTCGCCCCCGCAGTAGGTGGCAAAGACCTCCTGGCCGCTCGTCAGGGCGTAGGCCGCGGCGCGCTCGTCGTTGTCTTCGAAGCCGTCGTCGTCCGGACAGAGCTGTGGCGAGAGCGCGCCACCGTCAGCGCCGCCGTCTCCCGCGCCGCCGGCGTCGCGCGGCAGGAACAGGCCGCCGTCGCGCGCCACGATGCCCTCGAGCGGCGCCGGACCGGCGTCGACGTCAGCGCCCGCGCTACAGCCCGAGGCGAGCGCGCAGGCGAGCGCGCAGGCGAGCGCGATGAGGGCGCGCCTCGGCACGGCGATCACACCTCGACCAGCGCCTGCCGCAGCTTCGTCGTCAGCTCCGGCGTGAGCGCGGCCTCGAAGCGGCGCAGCCCCTCGCGCGAGCCGGCGTAGATGTGACTGTCGGCCTGCAGGTAACGGCGGGCGTCCTCGTAGCGCAGCTCGGCGGGCAGGCCGTAATGGTCACGAATGCCCTCGAAGATCAGCTTGTCCCGGCCGTAGGCGTCGTCGACGTCGAGCGAGTGCGCCACCAGCATGAGCGCCTGCAGCGAGCGCTCGAGCGCGCTGTCGCCGTCGGCGCCGCTGCGCTTCGAATACTTCATGCCGACCTCGAAGAAGGTCACCGCCTTCACGACCTCCTCGGCGGCGTGCGCGAAGCGGCGGTTCAGCTGCACCTCGACGAGGGTGTGCTCGCCGGGGCGGAGGTTCGCGCGCTCGGCGCTCACCTGCAGGTCGCGCGTGTCGACCTTGCGCTCGACGAGGCGCACCATCTTGTCGTAGTCGGCGTCGCCCGGCTTCGGATCGAAGTGCCCGCCGCCGACGAACTGCGCCTCGCGCTGGAGGTGCTCGAGGTAGTGCGAGAAGCCGAGCGTGGTGTTCACGATCTGGCTCGCGAGATGAACGCGCTCGCCGGAGAGCACGCGATCGCGCGCGGAGGGCGGCTTCGGGGCGAAGGCCGCCTGCGTGTCGCCGGGGACGTCGAAGGTGTCGAAGTCGTAGAGGCGATCGAGCAGGTCGGCCTTGCCGTCGCCGTCCTGATCGAGCGTCTTCATGCGCGTGAGCTCGTCGGCCGGCGTGATGTAGTTCTGCCGGCCGTTGCGGCGGTTGTTCTGGATGCCGTCGTGGATGTCCGTCCACGTCTTTCGCGCCACCACGCCCTCGAGCACGGAGCGGAACGAGAACGAGTCCTCGGGCTCGTTCGAGGAGTGGCGCGTGGTGACGAGGTGCGCGTCGGCGAACTTCGAGCGGAAGCGGTTGATGGTGCCCTGCCCGCAGCACTGGTGGATGAGCACCACCTTCGTCGGCGGACCCTCGTCGGGCGCCCGCTTGAGCTCGCTCGCCATGGTGCGCCCCCAGCTGGCGTGCCCGGAGTAGGCGACGATGTGCGTGTCGTCGTCGTCCATCTCGTCGAAGGTGCCGCCGCTGCCCTTGCGCATCGTGAGGCGCACGGTGATGTCCTCGCCCGAAGGCGACGCGTAGGTCTTCTCGAGGATGGTGGGCTTGCCGTAGCCGGAGGACTCCTCCACGACGACGAAGCCGTCGTGCTTCCAGCCCGAGACCTCGCTGTCGAAGAACTCGCCGCCCGTGTGACAGACGACGTTGAGCTGCCGGTTGCCGTCCTGGAACCACTCGTCATAGGGCGGTGACACAGGCGCGAAGGCGGCGTAGGCCTTCTCGATGAGGCCGCGCTGTTCGGCGGTGGCCACGTCGTCGGCGATGGCGTGCAGGTGAAACGCCATGTGGTCCTGGAGGCCCGGCACCGTCTCCTGCTCGACGAGGGTGAGCAGCGCCTTGAGCGCCTTGTCCTGCAGCAGCGTCGCCTGCCCGCCCTCGCCCTTCAGCGAGGACACGATCTCGCGCAGCACCGTGGCCGAGGCCGAGCGCTGCTGCGCCGCCTGCTGCTCGTCGTCGTAGCCCGGCGGTACGTCGCCCGCGCGCGCCTGGGTCAGCCCGACGAGGATGCGCTCGGTCAGCGCCTGCTTGTCGGCGAGCGAGAGCCTGGCCGCCGGCGACAGGCCGGGCTCGGCGAACAGCCGCGCCGCGCGGTAGAGCGACTGCCCGTAGGCCTTGGCGTCTTGCGGCAGCGCGTCGTCGGGAGCGGCGACGAAGGCGCCCTCCTTTAGAAACACCTTGCTGCCGTCGGGCAGCGCGCCGAGGGCGCCCGTGCTCGGCGCCTGGGCCTGCAAATACTCGCCGAGACGACGCTGCGCGCCGGGATCCATGCGCCCGAAGAAGTCGGGGTCCGCGAGCAGCCGGCGCACCTCCTCGGCGCCGCCCGCGCGCGTGGCCTCGTCGATGACCCGCCCCGCGTCGTAGAGGGAGAAGCGTCCATCGGTGGCGAGAGAGCGGGCGAGGGTGGTGACGGTCATGGTCTCTCCGGTTCGCGCGAGCGCAACGGGCGCATCCTCGCAAAGCCGGGCGCGGAAGGGAACGGCAAGCCGCGCCCGCCGCCAAACCGCGGCGGCGACGTCGGGCTGCCTCAGCGCGGCGCTTTGGCACGCCTCCTTTGCCCGCTCGGGCGCCGGAGCGGCCGGAGCGCGCTGGCATGGGGCCTGCTTGGTCGTGCAGAAGGCTTTGCAGAAGATGCGTGTGTCGACGGCTCGTCTGGCGGTCCGGTCCTCATCGTCGAGGACCAAGCGCACCGCGCTGCTCTCGGTGGGGTGGCTGCTGCTGTCGGGCGCGCTGCTGTCGGGCGCGCTGCTGTCGGGCGCGTTGCTGTCGGGCGCGCTGCTGTCGGGCGCGTTGCTGTCGGGCGCGTCGCTGCCGCAGCGCTCCCTCGGCGTGCGCGAGGGAGTGCTGGCGAGCGGGCTCTTGCGGGCGCTCGGCGTCGGCGTCGTCGCGGCGCTCCTCGGCGCCTTCGTGGCCTGGCGCGCCGGCGTGCGCAGAATGGACCGCCTGGTCGAGCGTCTGCGAGCGGAGCGCGACGAGGCGTCGACGCAAGCGCAGGACCGTCACGCCGACCGAGAGCGGCTCAGGCACGCCGAGCACCTCGTCACCGTGGGCACGCTCGCGGCGGGCGTCGCACACGAGCTCGGCACGCCGCTGCACGTCGTCATCGCGCGCGCACGCCGCATCGTGAAGCGCGACCTCGACGACGTGACGACGCGGGAGGCAGAGAGCATCGTGCAGGAAGGCGAGCGCATGAGCCGGCTCATCCGGCAGTTGGTCGACTTCTCGCAGCCGCGCGGGCAGCGCCGGGGTCATGTCACGCTGCGCTCCCTCGCGCACGCGACGACGACGACGCTGCGCCCCATCGCGGCGGCGCGGCAGGTCCGCCTCGAGCTCGACGCGGCCGCGGACGGTGACATCGAGGGCGATCCCGAGGCGCTCTCGCAGATGCTCTCGAACCTCGTGCTGAACGGCATCCAGGCGAGCGGCGCCGGACACACGGTGACGGTGGCGGTGCGGGAGCCGATTGAGGTGCCACGAGGCGACGGCGCCAGGACCTACGCCCGGCTCGCGGTCAGCGACGACGGCCCCGGCATCCCGGACGCCGTGAAAAAGCGCCTGTTCGAGCCGTTCTTTACGACGAGGGAGGTGGGCGAGGGCAGCGGCCTCGGCCTGTCGGTGGCGTGGGGCATCGCGCGCGAGCACGGCGGCTTCATCGACGTCTCGAGCGAGCCGGGCGCGGGGAGCCGGTTCACCGTCCACCTGCCGCTGCCGGAGCGAGAGGCGCCACGCGAGCCTGCCGGCGTCACGGGATAGGACGCCGACGCCGCACGACGAGAGAGGGCACCATGAAGGAGACCGAGCGAATCGAGAGATCGGCACCAGGGCCCGCTTCCGACGAGGAGCCAGGGCGCCGCCGCGTGCTCCTCGCCGAGGACGACTTCGAGCTGCGCCGCCTCCTCGCCGAGGAGCTCGAGAGCGACGGCTTCCACGTCGTGCAGGCCAAGAACGGCTACGAGCTCATGGAGGCGGTGGCGCGGCACACCGACGGGGAGGAGCACTTCGACGCCATCATCACCGACATCCGCATGCCCGGCCCCGAGGGCATGTTCGCGCTGGCGTCGCTGCGAGAGGATGACTGGCAGACGCCCGTCATCGTCACCACGGCCTTCGGCGACGCCAGCACGCACGCGGAGGCCCGCCGCCTCGGCGCCGTGCGCGTGCTCGACAAGCCCTTCGACTACGAAGACCTGCGGGACCTGCTCGACGGGGTGGTCGGCTGACGAGGGGCGGCTGCCGTCGCCCCAGAGCACCTACTTCGAGGTGCCGGCCGTCGGCTTGTAGGGCACCCAACGGAAGTCATCGAGGACCACCAGCGAGTCGTAGATCTGATCGCTCTCGTCGTGGATCGTGAACACGACGCGGATCTCCTCCTCGCCCGGCGCGAAGGGCGCGCGCGTGGTGAGCCAGCCGCTGCCGGAGCCGACGTAGCCGAGATCGATGCTCGTGTCGCTGCAGTACTCGGGCAGCGTGCACTCGGCGCTCGACGACGTGGAGCAGTCCGCGCCCGGCGCGGCGGCGCCGAAGGGCGTGTTGGTGAGCGCCGTCGTCCAGTCGCGCGGCTGCTCGAAGAAGCCGACGTTGACCGTGATGGCGCGCTGCTGCGGATCGAAGGACACGTTGGTGGGCGCGCCGGCGTTGACGCCGTCGGACTCGACGATGGTGTAGAACGTGTCGTTGTAGGAGAGGCACAAGAACTCGGGCCACTCCGCGCTCAAGAACATGAACTGGAACTCGAAGCCCTTGGCGTTCTTCGGCGGGTGCAAGGTCAGCGTCATGGTGGCGAGGTCACACACCGCGTCGCCGGCCCCCTGTGGATCCGGGTCGACGTGGCAGCCATCGGAGAAGCCGCAGCCGGTGCCGGTCGGGCAATAGGAGCCGCCGCTGGAGCCGACGTCGCTGCTGCCCGCCTCTCCCGTCGACATGACCGCGAGGCAGTCGCCGCGCTGCGGCACGATGTCCCCGAAGTAGTTGGCGAACACGCCGAACTGCGCCGCGTTGCCCGTCTTCGAGATCGCGCCGATGGTGGTGTCGCACAGGTCCATGGAGGCGAGCACGTCGGCCGCGGCGAGCGTGCCGTCGAGCGCGCACGCGCACACGGGCACCTCGTCGATCTCGTCGTTGCAGTTGTCGTCGATGCCGTTGTCAGGGAACTCGTAGCCCTCCGGCTGCACGAACCAGCGGCCGTCGTCGCAGTCGATCACCTGCGGCCACTCGGGGTAGTTGGCGTCGAGGCAGGTGAAGTAGCCGTCCTCGTCGGTGTCCTCGCAGTCGGTCGGGGGACGCGGCGGACCCGCGTCCTCGCCCTCGCCCTCGCCCTCGCCTTCGCCCTCGCCTTCGCCCTCGCCTTCGCCCTCGCCCGAGCAGGCGGTCGTCGGACAGGACACCTCGCCGCTCGAGAGGCACGTACAGGTGTTGCAGCCGTCCGCGGCCGGGAAGCGATCGCCCGTGGCGTAGCCTTCGCCCTCGTACTCACAGGTCGACACAGCCTGCATCTCGCAGGCGCAGCCGACCAGCGACCCGAGCGACAGCAGCAACAGCACGAACAGCGAAGGGTGGCGACTCCACAAGCTTGCGCGCATCGACAGGACCTCGTTCGGGCCAACGCTACCTGACCCGGCTCGCGATGCAATTGAGGTCGCGCCGTGCGTCCGGCAGCGGCCAGCGTCCTGCTCCGCGCGCCGCGTGGGTGTACACTCCCGGCGCATGCGACCTGAAGATCAAGAGCGAATCCTCACCGAGCTCACGGGCCGCATCACGGAGCGCGTCACCGCCCGTCACGCGCGCGGCAGCCAGCGCCTCGACGAGGCGCTCGCCGACAGCGTCTATTACGAGACGCGGCGGCTG
Source organism: uncultured Myxococcales bacterium (assembly GCA_964388085.1). GTDB lineage: Bacteria > Myxococcota > UBA727 > UBA727 > CAYLZW01 > CAYLZW01. The sequence continues at coordinate 4,361 of CAYLZW010000075.1, read as the reverse complement.
CGCGAAGAGGAGCCCTCGAGCAAGAAGGCCGGCGACGAGGCGTTCTGGCGAGAGCTGCAGCGCAACATGCGCGGCGCCTCCGATCGCATACACCGCGACCTCGTGCGGCGCGCGGTCTCTCGCTACGGACACGAGATCGCCGGCAACTTCGATGAGCGCGTCTACCAGGCGGTGACGCGCGCGGGCGTACCGGCGCTCGGGCTGCTCTTGAACGCCGTGTCGCCAAAGCGCCTCGTCACCGGCCTGCCGGAGCTGCCCCGCATCGAGGACGCCCTCGTCGTGCAGGGCGAGACCGAGCACCTGCGCCGCCTGCACGAGGTCGGCACCGTCATCCTCGTGCCGACGCACGTCTCGAACCTCGACAGCATCGTCGTCGGCTACGCGCTCTGGCGCCTCGGCCTGCCGCCCTTCCTCTACGGCGCCGGCCTGAACCTGTTCCAGAACCCGCTCATGGGCTTCTTCATGCACAACCTCGGCGCCTACACCGTCGACCGGAAGAAGACCGACCCGCTCTATAAGGAGGTGCTCAAGGAGTACTGCACGCTCACGCTCGAGGCGGGCTACGACAACATCTTCTTCCCCGGCGGCACCCGCTCGCGCTCGGGCGCCGTCGAGAAGAAGCTCAAGCTCGGATTGCTCGGCTGCGGCGTGAACGCGTTCGTGAACAACCTGAACCGCGGCAAGCCGAACCCGCGCGTGTTCATCGTGCCGGCGACGCTGTCCTTTCAGCTCGTGCTCGAGGCCGAGACGCTCATCGACGACTTCCTGAAGGAGGTCGGCAAGAGCCGCTACATCATCAGCGACGACGAGTTCTCGCGGCCAAAGCGCGTGTTCGACTTCATCCGCCAGCTCTTCAGCCTCGACTCGAAGATCTTCTTCACGCTCGGCCGCGGCAGCGATCCCTTCGGCAACTACGTCGACGACGAGGGCAACAGCCTCGATCCGAGCGGCCGCGTCATCGACCCCGAGCGCTACGTGCTCGTCGGCGGCGTGCCCGCGCACCACGCGCAACGAGACGCCGAGTACACGCGCGAGGTGGGCGAGAAGGTGGCCGACGCGTTCATGCGCGACGCGGTGATCCAGTCGACGCACGTCACTGCGCGCGCCATCTTCGACCTGCTGCGCCGGCAGAACCCCGAGGTCGAGCTCGTGCGGCTCTTGCGCGCGGGCGGCCCGCGCGAGGAGATGCTGCTGCGCGACGTCTACGACGAGGCGGAGCGGCTGCTCGTCGAGCTGCGCGGCCTGTGCGCGCGCGGCGGCGTTCGGCTCGGCCCGGTGGTCAGCGCGGGCAACGCCGAGGACGTCGTCACCGACGGCCTCAGGCACTTCAGCATCTATCACCACAACGCGGCCGCCATCCGCCGGGGAGACCGCGTGTTCCCGACCGACCGCGCGCTCTTGTTCTATTACCAAAACCACCTCGAGGGATACCGGCTCGGCCGCCGCGAGGGCATGGCGCCGGCGCTCTCCGCCGACCACAGGACGCTGCGGGTGGCGGCGTGACGAGCAGCGCGCAGCCCATCGTCGCCGTGCTCGGCGCAGGCAAGCTCGGCCGCGGCGTCGCCGGCATGTTGCTGCTCGGCGGCGCGCGCGTGCGCATGTACGCGCGGCGGGAGCTGTCGCGAAAGCAGGCCGAACAGGAGCTGCCGGGTCTCGAGACCACCGACTCGCTCGCCGAGGCCGTGAACGGCGGCAGCTTCATCTTCATCGCCGTGCCCGCCACCTCGCTGCTCGAGGTCGCCAAGGCCTACGCGCCCTTCGCGGCCGGCGATCACCTGGTGCTGCACGGCTGCCGCGGCGTCGGCGAGGGCTTCTTGTTGCCGCACAAGGCCATCCGGGCGGTCACCTGCGTCAAGCGCGTGGGGGCCCTCGGTGGGCCGCTCTATACGGAGGACTTCGGCAGCGGCCGTCCGCTCGCGGCCGTGGTCGCGTCGCGCTACGTCGAGGTGATCGAGTCCACGCGCCGCCTCGCCGAAGGCACGCCCGTGCGCGTGCACGGCTCGCGCGATCCCATCGGCGTCGAGGTGGCGGGCGCGCTCTCGAACGTCGCCATGATCGCCGCCGGCATGTCGGACGCGCTCGATCTCGGCGAGACCGCGCGCGGCGTGCTGCTCGCGCACGGGCTGTCCGAGGCCATGCGCCTCGGCAGCGCGCTCGGCGCCGAGGTCGAGACCTTCACCGGCCTCGCCGGCATCGGCGACCTCATCCCTCGTCGGGTGACGTCGACGCTACGCAACTTCCACACCGGCGATCAGGTGGCGCGCGGGAAGCCGCTCGCCGAGGTGCTGAGCGAGGCGCACGGCGTCGTCGAGGGGGTGACGACGGCGTACGAGGCCGCCGCGCTGGCCGCGCGCATGGACCTCGAGCTGCCGCTCGTGCGCGCCGTCGCCGCCGTGCTGGCAGGGCAGGCGGACGCGCGCGAGGCGCTCGAGGCCGTGCTGATGACGAACCTCACTCTCGGCAGGGACGCACTTGCTTCCTGAGCGCGCCGCCCCGAGCGGCATCGAACGACCGAGCGTCTATCCCTTCCTCGAGCGCACCAACGACCGGCGGCTGTCCGAGCACAGCGGCGACATCCTCATCTGGGACATCGACAAGACCTATCTCGACACCCGCTTCTCGTCGCTGCGCGGGCTGCTCTCGATCCCGCTCGAGCTCGCCATCGACAAGCGCGCGCTGCCCGGCACCGTGCCGCTCTTGCGCGCGCTTCGCCGCGGGCCAGCCGAGAGGAGCGCCCTCGTGCCGCTCTACTTCATCTCGGGCTCGCCTGTGCAGCTGCGCCGCGTCATCGAAGAGAAGATGACGCTCGACGGCGTCGGCTTCGACGGCATCACCTTCAAGGACCAGCTCGGGCTCGCCAAGAAGGGACGGCCGCAGGCCATCCTCCAGCAGGTCGGTTACAAGCTCATCGCGCTCTTGCTCTATCGCCTCGAGGCCAGCGAGCGCTCGCGTTGGCTATTGTTCGGCGACGACGTCGAGGCGGACGCCCTTGTCTTCTGCCTGTTCGGCGACGTGTGCGCCGGGCTCTCGGGCCAGGAGCTCGAGCGCCGCTTGAAGAAGCACAAGACCGGCGCCCTCGAGCTGCGCGCCTGCCTGACGCTCGCCGAGCGCCTGTCGCTGACGAGCGATCCCGTCGAGCGCATCTTCATCCACCTCGCCTCCGGCCGCGATCCGAAGCAGAGCGGCGACCCGCGCGTGCTCGAGACGCGCTCGTTCCTGCAGACCGCCCTCGTGCTCGCGCACATGAAGCGCATCCACCCGCGCGAGCTGCGCGCCGTGGCCGACGACATCCGGCGCCAGCGCGTGCCCGAGAAGGAGGTCGCGCGCGCCATCGAGGACGCCGCCCTGCGCTTCGGAATCCCGGACGAGCTCTGCGAGATCGCCGCGGCGCTGTAGCGCTGGCGGATCCAGGATCTGAGGCGCCGTTAGACCGAACCCAAAGCGGCTCCGTTTCCACCGTTCACCCTCGAACGGAACCATCGGAAACAAGGAGCTGCCATGTCCCGTCGCTACTTCAAGACCGCCTCCTCGCTCTTGCTCGCCTCCGTCGTCGCCTGCGCTGGCTCGCCGCAGGAGCCCGACACCATCGTGTACGACAACCGCGCCGGCACCGGCAGCTCGGCGACGAGCACGGAGCAGAAGAGCCTCGATGAAGGCGCCGCGCGCGACTTCGCCGGCGCCGACAAGGACCAGCAGGAGGAGGCCGAACCCCCGCCGCGCGACGACGCGCCTGCTCCCGAGCGCAGCGTGACGGCGAGCGGAAATGACGTGCCCGCCATCGCCGCGCCGAAAGGTGACGCGCAGCTGGAGCGCGCGGACGGCCTGATGAACGCCCCGAGCCCCGCGAAGCTCAAGAAGGCGGAGATGCGGCTCCGACGGCAGACGCGCGGCGCCATGGCGCAGCTTGGCAGCGGGCAGGGACGCGGCACCGCCGGACCGGGCGTCCTCGGTGGCGGCGCCATGCTGCCCGCGTCGCCGCCAATGCACCCGAGCGAGCAGCCGGCGCCGGAGCCCGAGCCGGTGGCGCAGGATCCCGGCGGCACCTTCGTGCACGCGGGCGTGAACCCGCTCACCGACACGCGCGAGGACAACCTCTCCACCTTCGCCATCGACGTCGACACCGCCAGCTACACCTACGCCCGCCGCTTCATGCAGAACGGCCAGCGCCCGAGCGCCGGCAGCGTGCGCGTCGAGGAGTGGGTGAACGCCTTCCACTACGAGTACGCCGATCCGAGCGACGCGCTGCCCTTCGCCGTGCACCTCTCGGCCGCGCCCTCGCCGCTCGTCAAGGGACGTCACCTCGTGCGCGTCGGCGTGCAGGGCAAGCGCATCGACAAGCGCGAGCGCAAGCCCGTGCACCT
>CAYLZW010000074.1:0-21638 GCA_964388085.1 uncultured Myxococcales bacterium | reverse complement strand
GGCCACACCTCGCCCTCGACGAGGTCGCCGAATTGCGCGGTCAGGCGGCGCACCATCTTGATGCCCTCGACGAGCGGCTTGCTGTCTCCTGGGCTCTCTTCCTTGTGGTACTGGAAGTTCACGGAGCCCTTGCCCGACGGGTCCTCGGGGTTGACGGTGACCTCGCCGCGCTTGTCGCCCTTGTTCTCGTGCAGGATGACCCAGGTGAAGAGCTCGTCGTCTTTGACGGCGTCGGCCGAATAGCCCGGGTAATAGCCCTCGAACTTGCCGGGCACCCCGAAGATGTAGAGGTCGGGGTCGTCCATCTTGGGATCGCTCTTGGCCTGGAACGCGATGACGGCGCCGTTGGTCGCATAGAGGCCGTCGCCGTTCTGCTGCCAATCGACATAGGCGGGATCGTTCGGGTCGGGCTTGAAGCCGAGGCCCTCGAGCGACTTGAAGGCGTCCTTCATCTTGACGACGACACCCACCTCGTAGCGATCCGAGAGGCTCTTACCGACGCCGGGCAGCTCCACCCTCGTCGTCACGCCGTGCTTCTCGAGCTTCGCCAGCTCGTCCTTCGGGCCGATGCCCGAGCGCATGAGCAGCTCGGGGGTGCCGAACGCGCCCGCGCTGAGGATGGCCTCCCGGCGCACGTGCTCGACGTGGGTCTCGCCGTCCGCCGTCTTGTATTTGACGCCGGTGACCTCGTTGTCGTCATTCAGGATCACGCTCTCGACCCAGGCGCCGCTCTTGATCTCGAGCCGATCGGAGTGCTGCTCGGCGGCGTCGAGCAAGCGGTCGCGGGGACCGTTGCGGCGGCCGTCCTCGGTGACGCTCAACGGGGTGAGCGTGAGCCCTTCGGTGCCTTGCACGCGATCGTCATTGGGATCGAAGAGGCTGAACAGCCGCTTCACCTTGTCGCCGATGCCGCCGAGCTCCTTGAACGAGAACTTGCCCGCCTCCTTCACGATGCGCAGCAGCTGCTTGTCGCCGAGGAGGAGCTTCGGATCGGCGCGCGTGGTCTCGAGCCAGCCGTCGAAGCCGTGGCCCTGCAGGTTCTGGAGGCCCTCGATGCCGAGCTTCTTGCCGAGGTGGTGCAGCGCCTTCAGCACCGGGCGGTATTCGTTCTTCTCGAGCTTCGAGAAGTACTGCTTCATGTTGCCGGCGCTCCACTCGGGATCGCCGGTCAGCTTCGCGATGTTGTCCCAGTCGACGTCGTCGACGCGCACGAAGATCTGCGCGTTCATGCGCGTGCTGCCGCCGATGCCCTCGCCGCGGGGATAGAACACGCCGTCCTTCTCGTCGGTGTACTTCGGGTCCGCGCGGTTGTCGGCCTCGTCGCTGAAGTGCTGGACGAAGTAGCCCTCTTCGTAGGCGAGCAGGTCTTTGTCCTCGGAGGCGCCGGCGTGCAGCGCGGGGACCTGCGAGATGTCGGACTTCTTGTCCTCGCCGCCCTCGAGCACCAGCACCTTGTAGCCCTGCTCCGCGAGGCGGGCAGCGAGGGGAGCGCCGCCGGCTCCGGCGCCGACGATGACGTAGTCGTATTTGGCGTTCTCCTTCTCGGGCGGCCGCCCGCCGACGTCGCCGGCGCGCTGGGCAGCCGTCTTTGTCGATGTCTCGGCGGCTCGGCTGACGCCGCTCAGGACCGTGGCGCCGCCCGGGACGGCGTCGGCTCCGAAGTGGCTCTCGGCTCGGGTGCCTGCCGCCCTGGCCGTCGTCGCGCGCGGCTTGCTCTCGAGCGGCTCGGCCTTTGTCGTCGTCGTCCGGGGGCGGACCGGGACGGTCGTGGAGCCATCACTGCGGCGTACGGACATAGGGTGCTTCCCCCGCGAGACGTGCTGAGAGTAGCGCTGGGTTGGGGGTTTTGGCGCACCTTCCACCACGAGCCTAGGCGGCGGCTGTAGGTGAAAGTGTGACCCTTTGAGCGACGGCGACGGCGAGGGAGGTGGCTCACTCGCCTACGGCTTCGGCTCTCGCGGGCACCTCGTCGCGCAGCAGGAACCCGCACAGCTCGCTGGCGAGATCCGCCGGGGCCTCCGCGGCGAGGTCGTGGCCGACGCCGGGCAGAACGACGAGCCTCGAGCCCGCGATGCCTCTTGCCAGGCGGCGCGAGTGGCGGTCCGGGATCAGGCGGTCGGCGTCGCCGGTGATGACGAGCACGTCGCTCTGGATCTCGTGCAGGCGGCGGGTGACGTCGTGGCGAGCGCCCGCGAGCGCTTGCTGCACGACGACCTTGCCATCGATGGGCTCGCGCTCGAGGTGCGGCACCCAGCCGGCGGCGACGCCCGGGTTCGCCTTGCTGAAGCGGGGGCTCATGAGGCGGGGAGCCTGCAGCCTGCACTGCAGCGGCTTCGGCAGCACGGCCGTCACGCCGAGGAACGCGAGCGTGTCGACGCGGGGCATGGCGCGCTGGAACGTCCCCGCCGTCGTGGCGCCGAGCACGAGCTTGTCGACGTGCTGCGGGTGATCGAGCGCGAGCTGCATCGCCACCATGCCGCCGAGGGACATGCCGAACACGTGCGCTCGGCCGACGCCGCTCTCGCTGATGACGCCCGCGAGATCGTTCGCGAGGTCGGCGATGGAGAAGCGCTTGCCGACGATGGGCGAGCGGCCAATGCCGCGGTGGTCATAGGTCAGCAGCCGGAAGCGGCCCTCGAGGTGCGGCAGCAGGCGATCCCAGAAGCGCAGCGAGCGCGACAGGCCGCGGATGAGCACGAGCGGCGGCCCGTCCCCCGACAGCTCGTAGTACAGGCGCTCGCGACCGACCTCGGCGAAGGGCATGCGCGACGATACCGCCGGCGGCCCGGGTCGCAAGGTAGGGCCCGACGTGCTTTTCGGGAGCTTCTGCGCGGGCGCTTCAGTATGACGGCGGAGTGTCGACGACAGAGCTGATCCAGCAGGTCGCTACCTGTGCGCGCGGTTGCGAGCAGGCGCTGAAGCATGAGCTGCGCGCCTTCGGCGTCGAGCGCTCGCAAGCGCTGCGGGGAGCCGTCAGCTACGAGGCGCCGGTGCAGGTCCTCGCCGACGTGAACGTGTTCTCCCGCGTCGCCTCGCGCGCGCTCTGGGTGCTCGAGCGCTTCGAGGCCACGGACGAGCAGGCGCTGGTGGAGCGGCTCTCCGCCGTACGCTTCGAGGACTTCCTCGAGGAGGGCACCACCCTCGCCGTCGAGGCGCACCTGCGCGACGCCTTCTGGGATCACTCGCTCTACGCCGCCCAGCGCGTGAAGGACGTCATCGTGGATCGCCTGCGCGTCCAGGGCGGCTTTCGGCCCAGCGTCGACGTGAAGCGGCCGCACGTGCGCTTCGTGCTGCATTGGGAGAAGGCGAGCGTCACGTTCTCGTTCGACACCAGCGGGGCGCCGCTGCACAAGCGCGGCTATCGCGTGGAGGGCGGCGAGGCTCCCATGAAGGAGAACCTCGCGGCGGCCATCCTCGCCATGGGGCACGCCGACGTGAAGCGGCCGTTCCTCGATCCGTTCTGCGGCGCGGGGACGCTGGCGATCGAGCAGGCGCTGCGGGCCTTGAAGCGCGCCCCCGGCATGGAGCGACGCTTCGCCATCGATCGCTACAAGCGCGCGCCCAAAGAGCTGAAGGAGGCGTTGGCGAGAGCACGCGAGCGCGCGGCCGACGAGGTGCTGACCACACTGCCAGCGCCCATCGAGCTCTCCGACGTGGACCCCGAGGCCGTGGATCGCGCGCGCGAAGCCGTGGCGCGCGCCGGGCTCTCGGCCCACCTCTTGCCCACGCGAGCGGACGCGCGCGGCGTCAAGATGCCGGGCGAGCGCCCCGTCGTCGTCTCGAACCTGCCCTTCGGAGAGCGCCTCGGCGGCGATGACCTTCGCGCGCTGCGGGCGCTGTACGGCGCGTTCGGCGAGCGAATGCGGACGGAAGCCGGCGCGCGCCTGTTGCTGTTCACCGCCTATGACGACGCTGAATTCGCCATCGGGCTCGGTCGCCCCGACAGGAGGTGGCCACTCTTCAGCGGCCCCTTGAAGGCGACGCTGCGTCGCTGGGAGCTGTAGCCCGCGCTGAGCGGACAGGTTCCGGGCAGAAGGGCTTCCCTCCGAGGCCCTTTGCTGAAAACCTCTCCGGACCATGTGGTCCATTCACAATGGCCGTCCGGAAGATCGTCGGCGGGAGCCTCGCTTCGAATGCGGCTCCAGCGCGTGGCTCATCGCCCCCGTGTCGCTGCCCGGCCAGATCAAGGACCTCTCGTTCACGGGAATGTTGCTCGAGGTGACCCTCGAGCCGGGGCAGGCGCTGCTCGACGTGGGCGTCGAGGTGATGCTCCGCTTCCAACTGCTCGAGAAGACGCCGACCCTCAAGGTGCGCGGCACCGTGGTGCGCCACGACGGCGCGCGCGGCCTCGGCATCGACTTCGCCGGCCTGATGCCGCGCGATCGCGAGACGATGACCGCGTATCTGCGGGCAAAGGAGGACACATGACCGAGACGCCAACGATTGTTCGCCGCTATTTCGACGCGCTCGAGCGCTTCGACGCCGCTGCGCTCGCCGACGTGATTCATCCCGACGTCGAGCAGCGAGAGCACCCGAACGCGCTCAGCCCAAACGGCGCGGTGCGCGATCGCGACGCGCTGCTCGCGGGCTCGGTGGCCGGCCAGAAGGTGCTGCGCTCGCAGACCTTCGAGGTCACGAGCGCGCTCGCCGAGGGGGACCGGATGGCGCTGCAGGTCACCTGGAGCGCCGTCTTGCGGGTGCCGGTGCTCGGCAAGCAGGAGGGTGACGAGCTACGCGCCCTGTTCGCCGTGTTCATCACGCTGCGCGACGGGCTCGTGTATCGGCAGGAGAACTACGACTGCTTTCTGCCGTGAGCAGTTCTGCGACAACAGCGCGAATCACTGTCGCATGCTGGTGGTGCCTATGGCGTCGATGCGCTCGATGTACGACGACGCACCCATGATGATGGTCGCCGCGATGGCCACGACGACGAGCCCGAACACCGCCACGCTCGTCAGCGCGACCAGCGCACGCAGGAAGCTCCGGTAGCGCTGGCCCTCGTCGCGCGCGAGGACCGTGAGCGCACGCTCGAGGGTACCGCTCTGCTCGGCGCTGTTCAGTGTCGGCAGCATGTGGACCGGGACGATCTGGGACGAGCGCAGCGCCTCGGTAAGCGTGGCGCCGGCGTCGAGCGCACGCATGAGCTCCCGTTCCTTGCGGCTGTTGCTATCCACTCCCGACGCCTGCAACGCGGCAGGCAACGCGAGCGTATAGGGGAGGCCGGCGCCGATGAGATGGGCGAGCACGTCGCAGAATACGGCCGCGCTACCGCCGGCGAACCCCTTGCCGAGCAACGGGACGCGGGACGCAAATCGCCGCGGTGCGGTGACGAGCCACGCGTCGCGCGGCAGGCGCGGAGCGAGGACGAAGAACATGACGGCCAGCGCGCTGACGAGGATGAACGGCCAGACGGCGACGGAGAGCCACGCTCCGACGCCACGCGTGATGGCCATCGGCGCCGTCAGCAGGAAGCCGCCAAGCACGAGGAGAGACGCGGGATACGCGAGCCCGGCGAGCAGCAGCCTGCGGGTCGCTCGTCGCTGCGAACGCAGGTGCGCGAGGGCGTCGAGCAGCTCGGGCAAGCGACCGGAAGATTCGCCGGCCTCCAGCAGCGCGCGCTCTGACGACGAGAGCAGACCGGAGGCGCCGAACGCCTGCGACAGCGTCGACGATCCGGTGAGCGCTCGCTGCAGGGGCGCGCGGAGCGATACCGGGGAGGCGTCGAGGAGGGAGGGCAGCATGACGACCGCGGACGCGCCCGAGCGCAGCCAGGTGGCGAGCTGGGTGAAGAGGAGATCGAGCTTGCGGTCGTCGGTCACGCGGACAGTATGGCAGGGGGCGTAGGGCCTGCGTGAAGCGAGCTTGGCCTTGACACCGCCGCGCACAACGGCACCGTCGAATGCGAGCGAGCCCCTGCTTCACTGAGCTTCGGTTAGCGCCGTTTCAACTACGGCTACGGCTACGGCTACGGCGACGGCGACGGCGACGGCGACGGCGACGTCCGGCGCTCACGCAGACGCAGACGCTCCCCCCAGGCAACTGCTAGTGTCGCCGCCCATGAGCGAGCCGTCCGAGCCGACCGAGCCGAGCGCACCGAGCGAACCCGCGACGACGACCGCCGCGCCCGCCGAGGCACCGGACGTCTCCGTCATCGTACAACAGGATCCAACCCCAGCCCCGCGGCTGCCGAAGCTCGCCATGTCCCCCGCCTGGAGCTACGCCGCCTGGGGACTCACCGCGCTCCTCTTCGTCGGTGGCGTCATCTGGCTGCTCACCGCCATCGACACCGTCGCGGTCCCGCTGCTCACCGCCTTCATCATCGCCTACCTCCTCGACCCCGTCGTCGACCGCCTGGAGGCGCGCGGCATCCCACGGTCGGCCGCCATCGGGCTCATCCTCGGCGGCTTCCTCGTCGTGCTGACGCTCGCGCTGCTGTTCGTCGTGCCACAGATCGTGCGGCAGCTCGCGGAGGTCCCCGAGAAGCTGCAGCAGATCCTCGCGGCCGCGGTGCCGTGGGCGGAGAAGACGCTCGGCGTCGACGTGCCCACCGACATCGAGTCCATCCTCAGCGAGCTCCAGCAGCACGTCGCGGACGTCGACGTGCGTGCCTTGGCTGCGCCCGTCGGCAGCGTGTTCGCCATCGCGGCCGGCGGCACACGGGCGGCGCTCTCGGTGCTGGCCGCCCTGGTGATGATCCCCGTGTTCGCCTTCTACCTGCTGCGTGACTTCGATGACCTCGTCGCGCGCATCGATGAGCTCATCCCCGCGCATCTGCGCCCGCCGGTGCGCGCGCGCTTCGGTGAGATTGACGTCGCCATGGGCAGCTTCATTCGCGGGCAGCTCACGGTGGCGAGCATCCTCGCCGCGCTCTATGCCGCCGGGCTGTGGGCCGTGGGTCTGCCCTTGGCGCTCGTCGTCGGTGTCATCGCCGGGCTCGGCAACATGATTCCCTACCTCGGCACCGCGCTCGGCCTCGGCCTCGCGACGCTCTTCGCCGTGCTCGATTGGCAGGGATTTGGCCACCTGGCGCTCGTGTACGGCGTGTTTCTCGTCGTGCAGGGGCTCGAGGGCTGGGTCATTACCCCGCGGGTGGTGGGCGAGTCCGTGGGGCTGTCGTCGTTCGTCGTCATCGTGGCGGTGCTCGCCTTCGGAGAGCTGTTCGGGTTCGTCGGCGTGCTGCTCGCGGTCCCGCTGGCGGCGATCCTGAAGATCCTGCTGCGGGTGGCGCTGCAGGCTTATCGGGGATCGTCGTTCTATCGAGCGGCGCCGACGGAAGGTGGGCGATCAGCGGATTGATTGGCTTTCGGCGACGACAGGGAAATAACCTGACTACTCAGCCGGGCTCGCGGCCGGTGACGCCACCTCGATGATGGCCCGGGTCAGTGCGTCGATTCGCACCGGCTTCGTCAGATGGCTCCGAAAGCCGGCCTCGAGGGCGCGGACGCGGTTCTCCTCCCCCGCGAAGGCCGTCAGCGCGAGCGCGGGAAGGTCGTAGCCCTTCGCGCGCACGCGCGCGAGCAGCGAGTAACCGTCCTCGTCGGGCATGGCGATGTCGCAGACGAGCACCTGCGGCAGGAAGCGCTCGAGGAGGGCCATGGCCTCGTTCGCGGATGCCGCCGCGTCGACGATGCCGCCCGCCTGGCCGAGCATCTCGGCGACCGCGTCCCGGGTGGCAGCGTCATCATCCACGATGAGAATGCGCAGCCCGCGCAAGGCATCCTGGTCGACGTCGGTGGCGCCGCGGGTGATTGAGCCGCCGTCTGTCGCGGGCGCTTCCTCTCGCTCGGGATCGCCGCTGTCGATCGGTATCACGGGCAAGAGCACCGTGAATGTGGCGCCCTTCCCGCGCCCCTCGCTGGTGACCTGCAAGGTCCCCCCCTGAGCCTCGACGAGGTGGTGCGCGATCGCGAGGCCCAAACCAAGCCCGCCGTGCCGCCGACTCGTGGAGCCATCCCCTTGCGTAAAGCGATTGAAGACGTGCGGCAAGAAGGCCGCGTCGATGCCGATGCCTGCGTCGCGCACGACGACGCGAGCCTGGTCCGCGACGCGATCCAGCTCGACATGTACCTGCGCCCCATCGGGGCTGAACTTGACGGCGTTGCCCAGGAGATTCGAGAACACCTGTTGCAGCCGGATCGGGTCACCCCTCACCGCGCCGATCGTCTCATCGAGCGTGACCGCGAAGCGAACGTTCTTCAGGGTCGCCGGTGCGGCCATGCCCTCGAGGGCCGCGTTGATCACCGCGAGCAGGTCCACCGGCTGATCGTCGACGTGCAGCTTGCCGGCGACGATGCGAGAGACGTCGAGGAGGTCGTTGATCAGCTTCAACTGCAAGAGCGTGCCGCGCTCGATGGCCTCGCTGGCGCGCTTGATCTTCTCTTCGTCGAGCATCCCGCGGCGCAGCATCTCCGCCTGCATCAACATGGAAGAGAGCGGCGTGCGGATCTCGTGCGAGAGCGTCGCCAGGAACTCGTCTTTGGCGCGGTTCGCGCGCTCCGCCTCCGCCTTCGCTTGTTGGGCCTCCCGGACGTGGTGCTTCAGGGCGTCGATGTCGACCAGCGACATCGTGGCTCCGTCGATCTTGTTGTTGATGCTTCTGTAGGGCCGGATCTGCATCCGGTACCAGCGCCCGTTGACGTCCTGGACCTCTGCCTCCTGGATCTCGTTCGACTCGATGACCTCGGCGATGCGCCGGTCGAGGTTCTCGAGCCGCAGGTTCGACTTGATGTCATCGAGCGGACGACCCACGTCGGTTGGCAGGATATTCAGGATGCTGCGCGCCTTCGGATTGAAACGGCGGATGTTCCGCTCGGCGTCGAGGATGAGGATAGGCACGTCGACGGTCGAGAGCAGGTTCACGAGGTCGCTGTTGATCTGCGCGGCCTCCTGATTTCGATTGTTGAGCTCGTCGTTTACCGTGACCAGCTCTTCGTTGGTCGACTGCAGCTCCTCCTTCGCCGTCTCGAGCTCTTCGTTCATGCTCTGCAGCTCTTCGTTGCCCGAGACGAGCTCCTCGTTGGCGGCGTTGAGCTCCTCGTTGACGCGGTCCTGGTCTTCGATCAGCGACTGCAGGTACTCCTCGGTGGCGGCCAATTGGTGCTCTAGCGCCTCGACACGGCGGCGCTCCGCCACGGTCTCTGGCTTCGCCTTCGCTCGCCGGGGCGCGTCCCTCGACGCCCTTGCAGGCGCCGGCTCGAAGAGGACGACGAGGTGCTGCTCTTTGGTCTCGCGCAGCTCGCCAAGGGGAATGACGACGAGGTCGCACGACTTGAGCGAACCGCCCTGGTCGACCTCGAGGCCGAGGAGGTTCACCGGCGCCTTCTCCTTGTTCGCTTGCGCGATAGCCGTGCGCAGCGGGACGACGAGACCCGTGCGCGCCATCTTGACGATGTTGTTCTGCGGTTCGCCCTCGGCCGGACGGAGGTAGGGGCCGGTGTCGCCGCGGATCTGCAGGATCTCGAGCTTGTCGTTGACGAGCACGGCGGGCGGCGCATAGCGGGACAGCAGCACACGATCGAGGCGCCGCCCGGCGTCGATGTTGCGGCGCGGGAGCGGTTCGGCGGTCCCGCGGGCGGCGCCCTTCGAGGCCACCGGATGGACCTCCGCCCGCGGGGCGAAGCGCAGCGCGCTCGTCGTCCCGGTGCGTGCGAAGACCTTGTTGGCGTTGTCGAGGGGAGAGAACAGCTGGCTGAAGCCGGCGATGTTCTCGGTGCGCCCGAGCAGGAGGACGCCGCCGGGCTTCAATGCGTAATGAAACGTCGCGATGGCGCGCTTTTGCAGGTCCTGGTCGAAGTAGATGAGCACGTTGCGGCAGCTCACGAGGTCAAGCCTCGAGAACGGAGGGTCCTTGGCGAGGTCGTGCCGGACGAACACGCAGAGATCGCGCACCATCTTGGTGATCTGGTAGCCCCCCTCCACCTTCGTGAAGAAGCGCCGGCGGCGCTCGGCGTCGACCTCCTTCATGCGGGTCTCGGCGAAGCATCCGGTGCGCGCGGCATCAATGGCCGTCTCGCTGACATCGGAGCCGAAGATCTGGATCGGGTGGGAGCGACCCACATCCTGACTGAATTCGAGCAAGGCTATGGCCAGCGAGTAGACCTCCTCGCCCGTCGCGCAGCCCGCTACCCAGACGCGAATGGGATCGTCTGGCGCCTTGTCCCCGACGATGTCGGGGAAGACCTGCGCCCGCAGGCTCTCGAACACCTCGGGGTCGCGAAAGAAGGAGGTGACGTGGATGAGGATGTCCTCGTAGAGCGCCCGAACCTCTTTCGGATCGTCCTGCAACAGCTTCAGGTAGCCGCTGAGGCTCGAGGCCCGGCGCAATGCCATCCGGCGTGCGAGGCGCCGCTCGACGGTCGGCGCCTTGTACTCGCTGAAGTCGATGCCGACGGTGTTTCGTACGAGCGCGATCACCTTCGTGAGGGCTCCCTCGTTGCTCGTCACCGCCCTCGTACGCGTGCCGGAGACGTAGGGGTGTTGGCTCAGGCGATTGAGCTCCTGGGCGAGCTCCGGGATGGCCAGGCTGTAGTCGACGACGCCAGCGTCGAGGGCGTTGCTCGGCATTCCGGCGAACTTTGCGGTCGTGGGATCCTGCGCGAAGGTGATGCCGTCTTCGGCCTTGATGGAGCGCAGGCCGTCGGTGCCGTCCGACGCCGTGCCGGAGAGGACCACGCCGATGGCGTGGCTGCCGCGCTCCTCTGCCAGCGAGCGCAGGAAGAAGTCGATGGGCAGGTGCGGCCGGCGCTCCGTGCGTCTCGGCAGGAGCGTCAATGCGCCGTGCAGCAGGGCCAGATCGGCGTTCGGAGGGATGACGTAGACGTGGTTCGGCTCCACGCGCTCCCCATCCCGTGCCTGCGTGACCGGCATCTGGGTCGCCTTGGCGAGCGCGCCGGCGAGCAAGCTTGGGTGGCTCGGCTCCAGGTGCTGGATGAAGACGAAGCCCATGCCGGTGTCCGGAGGCAGCGCCTCCAGCAGCTGGGTGAAGGCCTCTAGCCCGCCCGCCGACGCCCCGACGCCGACGATCGGGAAAGCGTTGCTCGCGTTGCGCGCTTTCACCGAGCTCGTCACGCGCGCGCCGTCCTCGACGGGCTCGGAACTGGAGCGCGCGGCGGGCTTCTTCACCCGCGGGCTCCTCTTCGGCGCGGCGATCTTGGGTCCCGCTCTGCTCTGCTTCTTCATATGCAAGCCAGCCCTCGTCGAGCATCGGATGGAGCAGCCGCGGGCGCTGCCATCGACGAGGCGTCCAATGTTGAGGCGCGCGCTGCGGTGCAGGGACGTCCAAGCTCGAGCGGCCCCCGCGCTTCACAGCTGGCTCAACATAGACGCGCGAGGTCAGGGGGACTAGCCGGGATCGTCCGTTCTGCCCTCGGCTCACCTCGCCGGGACGCAAAAGGCAACCGCGCCCTGTGGAAAACCCGGCTTAGCGGCCCTCCAGGCGGGGATCATCCGGCGAGCCCGTCGCCTCACCGCGGTTCGAGTCAACGGGCGGCGCCATGGGCAGCGTGAAGAACACCGTCGTGCCCTCGCCCAGCTCGCTGTCGATCCAGATCTTGCCGCCGTGCGCGTCCACGATCCCTTTCGCGATGAACAAGCCGAGGCCGGTGCCAATGCGCGCGGAGCGCTCTGCCTGCCAGAAGCGGTCAAATAGACGTGGGAGATCGGTCGCCGCGATTCCTCCGCCGGTGTCGCTCACCGAAAAGGCGATCTCGTGCTGCAGGGGTACGGCCCGCACCGTGATGCGCCCGTGCTCCGGCGAGAACTTGATCGCATTGCCGACGAGGTTGCCGAGCACCTGCTCTATCCTCGCGGCGTCGGCAAAGACCTGCTGCAGATGGGGAGGGATCTCATCGACGATCCGCAGGGACTTCCGCTCCGCCAGCGGTCGCAGCGCGACGAGCGCATCGGAGACCAACGTCGCTGGGTCGATAGGCTGTCGCGCCACGACGAAGCGTCCCGATTCGACGCTCGCGGCCGTAAGCAGATCCGTGATGAGGCGACCCATATGATCGGCTGCGCGCTGAATGGCCTCGAGCTGCGTACGCGACGACCTGCGCTCCTCGCCGCCCCGTGGCCGCAGCAGCATCTGCGCGTGCAGGCGAATGACGCCGAGCGGGTTCTTCAGGTCGTGCGAGACGATGGAGAGCAGATCCTCGCGGCTGCGCACGGCTCGCTGCGCCGCCTCGTAAAGGCGCGCATTGTCGAGGGCGAGAGCGGCCCGATAGGCGATCTGCTCGGTCAGCGCCAGATCGTGCTGAGAGTAGCTGCGTCCCGACTCCGCGACGCAGAGCGACAACTTGCCGAGCGTCCTGCCATGGGCGGAGAGCGGCACTGTCATCATCGAGCGCACCCCCATGTCGCGCAGCGCCGCCGCGTGTACCTCGTCGTGTGCGCCGCGGTCGCTGAAGAGGCGCGGCTTGTCCGGCTCGACGATGTTCTCGAGGGGGGCCTGCCCCGCCGTTCGGGCCAGTAGCTGCTTCAGCGGCTCCGCCAGGCGCCGCGCCTGGGTGTCGTCCGCGAAGCGCACCTCGCGGCGTCGTAGCGTGCCGTCTTCGGCCACTTCATCGATGACGCAGGCGTCGGCCAACTCCGGGACGGCGAAGCGCGCCAACGCGGCCAGCGCGTCGCCGAGCTCGACGGACCCGCCGACGGCCTCGCTTACCTGGGCAAGCAGGCGCTGCTCTCGCTCGCGCAGCTCCGACGCCGTTTGCTGTGCGCTGATGACGACGTGGCGATCGATGGCGAAGGAGAGCTGGTTCACCGCCGCGTTGACGAATATGAGGTCTTGCTCGTCGAGATCGCGCGCGTCCTCGACCTGCAGCGCACCAAAGATGGGGCCTTCGACAACCAGCGGAAGGATCACGAAGCGATCCTTCACAGGCGCCGGCCACCCCTTGCCTGTGGCGGGCAGTCCGAGCGATCCCGTCTCCTCGCGGGGAAAGTCGACGCCGGAGTGCACGAGGTAACGGTACGCCTCCTGCGCATAGTCCTTCGCCTGGCGCAGCCCTCTGGCGCTCTCGCCCTGGGCTTGCCAGACCATCGTGCGCGGCTCGCCCGTCATCTCCTGGATGAAGATGGCGCTGCGCAACGGCAAGGTCTTCGCGAGCACACCGACCACATCGGTGACCATGCCCTCCACCGGCTGAGAACGAGTCAACAGCTTGCTGACGTCGTAGAGGCGCTCGAGCCCTCGGTGGGATCGCTCCAGCCGGACGAAGCGCGCGGCGATGTCCGCGGCCTGCTCGCGAGCGCGCTTTCGCTCTCCGTTCTTCGGACCTCGGCCGGTCATCCCCCCTCCGTGTCCCGCGTTATTTCGCTCTCGGCGCGCTGCCGACGGAAGGCATGTCCGCGCCGCGTACCCGCTCGCCGACCCGGACACCGCCCTGCGCGATGGTGATATAATGCGTCCCCCAGTCGTGTGCGCTGCCGCGCGTCTTCACCACCGAGAGAGTGGGGCGCACCTCGCCCGCCTCCTTGACGTAACGGAGCATCAAGATATTGTCCGCCACCGGCGAATAGGCGTGTTCGGTAATGGTGTCGGTCGCGTACAGAGAGCCCGACTCCAGGGTGAGCACGCTCGTCACGCCGCGGGCCTTGAAGCGCATGATCAGCGCATAGAGCTGTCGCTGCAGCTCCCCGCAGGGCGTCCCCTCCATGGACAGGCGATTGACGCTGTCGAGCACGAGGCGCCGTGTCTTCTGGGTGCGGATCTTGTCGTCGAGGATGGCGAGCAGCTGGCTGGTGCGCACGTGCTGCCGCGAGAGGTAGATGACCTCGAGCAACCCTGCGTCCACGGGCCCCTGCATGGACAGCCCGAGCCCTTCCGCGGTCTTGAGAACCTGGTCGGGCCCCTCCTCGAGCGCGATGTAGAGCGATGGTTCCTGCTGCTTGGCTCCCTCGAAAACGAATTGCATTCCGAGCGTGGTCTTGCCGATGCCAGCGCTTCCCGAGACGAGCGTGACGCTGCGCTCGATCAGCCCGCCGCCGCAGAGCTCGTCGAGGCCGGGGACCCCGGTACCGAGGCGGTGCGACGCCTCCAGGGGCGGAGGCGGATCGCGGTCCTCGCCCTCCGCGGCGTAGCGAGGAAAGACCGTGATGCCGCCTTCGCCGATCTCCATATTGTGGCGACCCTTGGCGTGCGCTGTGTTTCTCAGCTTGTAGATCTCGAGGTAGCGCTGCCGCTCGAGCCCCTCCTCCGTCAGGGAGAGCAGAATGACACCGTCGACGACGGTCTCCTCGACGCCGAAGCGGCTTATCTGGTTCGCCCCATAGGGGATGTCCGTGGCGAAGAAGCCGACCGCCTGTGCGTTCTGGACGATGCTGGCGAGCTGAAAGGTCTTCTCGCGCGCGATCTGCGAGTCCTTCACCTTGTGCAGGAAGACCGACACGGAGTCGATGGCGACGCGCTTCGCCTGCATGGCCTTCACGCGCTCCTGCATCATGAGCAGATGCGCCTCCACCATGATGCTTGGCTGCGGGATGAAGACGATCTCGATCATGCCGCGCTCGATCTCGCGATCGAGGTCCCAGCCAAGCCCGCGGGCGGACGCGCGCAGCCGCTCCTCCGTCTCCTCGAAGGAGAACGCGATCCCCTTCTCCCCCGCCAACGCACCACGGTAGAGGAACTCGAGCAGCAGCGCTGTCTTGCCGGTGCCAGCGACGCCGGCGACGAGGAGGCTGGAGCCTCGCGGGATGCCCTCGCCGAGGAGGTCGTCGAGCTTCGAGATGCCGGTGCGAAGCCGGTCCACCCCGGCGCCCCTGTCTTCCCTCGGCAGGGTCACGCGCGGCGCGAACACCTCGACGCCGCGCGAGGTGATGACGAATGAATGCTCATCGCGGCTGTGATTTGTGCCGCGCAGCTTGATGAGTTGCAAGAAGCGCTGCTGCTCGTTGGACTCCTCGCGCTGCGAGAGCAACAGCAGACCGTCGACGATGGAGAAGAGCGGGTTGGTGGCGATGTCCTGCGTACCGAACTCGCCGAGCAGAAAGGTCGTCGTCTCCCAGGCCATGAGCTGCACGACGAGCTCGTAGCCGAGCCGGCGCACCGCCTCGTGCGTGCCCGCCAGCTCCCCGAACACGCGGAAGCTGTCGATGACGACGATGGCGGGCCGCAAGCGCTTGACGTGCTCCAGGATGAGCTTGGTGGCCGCTTCGCGCCCGCTCCCGCGTAGCACACCACCGAGATCGATGAAGCGGACACCGCCGTCATCGAGCTTGGCGGGGTCGAAGAAGTCGAAGCGCTGCAGGTAACGCAGGCTCTTCGCGGTGGGCTCGGATAGCGTGCCGAAATAGAGCACGGGCGTCTCGGCCGAGGCGTTCGTGAAGCAGATCTGCTGCGTAAGGATCGTCTTTCCCGAGCCCGGCGGACCGGCGACGACGATGGCGGAGCCCTTCGGCACGCCGCCGAAGAACAGCTCGTCGAGGTTGCGAACGCCCGTCCGCACACGCGCGTCCCCATGGTTGTTCGCCGTCATGACACGGCTCCCTTCCCCTGGCCCCTCGCCGGGGCCGTGACCTTCCAGAGCTCTGCATGGAGCGCGGGAGTGAGGATGTTGGCGGTCAGGTTGCCGAGCACGGTCAGGAGCTCGATGAGGACGAAGCGGATGGCGTGCAACAGCTCTTCGCGTGGCACCTCGGCGGCCCGCTCGCGCAGTGCTTGGCAACGAATGCCCGTGGGCAGGATCGAGAGGCCGACCAGCGACGGATATCGCTCCGCGGCCGTGTAGAGGACTCGCCCCGCGATGGCCGTGAGCGTTATCTCGCCGAGCGGCTGCACGGCGCGCTTCCACAGAGCGTCCAGGCCGCGCTCCAAGAGCTCGACGAGGAGATCCGCCGACAGGGCGTCGGTCTCCCGGCCGATCCAGGCGTCGACGCGATCCTCGTGATCCTGCGAGCCGGGCATGGAGCAAGCTAGCGAATCGTCGGTGATGTCTCGAGCGAAAGTCCTGCTGCTCTGACGTCGAGAGCGCGGCAGCACACGACGACGAGACAGCGCATCGTGCAATCGTGCATTCACAGCAGCGGTTGCCGTGAACGCGCCCCCTTGATCGTTTCCCGCCTTCAGGTGACAGCGGCGCCATGAGCACCAACAGCATCGTTCCCTGCCTCTGGCTCGATGATCAGGCCGAGGCCGCCGCGCGCTTCTATACGGAGACCTTCCAGGGCAGCCACGTCACCGCGACGTCGTACTACCCGGACACGCAGGACAACCCGTCGGGTAAGCCGCGCGGCAGCGTCCTCACCGTCGAGCTGGCGATCGCAGGTCAGAGCTTCACGCTCCTGAACGGTGGGCCGCAATTCGTCATCAACCCCAGCATCTCGTTCTTCGTGCAGCTGACGTCGCCGGACGAGGTGGACCGGGTCTGCGCCGCGCTGCTCGACGGCGGCATGGCAGTGATGCCGGTCGACAGCTATCCGTGGAGCCCGCGCTACGGTTGGATCGCGGATCGCTACGGCGCCTCCTGGCAGGTGATGGCGACGGAGAAGACCGCGGCGGATCCGACCGTCGTGCCGTGCCTGATGTTCACCAAGGAACAAGCGGGTCGGGCCGAGGAGGCCATGAAGCTCTACGCGAAGGTGTTCGAAGGTGGACGCGTCAAGAGCCTCGAGCGCTACGCGGAAGGCGACCCGGAGCCGGCTGGCCGCGTCAAGCACGGCCGCGTCCTGCTCGCCGGCCACGAGCTCGTCGCCATGGACAGCTCCCCCCACGCGTTCGAGTTCAACGAGGCCGTTTCGCTACAGATCCTGTGTGACGACCAGGCCACCATCGACCGTTACTGGACCGCGCTCACGAACGACGGCGGCTCCGAGGGTCCTTGCGGCTGGCTCAAGGATCCCTTCGGCGTCTCGTGGCAGGTAGCGCCAAGCCGCGCCGTGGAGTGGATGACCAGCAAGGACACGAAGGCGCGCGATCGCGCCTTCGCGGCCATGCTGAAGATGAAGAAGCTCGACATCGCGACCCTGGAGGCTGCCTTCGAAGGGCGCTGATTCCGACCTCAGCGCTCAGGCCGCGCTGGCCGGTGACGACGCCGGACCAGCGCGCCCAGCAGCACGAACATGCCGAGCGCTGTGGTCGCGCCTCGCCCCTCCAAGGGGCTGGCGACGCAGCGGCAGCCAACGGCAACGCCGGTCCCCTCGTCGTCACCGACGCCATCGTCGTCGTCCGCCGCGGGGACGTCCGCGCCGATTGGCTGCTGCGGCACGAGCACGAAGCCATCGACCGCGCCCGCGTCCGGGTCGTCCACGTCGAGCCCCGCGTCGCTGAGCTCGTCGAAGGCCACGCCTGCGTCAGGCTCCTCGTCGTCGACCGGCGGCGCGGGTTCCTCGGGCTCGCTGGGCGGCGGCGGCTCCGGCTCGAGGCCCATGGACGCCCACTGCTCTGTCCCGGCCGTCACCACGACGTCACGCGTGCTTTGCAGGTAGCCGTCGAGCGTCGCGGTCAGCGTGTGGCTGCCCGGGTCGAGCTCCAGGGACCAATAGCCGTCGTCGTCGCGCGCGGTGACGCTCGCTCCCGAGGAGCTGGTGATGACGGTCCCTGGCAAGCGCGCGCCGAGATCGAGGGAGGCCGCCGCGTCATCGGTGACCGCGAGATCCCACGCCACGCCCTGCACGGTCCCCGTCGTCGCGGGCGGCTCGGCCGCGCAGACATCGGGGGTGCCGAACGGCATGCCCTGGCAGCCGTATTGGCAGGCCGTCTCACTGACGACTCCGCCGCCGCTACAGCGCATGAGCGCGTCGCCATTGCACCAATAGCCATTGGCCTTACCGATACAGAAGTCGTTCCCGCCCTGACAGACCGCCGCGGGCAGGCTGTTGTAGGCGCCCTGCGACTCCCACCAGCTCGCGCTGCCGCCGCATCCACCGGGGCTCGCGTAGGGGTCGTCGATGACGCCGCCCTGCGAGGTCTCGACCTGGAAGTGGACGTGCGGTCCGGACGAGAGGCCCGACGAGCCGACCTCGCCGAGCTTCTGGCCGCAGGTCACGTTGTCGCCGACCTGCACGGTCACGGACCACTTCTTGAAGTGCCAATACCAGGACACCTTCCCGTCGCTGTGCCGAATCTTGACGTAATTGGCCGTGCCGCAATTGCCGCTCGTGCAGCGATCGAACTCGCCGTCGTGGGCCGAGATGACCACGCCGGGCGCCGCGGCGACGACGGGGCGCCCCGCGTCCATGCCGGCGAAGCCACCGACGCCGTAGTCGTTGCCGAGGTGCTGCGCGTAGGTGTGCGTGCCGCAGCCCCAGTCACGAATGCCGCTGCCTCGATTGGTGTCGTAATGGGCGCTGACGTAGCAGCCGCTACTTCCGCAGCGGGTCATGTCGAGCGGCATGCGGAAAGAGACCTGCGCCGCGGCGCCCTCCGCGAATGTGCCGACGAGCATCAGGACGACGACAAAGAGGGACGAGCGCTTCACTTGGCACCTCCGACCACGGCGCCAGCGCCGCTGCGTACGTTAAGCGTCCACAGCTCACCGCCGCCCGCGTCGTAGCGGATGACGTCGTCACTCAGCCACTCGACCTGATCGCCGCGCACCGGCGGTGGGATGAAACCAGCGGGCGCCGAGCCGCGCGGCACACCGGCCTTGATGTGCGCGTTCGTGATCTGCACCGGCTCGTCGCCTTGCAGCGTCGTGCGATAGAACGAAGCGATGCCCGTCCGCCCGGAGACGAACACGACCGTCTCGCCGTCAGGGGAGAGCGTCGGCCGATTGTCCACGCCGGGGCCGTCCGCGAGCACGCGGACATTGCCCTCGAGGTCGGTCACGGCGACGGAGGTCAGGTCCTCGTCGTTCAGCGTCCCCAGCGTCAGCAGGATGTGTTTGCCGTCAGCGCTCGCCGCCAGATCGCCGCGTACGCCCTGGAGCAGGAGCCGCTCACGGCCGTCCCGCTCTCGCAGCACAAGGTCTCCCGCGTCGGTCACAAGCGCCACGCGCTCCCCGACGGCGAGGGCCTCGCGATAGGACGCGTCCTGGGTGATCGGCTGCAGCGCGCCCGTCTCTGGATCGAAGGCGGCCACCGCGACGGCCGGGACGACGTCGCTGTCGGGCACCAGCTCCTCTTGCGCGACGCCGAGCAGCACGCTCGAGCCCGTGCCGTAGATACGCTGCACGCGGGCGCTCGGGCCGTACGTCGCCTCGAGGTCCGCCGCGATGCGCGCCTCGGTGGCGCGGAGGGTCCGCGTCTCGGCGTCGGCCGGGTCAGCACCGCTCGGGTCGCAGGCCGGGAGCAACAGGAGCCCTGCCAGCAGCCAGGCAGAGGGGAGGTCGTGGGGGAGCCTGAGCATCGTGTCGATCCGCCGTTGCGCTTTGGCGCCATGAGGTATCCGTCGGTTACCGCTCTCCTATAGGGGGCACTCGAGGCGGCTCGCGTCCGTAAGGTGGCGGATAAGGCCGCCGCTCCATCGCCAGAAAACGGCCTGGGAGGCCAGCCTTCTCCGCTCGTTGACAAATCCTGAACGGACAGTATGTGACTGATTGACAGATATTGACTGTCCAGTATGTATCTGGGGCCGCTCACAGGAGGCTCCCGATGCCCACTTCCCGTCGCTCCCTCCGTCTGCCTCTCTCCTTCGGCCTCGCCTTCCCGCTGCTCCTCGCCTGCGGCGAGATCGAGCCGCCGTACGAGGAGGGCTTGCCCGAAGGCCGCTACACCTCGCCAGACGCCGAGGTGTTCGAGGGGCTTCGTGCGCGAATGGACCTCGAGCGCAGCGCGCCCGCGAAGCGCGATGACCGAGCGGAGGAGCCGCCCACAGAGGAGGAGCCCCCCGCCACGGAGCCTCCTGCCGAGGAGGAGCCCCCCGTCACGGAGCCGCCTGCAGAGGAGGAGCCGCCTGCGGAGGAAGAGCCGCCTGCCGAGGGAGAGCCCCCCGCGGAGGCAGAGCCGCCCGTCGAGGAGGAGCCCCCCGTCGAGGAGCCGCCCCCCGTCGAGGAGCCGCCGCCGGAGGAGACCGGCCCGACGCACCTGCCGCCGCCGTCCGATTGTCCCGCCGTGCGCGTCGTGAACGATGGCGGCGTCGGCGTGAACGTGCGCCCTTCGCCGTCGACATCGGGCAGCCCCGAGGGCGCGCTCGCGTCGAACGCCGTCGTCACCGTGCTCGCCGTCGTGCCCGACGGTCAGGTCATCAACGGCGACCCCACCTGGTACGAGATCATGGGTGGCAACCTGTCCGGCTACATCTCGGGGGCGTTCGCCGCCTGCACCGATCCGGACGCGCAGCCGACGTTCCCCGCGAGCACGTTCCTGTTGCCGCTGCAGTGCGGAAAGACAGCCACCGTCACGCAAGGCAACAACACGAGCTTCAGCCACTCGGGCACGTGGTCGGCCTACGCCTTCGACTTCGGCCTGGCGCTGAACACGCCGCTCGTCGCCACCAAGCGCGGCACCGTCATCTTCCGGGACGCGTCCACGCAGCCGGGGAACCCCTGCTACTCGGGCGGCGGGCAGGAGTGCATCAATGAGGCGAACGTCGTCGTCATTCAGCACAACGACGGCACCGACACGTCCTATGCACACGTGAATTCCATCCCGGTCAGCGTCGGTCAGGTGGTCGAGCGCGGACAGATCGTCGCCTACTCGGGCGGCACCGGCTGGTCGACGGGACCGCACGCGCACGTAGGGCGGCAGAACCACTGCGGTTGGTCCGGCTGTGCGTCCGTGCCCATGGCCTTCGGCGACGTGTCCGGCGACGGCGTGCCCGGAAGCGGCGAGGTGGTGACGAGCCAGAACTGTCCGTAGCGCGGAAAGCGCGCCCCTCGGCCACCGATCCCCTTTACAGCCGGCTACGAACGACGATGCTGCGCCCGCCGGCGGCCTTGTCGATTCGTATGCTCCTCGCCGGTGACCGGGAGACCGGGGACGCGATCGACCAGCGAGGACCGTGTGACTGACAGCGCGCTCGACCAGGAGATCTTGAAGCTCGGCCAGGACCTGTACGCCAAGATGGCGGGCGAGACGCCCGGCGTCTTCAACAAGGACTACTGGCAAGGCCGCATCCTCGAGTGGGCCATGAAGGACCCGTCCTTCAAGGTCGACATGTTCCGCTTCGTCGACGTGCTGCCCATGCTCGAGTCCAAGGAGCAGGTCTCCGCGCACATCAAGGAGTACCTGCTGAAGGACGGCCGCGAGCTGCCGGCGGTCATCGGGGCGGCGCTGAAGGCAGCGTCGAGCGGGCTGACCGCGGGCCTCGGCGCGGCGGCGATCAAGAAGAACGTCGTCGACATGGCCTCGCGCTTCATCGTCGGCACCAACGCCAAGGAGGCGCTGAAGGTCCTGAAGAAGCTGCACAAGGACGGCATCGCGTTCACCGTCGATCTCCTCGGCGAGGCCACCCTCAGCGAGCTCGAGTGCGACGCCTACGCCGCGCGCTACACGGACCTCATCGACAACCTCGCGAACGAGGTGACGAGCTGGGCGGACGACGAGGTCATCGATCGCAACCACCTCGGCCCCATCCCGCGCACGAACGTGAGCCTCAAGGTCTCCGCGATGTACTCGCAGATCGACGCCGCCGATCCGAAGGGGTCGGTGGACAGGCTCGTGAAGCGCGTGCTGCCGCTGTTCCTGCGCGCCAAGGAGAAGGGCGTGTTCCTGAACGTCGACCTCGAGCAGTGGGCGCTGCACGAGATCACCTACGACCTGTTCGA
>CAYLZW010000073.1:0-21784 GCA_964388085.1 uncultured Myxococcales bacterium | reverse complement strand
ACTTGCCGCAGCCGGCCGGCCCCGTGACCAGCACGAGGCCCTGGTGGAACGTCGTCAGCTTCGAGAGCTCCGTCGGTAGGCCGAGCTGCGTCAGCGACGGCACGAAGCTCGGTACGAAGCGGAACACGCCGTTCATGCCCGTCTGGCCGCGATAGACGTTCGCGCGAAAGCGGCCGACACCGTCGATGGCGTAGGCGAAGTCGATCTGTCCGAGCTCGTGCAGGAGCCTTCGCTGCGCGTCGTTGAGCGCCTCGGTCAGCACCTCCTCGCAGAAGGAAGCCTCGAGCGGCGCCGGGCCGGCGTCGATGAGCGCGCCGAGCAGGCGGATCTTCGCGGGCGCGCCCGGGTGGACGTGCACGTCGCTGGCTCCTCGACGCGCGGCGTTGGTCAGGAAGGCATCGAGTCGGGGAGCGCGTCCGGGCGGTTGGCTGAGCGCGATGAGCGTCGGCGCCGCGCGGTCCGCTTGGAGCCCCTGGGGAGCGTGCGCGTGCGCGTCTTCCTCGTCGAGCAACAGCTCCGCGGGCTCGGGCTCGGGCTCGGCGGGCGCGGGCTCGAGGGCGGCAGGCGACGGCGCGGGGGTGAAGTCGATCTCGAACGACGGCGAGCTCTTCGGGGGCGAGGGAAACGCAGGCCGAGGCGGGGCGAAGGCAGGCGCGGGCGCTGCCGCGGCTGGGGGCGGCGCGAAGGCGACGGGCGGCATCGAAGCGGGTGTTGGCGACGGTCCCGGAGCGACCGGCGTGGGACGAGAGCCCTCGCGCTCGTAGTCGAGCTCGAGCCCCGACGACGCTGCCGGCGGTGGCGTCGGCGCGGCGACGGGAGCAGGCGCGGACACCTGCGCGGGCGCATGTTGGCTCAGCTCGGACACGAACGCGCGCTGCACGGCGAGCAGCTGCTCGAGCTGCTGGGGGCTGACAAAGCCTTTGGCGACGAGGATCTCACCCAGCTTCTGCGGCGGGTTACCGAAGCGCCCCTGCTCGGCGGTAGCCTCGACGAGCTGCTCCATGGTGATGAGCTTCTTGTGGACCGCGATCCGCCCGAGCAGCACCTGGTTGCCATCGTTCGACATGGCCGCACGTTATAGCGGCTGGCCCCGGGCGACGTGCGCGGCACCGCGGGAGTGTCCGTTCAGAGGCAGTGTCGTCGCGAACCGAGCTCAGCGCGTTCGTGTCGGTACCCAAGGATGTCGCCGCGATGCCTTTGAGGGCGAGCTAACGGCGGACGGTGGCTGGGCGGTCGGGCCTACTGACGTGACCCCCGAAAGTTGATCCACGCAAACGTGAGTGCTCCTCCCGAAAACCGCCCGAAGGAGCACCCGAGATGCGCAAGAGCAAGTTCACCGACGAGCAAGTCATCGGCTTCATCAAGGAGGTAGAGACCGGCGTCAGCATAGCCGAGCTCTGCCGACGGATAGGCGTCACAGCGACGACGTTCCACCGATGGCGAAGCATGTTCGAGCGCATGGACGTGTCCGAGGCCAAGCGCCTCCGCCAGCTCGAGGACGAGAACCGACGGCTGAAGCAGCTCGTCGCGGAGCAGAGCCTGGACATCCAGGCGCTGAAGCTGGTGGCCTCAAAAAAATGGTAACGCCCACAGGCAAGAGAGAGGCCGTAGCGGCCATGGTCGAGGGCACTGGCATCAGCCAGCGCCGCGCCTGTGGGCTGATGAGCGTCTCGCGCACGACGGTGAGGTATCGCCCTCGTCGTCGAGAGGGGGAGACGGAGCTGAGGGCTACGCTGAAGGCGTTGGCGTTCGCCAAGCCTCGATACGGCTACCAGCGCCTCTGGAACGAGCTCCGGAGGGCTGGCCGCGTGGTGAACCGGAAACGCGTTTATCGGCTCTACAAGCTCGCTCCAGGTCCACAGGAAGACCCGGCGGAAGCTCTGTTCGGGCCCCAGAACGCCTCCTGCGACGCCACAGAGGCCCGAACGAACGCTGGTCGATGGACTTCATGCACGACGTGACGGCCGACGGCCGGCCCTTCCGCCTGCTGAACATCATCGACGACTGCTCTCGGGAATGGGTGGGCCTGGTCGTAGGCAGGTCGCTGCCTGGCGCGCGTGTCGTGTCGACGCTGGAGCGCCTTCGCCTTGAGGGACGACTGCCTTCCGAGATCGTCATGGACAACGGGCATCGCGAGTGGGACCGGGAGGTTGCATGTTGACGACCGCGAGTACCAACGCCCCGGCGACTGTGAGGCCCTCTGACGAGCCCCGCCTGCGGCCCCCCAGCCCTGGGCGGACGGCCGTTGAAAAGCGGGGCCGGGCCTGTAACGTCCGGGCGTGCGTACCTTCAGCCTTGTCGTCCTCGTCGCCTGCACCTCGCTGCTCGCCGCCTGTGAGGCCTGTGAGGTGTCCCCCCTGACCGTCGTGCCCGACCCGGGCAGCATCGCCGGCCGCATCTGTGACCCCGCCGAGGCGCGCGGCATCTATGGCGCGCGCGTCTGGGTGGTGCAGGACTTCGGCGACGGCACCTCGGGGGAGATCGACACGGTCACCGACGCCGAGGGCGTGTTCCAGCTCGACGGCGTGCCGGTGGGCACCTACGACCTGCACATCACGCGCGGCTCCTTCCACGCCACCGTCGAGAAGGTGGAGGTGAAGGAGGCGGAGATCACCCAGCTCGACGAGAGCACCTGCATCGAGCCCGAGGTGAGCTTCACCGTCTACGACGGGCACGACAGCGTCGAGGAGGTGCTCGAGCGCATCGGCTACGAGGTCGTGAACCTGGTCGACACGCACCACGAGTTCGACGAGCACGACGAGAGCTCGCCGAGCTGGCTGGTGCTCGAATTCGGCGAGTACGCGACCTTCGCGAGCAACGACATCCTGTTCATCAACTGCGCGGCGCACGAGTGGGCGCTCGACAACGCGAGCCCCACGGAGATCTCGCGCGTGCTCGAGAACCTGCGGCGCTTCGTCGCCGAGGGCGGCTCCATCTACCTGTCCGACTGGTCCTATGACCTGCTCGAGCTGCTCTATCCCGAGGCGGTGGACTGGCTCGGCGACGACGAGGTGCGCAACGAGGCCGAGTCCGGTGAGGCCCAGATCTTCGTCGGCAGCGTGCTCGACGAGGATATGCAAGCGATCCTCGGCAGAGACCGGGCCTCGCTCAAGTACGAGCAGGGGCGCATCGCCGTGCCGGTCTCGCTCGGCGAGGGCTCGCGTGCGCTCATCGTGGCCGACATCGTCGTCAAGCAAGGCGGCAACACGGACACCTTCACCGAGGTGCCGGTGCTGCTCGAGCATCGCCCGCCGACGCTCGACGGGCCGTCCGCCGGGCGCATCATCTTCACCACGTTCCACAACGGCAGCGACAACACCGAGGCCATGGACGAGGTCCTGCGCGCCATCGTCTATTCGCTCTAGCGGCAGCAACGGGGAGCCTATGCACGGCGGCGATCGGGTAGCCGAGGTCTTGCGAGCGCGCGGCGTGCGCTTTTTGTTCACGCTCTGCGGCGGTCACATCTCACCCATCCTGGTGGGCGCCAAGCGGCGCGGCATCCGCGTGGTCGACGTGCGCCACGAGGTCAACGCCGTGTTCGCGGCCGACGCGGTGGCGCGCCTCACCGGCGTCCCCGGGGTCGCCGCCGTGACCGCGGGGCCCGGCGTCACGAACACCATCACCGCCATGAAGAACGCGCAGATGGCCCAGTCGCCGGTGGTGCTGCTCGGCGGCGCCACGGCGACCATGCTGCGCGGCCGCGGCGCGCTGCAGGACATCGATCAGATCGCGCTCATCAAGCCGCACGTGAAGTGGTGCGCGCAGGTCACCAAGGTGAAGGACCTCGCGCCCGCCGTCGAGCAGGCCTTCGACGAGTCGCTGCGCGGCGTGCCCGGCCCCGTGTTCGTGGAGTGCCCCGTGGACCTGCTCTACGAGGGCGACACGGTGCGCGAGTGGTACGGCGGCAAGTCGGGGGGCAAGTCGCTGCCCGAGAAGGCGCTCTCGCTCTACATGAAGCGCCACGTCGACCAGATGTTCGCGGGCGCCGATGACGTCGTCGTGCCGCCGCCGAAGAGCACGCCTGAGCGCATCCCCCCTCGTCGCAGCGTCGAGCGAGCGGCCGAGCTGCTGCGCTCCGCCGAGCGGCCCGTGATCCTGGTGGGCTCGCAAGCGGTCGTCGACGCGCGCACGGTGACGAGCATCGCCGCCTCGCTCGAGCGCATGGCGGCGCCGGTGTGGCTGTCGGGCATGGCGCGCGGGCTGCTCGGCAAGGGCCACCCGCTGCACATGCGGCACAAGCGGCGCGACGCGCTCAAGGAGGCCGACGTCGTCGTGCTCGCGGGCGTGCCGGCGGACTTCCGCCTCGACTACGGCCGGCACCTGAAGAAGCACACGCAGGTCATCGCCGTCGGGCGAAAGCGCAGCGAGCTCTATCGCAACCGTTGGCCCCAGCTGGCCGCCGTCTGTGACGCGGGCGCGTTCCTGCACGAGCTGGCGCACGAGGTCTCCGGCGGTGACGGCCGCTGGTCGTCGTGGCGCGAGCAATTGCGCGGGCGGGACGACGCGCGCGACGAGCAGATCCGTGAGCAGGCGCGCGCCAAGGTGGAGGGCGGCGTGAACCCGCTCTCGCTCTGCCTCGACATGGAGGAGGTGCTCGCGAACGACAGCGTGCTCGTCGCCGACGGCGGGGACTTCGTCGCCACGGCCTCGTACACGCTGCGTCCGCGCGCACCGCTCTCGTGGCTCGACCCGGGCGTGTTCGGCACGCTCGGCGTCGGCGCTGGCTTCGCGTTAGGCGCCAAGCTCGTGCGGCCGGAGTCCGAGGTGTGGATCGTCTACGGCGACGGCTCCGTCGGCTACAGCCTGGCGGAGTTCGACACCTTCGCGCGCCACAACCTGCCGGTCATCGCCGTCGTCGGCAACGACGCCTGCTGGATGCAGATCGCCCGCGACCAGATCGAGATCCTCGGCGACGACGTCGGCGTCACGCTCGCGCGCACCGACTACCACGAGGCGGCCGAGGGCTTTGGCGGCAGAGGCCTCGTCATCCGCCCCGGTGACGACGTCATGAAGGCGCTGCAAGAGGCCAAGCGCATCGCGAAGGAAGGTCACCCGGTGCTCGTGAACGCGCACATCGGCCGCACGGACTTCCGCAAGGGCTCGATCTCGATCTGAGCGCTCGTCGTCGAAAGCTCAGCGCCAGGACAGGCAGCGCGCCTTGCAGGTGAGGCGCAGCGGGTGCTGGTCCCAGGCGCGCTGCGCGAAGGCGACCAACTGCCAGTTGCCGCCCGCCGTGGTGATGGCGCAGTCCACGGTGCGCGAGAGGTACTCGTTCGTCGTGAAGACGCTGGTCTGGTGATGGTGCGAGTGCTGCGTCAGAAAGCAGATGCTGTCCTCGGCCGACGTCATCGCTGTAGCACGGGAGACAGTCCACCTCTCGTCGCCCGTCGTCCCCGCCATGTCGATGGCGGCCGTGTACTCGGCGCTGTGCGTGAAGCCGTTGAACGTCGTGCCGCCGATGCTGAGGCCGTCCGCGTCCACGCGCACCTTCTCGACGTTGTTGAGGCGCAGCCCGATGGCGGGGTCGCTGCCGCCCGCGTTCAGGAGCGTCTCCCCGCCGGTGCTGTCCTGTAGGAGCGCGTAGGAGCTGGTCGGATCGACGACGGCGTCGTGGCGAAAGCCAGCCCAGTTGCCGCCGTGTCCCATCTCGCCGATGGCCGCGTTCTGCGCGACGAAGGTGTCGCCCACCTGGCCCTGCATGGCGTAGGGGACTGCGCGCAACGCCTGCCGGCTGCCGAGCGCGGCGCCGTCGACGGTGACGTCGAGGTAGAGCGAGGGGGCCTTGAAGGTCGCCTCGGAGACGGGGCCGATGTCGACGCCGAAGTGACCGTCGCGCACGTCGACGGTGAGCGTGGCGCTGTCGAGCTCGCTGCCGCCGCTCGGCGCGTTGTAGAAGCGGAACACCATCTCGACGCTGCCGTCGACGGGCTCGCCCGCGAGCTCGAGGTGCCCTTGATACGGCACGTACCTTGACGTCGAGGTCTGCGCGAAGGCCCAGGCAGACAGCACGGCGAGAGCGAGGGCGGGCAGCGCGGCGGAGATCCAGTTGCGTCGCATGATGTCCTCCGGGGACGTCGTAAACTACCTCCTTTGCCCGCCGACCAGCTGCGCGAATGTGCAGGCTCTGCAGCGGTCGGCCGTGGATCCGGGCCGGACCTTTGCCAAGCAGGCCCAAAGCGAGGAAAAACAGCTCCATGAGTGATCAGCAGACAGGGCCGAAGGCGGGGCAGGAGTTCCCCACCCTCCAAGCGGAAGAGGTCTACGAGATCGCCGGCGGCTACCCCGTCATCCGCGTCTTGGGCGAGGGCGGCATGGGGCGCGTCTACGCCTGCCGGGACCAGGCGCTCGGCCGCGTCGTCGCCGTGAAGGTGATGAAGAGCGACGCCGCCAGCGACGAGGACATGGTGGCCCGCTTCGTGCGCGAGGCGCGCGCCATGGCCCGCGTGAGCTCGCCGCACGTCGTCAGCATCTTCGACGTCGGCGGCGGCGTGGACGGCAAGGGGCCGCCTTGGATCGTCATGGAGTACCTCGACGGCGAGGACCTCGAGTCGCGCCTGCGCCGCACGGCGAAGGTGCCGGTGGCGCGGACCCTCGACTACATGCGCGACGCGGCCCGCGGCCTGCGCGCGGCGAACCAGGCGGGGCTCGTGCACCGCGACGTGAAGCCCGCGAACCTCATCGTCTCGGACGGGCGCGTGGTGCTGACCGACTTCGGCCTGGCCAAGCCCGTCGACGGCAGCGCCGACGTCACCAAGAAGGGCGTCATCGCGGGCAGCCCGCACTTCATGCCGCCCGAGCGCATCCGCGGCGAGGACGAGGACCACCGGAGCGACATCTACTCGCTCGGCGCGAGCTGGTTCATGTTGCTGACGGGCAAGCCGCCCTTCGAGCGCGACACGCCGGTGGCGACGGTGACCGCGCACCTCTCGGACGCGCCGCCGTCGCTCGACGAGCGCATGCCGGAGCTGCCGAAGGAGGTCACGCGCATCGTCCACAAGATGCTCGAGAAGGACCCGAAGGCGCGCTTTCAGACCTACGACGAGCTGCTCCTTGCCCTCGACAAGGCCGCGCAGAGGGTAGACCCGAGCGCGCTGCCGCAGGAGCCGCTGTCACCAAAGCCAACGCCGTCGACGGCGCCCAAGGAGCCCGCCGCGCAGGTCCTCCGCAAAAAGCTCGACGAGGCGAGCGTGCGCATGTCGGGCGCCATGGTGCAGGTCATGGGGCCGTCGTGGAAGAAGTACGCGGCCCGCGGCGCGGCGGTGCTCACCGGCGTCGTGCTCGCGCTGTTCTTCGCCTTCCGCGGCGGACCGGACGCGCTCGCGCGCATCGACGCCGGCGAGGCAGCGCTCGTCCTCGAGGAGATCGCCAAGAAGCCCATCGGCGAGCGCGGCCCCGAGGACGATCTCCTTCGCGGCCACGCGCACGCCAAGCTCGGCCAGGACAAGGAGGCGCTCGCGGCCTACGTCGCCGCCGCCGGCAAGGGCGCCGTCGACGAGCGCGTGCTCGACTTCGCGCTCACGCAGCTCGAGGAGCGGCACGCGGATCCGGCCATGAAGCTCCTGAGCGCCTGGCCCGACGAGCGCGTGACGCCGAAGCTCTACGCGCTGCTCGACGAGGAGAGCTGGTGGCCCCGGCACCACGCCCTGCGCGTGCTCAAGGAGCGGGGGGACGACAAGGACGTGGACCTCGTGCGCCTCGCGCTCATCGACCTCGAGAAGGGGCCGAACTGCGGCGCGCGCCGTTATGGGCTGCGGCAGCTCAAGAAGGTCGGCAAGGGCGAGGATGTGCTCGCGGCCATCGACAAGGCGGCGCAGCACGACGAGAACGGCTGTATGCGGAAGGAGATCGACGACGTGAAGAAGGCCGTGGCCGAGCGGAAGTAGTCACCCGCCGCTTCACGGCCCTTCACGCGACAGTCCCTTACGCGCCGCCGCCGCCGCCTTGCCAGCCTGCGAGCGCGGCCACGCCTTGATGACGTCCTCGAGCCGCCGCTTCCCCTCGTCGAGCTCGCCGCGGAACACGCACAGCTGCGCCGCGCGGTAGGCGAACGCGCCTGCGTCCTCGCCGTCCGGAAAGCTCGCGACCAGCGCGTCGATGGCCTCGATGAAGGCGCGCTCCTCCGTCGACACGCCGCGCTGGTTCGCGAGCGGCTCGAGCGGCGCGGTGAGGTCGAGCTTGCTGACCTTGCCGCTCGCGACCGCCTCGTTCAGCGCCTGTTCGCGCGCAAAGACCGCGGAGCTGGCCGCTTGTCGTCGGAGCTCGACGGGCGCGGCTTCGTACTCGAGCACGCGCGCGTAGTGCACGGCGGCGTCCGCGTAGGCGCCGCGACCGTACTCGAGCTCGGCGAGGTACAGCGTCAGCTCGGCCGTGTCGGCCGCCTCGGGGAACTCGTCGAGGTAGACGCCGTAGGCCTTCTCCGCGCGCTCGATGCGGCGGGCGCGCTCGACCTCGGCGGCCTCGTCCTTCGCGGCCTTGTCATCGAGCAGCGCGGCCTCGCGCTGGTTGTGTGTGCCGATGGCGGCGAGCTTCTGGCGCAGCCACAGGTGCACGCGCTCCTGGGCGCCGTCCTGGCCGATGCCGGCCACCGTCCACAGCGAGCGCGGCCCGTACATCTCGACGACGCCGAGCACGGCTTTGAACGCCTCTTCCTCGTCACCCATCTTCTCGATCAGCGCCACCCGCTCGAGCTGCAGCGCGGCGCCGTCCGGGTGGAAGGGCGAGATGTCGATGGCGCGCTCGAGCGTGCGCAGGGCGTCGTCGTCGCGGCCCTTCTCGAGGTAGGCGCGCGCGGTCTTGGCGAGGCGTCCCATGGCGGCGGCGCGCTTCGGGGACGCCTCCTCGAGCAGCGCGTCCACCTTGGCGCGCAGCTCGCCGACGAGGACGGGCACGTCACCGCTCATGCTCTTGCCGCCGAGGAACGCTCCGCTCGCGCCGTCCTCGAGAAAGAGCGTCAGCCGGTAGCCGCGACCTTGGCGCTCGAGGTGCCCGCGGATGGCGTGCGTGGCCTTGAGGCGTGTGCTGACGTCGAGCCGGCAGCGCTTGTCCCGGCAGGCAGCGGCCTGCTCCTCGAGGCCGCTGACGCGCGAGAGCGGCACCTCCTCAAAGCCGCGCTCGTGCGCCGCCAGCGCGAGCTGCGAGCGGAAGGTGTCGTCGAGCGTGCGGTGGATCGACGCGGGCACTTCATCCGCGCGCGTCAGGCCGAGGCTGACGAGGCGCTGCTCCTTGGCCAGCGTCGGGGGCGGGCTCTGGGCGAGCGCCGCGCTTGGCAGCGACGTGGCCAGCCAGAGCAGCGCGAGCACCAGCCCGCGGCGCGGCGCCCGAGCGGCAGAGAAGGGGATGAACACCATGCGCACCTCGCCGTTGTCGCATGCACGGCCCATGCACGACCAGAACCATCGGAACCGTGCGTCCATTGCAGGCGCGCGCACGGTCAAGCAGACCGAGGGTCACGCAAAGGAGAGGTGCGCGCATTGCGCCCGTTGCTATCGTGCCTGCGCGGGAGGCGCGCTTGCTGCATTCGGACGAGGCACCCGGCGACGACGCCGACAGCGAGATCAGCGACGGCGTGAGCGGCGACGTGAGCGACGAGCAGGTCGAGCGCGACGTCGAGAGCGTGATCTCGGGGTCGAGCGAGCCGGCCGAGCGGCGCGTGCGTCCGTGGCTGCGCCTGCTCGGCCTCGCGCTGCTCGTCGCCGGCGGCTGGGCGTTCGTGCTCAGCACGGGGCTCATCGACTCCTTCGAGGAGGCGAAGCTGCGCGCGCTGGTCGGCGACGCCGGCGTCTATGGCGTGCTCGTGTTCGTCGTCGCCTTCGTCGGGGCGCAGATGCTCCACCTGCCAGGCAGCGTGTTCATCGCGGTGGCGTCGCTGGCGTGGGGGTGGTCCGCGGGCAGCGCCATCTCCTGGGCGGCGTCCGTGATCGCCGTGAGCGTGAACTTCACCTTCGTGAAGGCCGTGGGCGGCGACATGCTGGTCGCCGTCGACCGTCCGCTCCTCGACAAGATCCTGCGTCACCTGCACCAGCGCCCGCGCTTGACCGTCCTCGTGGCGCGCGCGGTGTTCATGACCTCCCCCTGGCTCACGACGACGCTGGCGCTCGCGGGCGTCTCGCGGCGCGATCACTTCGGCGCCAGCGCGCTCGGCATGGCGCCGCAGATCCTGTTGTGGACGACGGCGGTCGATCTGCTGGTGTGATGGCGTGTGCTCGACTGTCCCGAAGAGCCACCGTCAATGATTGACGAACGACGCGCTCCGCGACTTGTCATCGTCACCCGAGGGCAGCATCGGCAGCGTGACGCGGAACAGCGCGCCCGCGCCGACCTCGGACTCGAGCGAGATCTCGCCCGCCACCGCCCGCACCATGTCGCGCACGATGGCGAGGCCGAGCCCGGAGCCCGCGCCCTGGAGCTGGCGGATGTCGTCGAAGCGCTGGAAGGGCTCGAACACCTCCATCTGGTGCTCGCGCGGGATGCCGGGGCCGGTGTCCTTCACCCACAGCGTGTGCACGCCGTCCTCGAAGCCGCCGCCGACACAGACGCTGCCCTCCTCGGTGTGCTTGACGCCGTTGCCGATGAGGTTCACGGCGATGAGTCGCACCACCTGCGGGTCACTGAGCAGCTCGGGCACGTCGTCGGGTAGCTCGACGCTGAGGCGGATCCCCTTCTGGTCCGCGTGCGATTGGAAATCGTCCGCCGCCTCCTGCAGCACCTTCGTCAGCGAGAAGGGACGCACGCGCGCCTCGAAGCGGCCGCTCTCGATGCGCGCGTACTCGAGCACCGTGTTGACGAGGTCGAGCAGGCGCTGCGCCG
Source organism: uncultured Myxococcales bacterium (assembly GCA_964388085.1). Lineage (GTDB taxonomy): Bacteria > Myxococcota > UBA727 > UBA727 > CAYLZW01 > CAYLZW01. The sequence continues at coordinate 10,978 of CAYLZW010000073.1, read as the reverse complement.
AGCGCGAGATGCGGGCCAGGTACTCCCGCTGCTTGTCCTCGAGCTTGTCGGCGCCGTGCTTTTCCATCAGCCGCAATTGCAATTGCATGGCGGCGATGGGCGTCCTCAGCTCGTGCGACATCATGCGCAGGAAGTTCGACTTCACGCTCGAGGCGCGCTCGGCGATGTCGCGCGCCACCTGCATCTGTTGGAGGGCCGTCTGCAGCTCGTGGCGGTGCCGCGTCACCTCGCGCGCCATGGTCTCGAGGTCCATGCGCTTGGTGGCGAGCTGCTCGCTGAGCACGTCGGCGGCGCGCTTGGCGGCGACCAGGTTGCGCACGCGCGCGAGCACCTCGTCGGTGAGGAAGGGCTTGGTGATGAAGTCCTGCACGCCCTCCTTGAGCAGCTTGATGCGCAGCTGATCGTCGTCGCGCGCCGTGAGCACGACGACCGGGATGCCCTCGAGCTCGGGCCGCGAGCGCAGCGCCGTGACGAGCTGCTCACCGCCCATGATCGGCATCATGACGTCAGTGAGCACGCAGTCGGGCCGCTCGCGCAGCGCGACCTCGAGCCCCTCGGCGCCGTTCTTGGCGCTCAAGACGTCGAACTCATGGCCGAGGCAACGACACAGGAAGCGGTTCAGATCACGGTTGTCCTCGACGACGAGGACGCGCGGACGGCTCGGTTCATGCTCTGTCGACATTTCGGAAGGCTCCCTCGCCGGCTCCGTATATCGGTCCTCCGCGCCCGCGGCGCCACCCCGCTCGATGTCGTCCGTCTCGAGCGCGCGCGCGCGCACATGGAAGGAGAGATCTGCGGCCGCAAGCTCTGCGCGCTCGAGCGCGGTCATCGGAACGAACAGGCGGGGCGCGCGCACGTGATCCGGGAGCTGCGCGAACAGCCCTGACGTCTCCTCGAGATCCAGGATGCGGGACTGCAGGGCCTCGATCTCGCGCTCCGCTTCCTCGAGGGCGAACGCATCGTCGAGCATCGCACCGCTCGCGGCCGCGTCCTCCGTCTCCGAGCCATCCGCAAAAAATGCACTGCGTGCCAGCCGCGGCGCCCGCCGGCTCCCGAGCCGGTAGCCGACGTGGACGGCCAGCGCGAGCAGAGTCAGGCCCACCGCCACGGCACTGATCGCGTGCAGAATCGGCAACGATCCGGCCGAAGCGGCGGCGATCGGCGGCATTTCGTGCGCGAGGCTGTGGAAAAGGTCGAGATAACGCATTGCAACAAGCGGATTTCTAGGGGGTTTCTCTCCGAGAGCGGCGCCACCCCCTGCAGGATCCGCTCCCGCGCCACGGCCCGCGACAACTCGCCAAACGGCGCAGCAAGCGGCAGCATAGTTTGCGTGGGGGAGACCACATGTGGCCGCCCGGCTGCAAAGAGTGCGATGTGGCAGACGGCCACAGCCGCACGGGGTCTACGTCTGCGCGCGCATCGCTTTGGTTCGGAACTTGATCAATGTGCGGTCCCGACGGCCGAAGGAGACCACTTGGCAGCAGAGCACGGGCAACCACGCGCACGGAGCGCAGCGGAGATCGCGGCCAGCGCGATCGCGCCTGCGATGCCGGAACATCTTGCGCCCGCACGCGCCTGCTCCTCGTCCCTCGTCGTCGAGAGTGCCCGCTCCCGTCGCGTAGCGCTTGCGCTCGCGGCCGATCCGTTTCGCCGTCTCTGTCGCAGTCCTTCTCAAAGTCTTCCCCGAGGAGCCAAGGCTCCGCTCGAAGCCAAACCCGAAACTCTGCTCCAGCCCGCCGTTGGCGGATGAGGTGACCGCAGTGCGCATTTTGATCGCTTCCCCCGATCGCTCCCTTCATGGACTCGCCGAAGAGCTCAGCGAGGCCGGCTACCGCGTCGACATGGCGCGCGACGAAGGCGGCCGCTGGATCTCGCCCTCGGCCGCCAAGCCGAACCTCGCCATCATCGACTCGCAGATGGGCGAGGAGCAGACGCGGGAGCTCATCGCGCGCCTGAAGGACGGCGAAGGGCACTGCTCGACGGTGCTCGCGGTCGAAGCGGTCACCCCCGACTCCATGGGCGCGACGCTGCGCTGGGGCGCGGACACCATGGTCATCCGCAGCATCGGCATGAGCGAGCTGACGCGCGTCGTCGAGCTCGAGCTGGCGGCGCCGAAGGAGCGCGCGCAGCACAGCGACTTCACCCCGCTGCGCGACGTCGAGCTGCTCGGCAGCAGCCCCGAGATGGGCGAGGTCTGCCGGCTCATCGCGCTGGCGGCGCCGTCGTCGGCCAGCGTGCTGGTGACGGGCGAGACGGGCACCGGCAAGGAGCTCATCGCGCGCGCGCTGCACCGCCTCTCGCCGCGGCGCAACAAGGCGTTCGTCGCCGTCAACTGCGCGGCCATCCCAGAGACGTTGCTCGAGGCGGAGCTCTTCGGTCACGAGAAGGGCGCCTTCACGGGCGCGTCGCAGGCGAAGCCCGGCCGCTTCGAGCTCGCCGACGGCGGCGTGCTCTTCCTCGACGAGGTCGGCGAGCTGCCGCACGCGATGCAGGTGAAGCTGCTGCGCGCGCTGCAGGAGCGCACCTTCGAGCGCCTCGGCGGCACCAAGTCCATTCACGTCGACGTTCGCGTGGTGGCGGCGACCAACCGCTCGCTGGTGCGCGAGGTCGAGGGCGGCACCTTCCGGCCTGACCTCTTCTACCGCTTGAACGTGCTCTCCATTCACGTGCCGCCCTTGCGCGAGCGCCCGAAGGACGTGCTGCCTTTGTGGCAGAACTCCGTCGACAAGGCCTCGCGCTCCGAGGGCAAGCGCGCGCCGCGCACGACGCCGCAGGTCGCGAGCCTGCTGCTCGGGCACGACTGGCCGGGCAACGTGCGTGAGCTCGAGAACGTCGCGCTGCACGCGGTCACCATGTCGGCCGGACGCAAGCTCTCGCCGCGTCACCTGCCGAGCTACCTGGCCGATCAGCAGCCGGGCGAGCACCGCCGCGAGGTGCGCATCCCGGGCATGACGCTGCGCGAGCTCGAGCGCGAGGCCATCCTGCGCACCTACGAGGCCGTGGGCACGGCCAAGGGCACCGCCGAGGTGCTCGGCATCTCGCTGCGCAAGGTGCACTACCGCCTGAAGGAGTATCGCGAGGAGGGGTACCTGCCGCCGCGCGGTCACGCGGCCAACGCGCCGCGCTTCCCGGCGGACGTGCTCTCGCCGAGCCGCCCGCGCCTGCTCCTGGCCGAGGACGACGACGAGCTGCGCTGGGCGCTCGAGGCCCTGCTCGAGGGCGATGGCTACGAGGTGCTCAGCGTCTCGTCGGGCAACGCGCTCATGGAGCACCTGCCGGAGAGCAGCTCCAGCGACAAGAAGCCCGACGTCATCGTCACCGACCTGCGCATGCCCGGCATCAACGGCCTGCAGGTGCTCGAGGGGGCTCGCCAGCGTGGCGTGAACGCGCCGGTGATCCTGATCAGCGCCTTCGGTGACGACGAGACGCGCGCGCACGCGGAGCGCCTCGGCGCCACGGCGTTCCTCGACAAGCCGCTCGATATCGAGGAGCTGCAGCGCGAGCTCGCTCGCGTCGTGCCGGCGATGGCCGTCGCTTGAGCTGACAGGTTCTCCAGTCTCCCGTCGGGTGGCGTTGCTCGGATGCACTTCGGCAACGCGGCTCGTCCATCCTCCCGCCTCCTCTCGGATTCGTCCGGGAGGAGGCGGGCCCTTTTGGACCGAACGCGCAGACCCCATTGCCACGGCTACGGCTACGGGTGCGGGGCGCGGGGACGGCGGCTACTGCTTCGTGGGGGAGCGGCCGTTTTCTGGACCTGGCGGCGCCACGAGGGTCAGATAGGGGCATGACGGCAGACGCCGACCGAAGGAGTCCCCCATGAACGACCGCCTGTCCCCCGAGAGCGCCCGCATCATGCTCGACGCCCTGAAGCGCGCCGGGGAAGACGAGCTGGCAACCACGCTGGCGCGACACCTCGAAGGCCGAGCGCGCGGTCAGGACGCCAAGGAGCTCGCCGACATCTGGCTCCGCTAAAGCTTCGAGGCGGCCATCCCGCAAGCGGGCTCTAGAGCGCTGATCCGCATGCGCGGATCCCTCTCTAGCCGACGAGGACGCCGCCGGCGAGCAGCAGCCCGAAGAGCGCGTGCAGGAAGATGGTGCTCTTGTTCGCGCTCACGAGCTCCCGCTGGTCGTACTTCGTGAAGCACACCCAGGTCGCGTAGAGCGCGAGCGGTGAGGCGAGCCAGCACGCGAGCGCGAAGGCGGGCAACGCGCCCGTGAGCACGCCGGCCGTGACGACGGCGAAGGGCAGCAGCACGAGCGCCGCGTAGCCGTAGCGGGCGGCGCGCTTGCCGAGCACGACCACGAGGTTGTTCTTGCCCACGAGCGCGTCGCTCTCGTAGTCGGGGAATTGGTTGATCCACAGGATCGCCGTCGTCAGCAGCCCGGCGGGCACACCCAGCCAGAGCGCGTCGACGACGAGCGCGCGCGAGATCCCGCCGGCGACGACGACGAGGGCGCCGCCGACCAGCAGCGGTCCGAAGCAGAGCCCGATGAACAGCTCGCCGAGGCCCTTTCGGTGCACGAGCTTCAGGGGCGGCGCGGTGTAGAACCAGGCCGCGAACGCGCCGACGACGCCAAACGTGAGTACCCAGGGCGTGACGAACGCGGCCAGCAGCGCGCCCGTGACGACGGCGAACGCGAGCGCGCCGGCCCCGATGACGAGGAGCGTGCGCGGCCTCACGAGGCCGAGCTCGATGGAGCGGCTGCCCCCGGAGTAGGGCAGGAAGTACTCGTTGTTGGCCTCGTCGGCCCCGCTCTGGAAGTCGAAGTAGTCGTTGAAGGTGTTGGCCGCGATGTGCAGGGCACAGGCGCCGAGCGCGGCGAGCGCGAAGCTGAGCCAGGGGAAGCGGGCGAGGCCGGTGCCGGGCAGCAGGGTCGCGGCGGCGAGCACGAGCGGCACGAGCGTGGCGGACAGAAAGGGCGCGCGCGTGACGACGAGGGCCGCGAACACCCGCGTCGAGAGCCCGATGTGCGGCATGGCCTGCTCGGGCGGGACGTCGTCGAGCGGCACGCTCACGCCGCAGTAGCCGATCTGCTTGCCGTGCTTGAACGTCGGCGTGATGCGGACGTCGGCGGCGAACGGTGAGCCGTCCTTGCGCACGAACACGGTGCGGCCGATGTAGCGGCCCTCGACGCTGGCGGTCTTCAGCCAGGCAGGCACGTGCTCGAGCACGATGAGCCCCGGCGAAAACAGCGACACCCGCTTCTTGCCGATGACCTCGTCCGGCGCGTAGCCGAAGATCGCCGCGGCGCCGCGGTTGAACGTCTCGATCCTGCCCTCGAGATCACAAGTAATGACGCTCTTCTCGCCCATCTCTCGCTCCCTCCGTCCACCCAGGGGAAGGACCGTCGCCGCCCCCCGCCAAAAGCTCCGCTCTTGCCGCGCCGGCCGCGCTCAGCGCTCGTCGTCGTCCTCCGCGGCCAACACCGACAGCGCGTCGCCCACGTCGAGCCGCGCCGTCTTCAAGAACAGCGTCACCGCCTGCTCGACGAGCGCCGCCAGCGTGCGCATGCGCTCCACCCGCGCCCGCTGCTCGGCGTTGACCTCGTCGTCCTTGCGCATGAGGTCGAGCGCGTCGTCGAGCTGCTCGCGCGCCGCGCCGATCATGCCGGCCTCCCGCTGCCGCACCACGCGGCCGATCATGCGCAGCACGTCGGTCTCGGCGGAGAAGCGCCAGAGCGCATCACCGGCCACGCGCTCTCGCTTGATGACCCCCCACTGCTCGAGCTCGCGCGTCAGCATGGACACCGCGCCCTTCGACAGGTCGAGCTCCTCCATGAGCTGCTGCGCGCTCAACGCGCGATCGCGCAGGTAGAGGAGCGCCCACACGCGGCCTTGGTTGCGCTTGAAGCCCCAGAACTCGATGACGTTGCCGACCGCCTCGGCCACCAGCGCCTCGTGCTCCTTGAGCGCGCCGCCCTCGGGCGCCGGGCCGCCTTCCCCGCTGCCGTAGCCCCTCATGGCGTGCGCTCGTCTCGGCGGAAGAAGTCATCGCTCAGGAGCGCGCGGCCCCACGCGATCAGCTCGTCGCCTGCCTCGTCGCGGAGCCACGGTTCGAGAGCCATAAGCCCAGAGCGGACGTAATCGCCGATGCGCGCCTTCACGATCTCCTTCGCGCCGCCGCGCGCGAGCCGCTCCCCGAGCTCTTCGGCGATCAGCGCCGGCACGCCCTGCTCGCCCGCCTGTTCCCACAGGCAGCCGACGTCCGCGGCCAGGGCAGCGTCGCTCGTGAGCGCGATCGCGATCAGCAGGCTCGGGTTGCCGTGCCGGAGATCCTGGAAGCGCGGCTTGCCGGTCCCCTCCTGCAGGTCCGCGAGGTCGTCCGCGGCTTGAAACGCGATCCCGAGCTGCTCGGCCGCGTGCGCGAAGGCCCCCGCCGCCTCCTCCTCGCCCGCCTCGAGCCCGACGGCGCGGCCGCAGAAGGCCAGCAGGGAGCCCGTCTTACCGCGCGCGATGGCACGCCAGGCGTCCTCATCGAGGCCGGCATCGCGGGCCCGCTCGATCTCGAGCATCGCCGCCCGCGTCATGGCCGCGATGGCGTCGGTGGCGGCCGCGGTCACGCCCGCGGGCAGCGGCCGCAGCAGCTCGAGCGCCAGCGCGATGAGCAGATCCCCCGCGAGCACGGCCACCCGGTTGCCGTAGACGGCGTTGGCCGACGGCTGCCCGCGGCGCTCGAGCGCGCGATCGATGACGTCGTCGTGCAGCAGGCTCGCGGAGTGGATGAGCTCGACCGCCGCCGCGATGGGGAGCAGCCGCTCCGGCGGGGTGCCGAGCAACGCGCCGAGGCGCTCGACGAGCAGCGGCCGGGCCCGCTTGGCGGTCGAGCTGAGGCAGAGCAGCCGGGCGGCCGAGCGCAGGGTGTCCGGCTCGGGATGCTCGAGGGCCCCTTGCAGCTTCCGCTCGACGGCAGCGGCGAAGTCCATGATCGTTCATGTAGTTCAAGACTCCTTGAACCGCAACGTGATCTCGCGCCGGGCACAGCGCCGCGGCGATTGCGCGACGGGGGATGACGACGCACCCGCGGGAAGCTACCGCTCAAGGCCACCCGTCCGACGACCTCGGCGACGCTCCCAAAGCGCTCGCGACCAACGCGAAGACCAGCCCATGCCCCAACGCTCCCGTCCCGTTCGCAAAGGCGGCTCCTCGTCGCCGAAGCGCCCTATGCTGCTGCTCGCCGATCCCCACAGCGGGAGGGTCTACGAGCACCCCACCCTCGAGCTGGCGCTCGACACCGGGCTCGACGTCGTGCGGCCGGGCAAGAAGGACCTCATCGACGTCCCCGCCGGCTGGGATCTGATGGCCATGCCGGGCACCCGTCCCATCGGTTACGACCCGAGCGCCGGCCGCTTCGTCACCGTGCAGGAGCTCACCGTCGACGAGGACGACGGCCCGCGCACCTTCGCGCCCTGCGCCGTCGGCGTGCATCCGCCGCCGGGCTTCGTGCGCACGCACCACCCGGCGGCCGAGTACCTCGACGACACGCACCCGGACGAGAAGCTGCGCCGCGCGGGCGCCGGCAGGCTGACGATCTACCAGGAGCAGCACGACGTCATCGGGCCCGCGTCTACGGCGCCCGGCGGTGACGGCGACTCCCGCCCCGGGCTGCCGCTGTGGGCCTACACGGCGGTCGGCTTTGGCAAGCGCGGCCCGGTCGCGGCCCTCTTTCAGGGCGACGAGACCAGCCGCTGGTCGCCCGACCTCTACTACCAGCCGGAGCTCGGCTCTCTCGTCGAGCAGCGCCTGGCCGAGGACCCGGACAACCGCGTGCTGAAACAGATCGCGGGCTGCGCCACCGACTACCTCTGCTGTTGTGCGCAGAACGTCTTCTACGGGCGCTGGGAGGGCGCGGTGCCCATCGCGCCGGCGTGCACGGCCGCGTGCCTCGGCTGCCTGTCAAAGGACCCGGAGTGGAACACGCCGGTGCCGCAGAAGCGGCTGAAGTTCTCGCCGAAGCCGGACGAGATCGCGCGCGTCATGGCCACCCACCTCGAGCGCGCCGACGAGCCCATGATGAGCTTCGGGCAGGGCTGCGAGGGCGAGCCGACCATGAACGGCCCGGTGCTCGTCGAGAGCGTGCGCCTGACGCGCGAGCGCACCCAGCGCGGCGTCATCAACATCAACACCAACGGCTCCCGCCCGGAGGTGGTGCGCGACGCGGCGCGCGCGGGCGCTTCGGCCTTGCGCGTCAGCCTGAACACCTTCGATCCCGCCCTGTACGCGGCCTACTACCGGCCCGCCGACTACACTTTTGAAACTGTCATGGAGACGTTCAAGGTCGGCCGGGACGAAGGCATGCACATCTCGATCAACCTCTTGATCTGGCCGGGGTGGAGCGACCGCATGGCCGAGGTCGACGCCATCAGCGCGCTGGTCGAGGACGGCTGCCTACACATGGTGCAGCTCAGAAACCTCTGCGTCGACGCCGGCCACTACCGCACGGTGCTGCCGCCGCGCGAGCAGCGCGGGCTGCTGCTCGGCATGCGCCCCTTCGTCGAGGAGCTGCACCGCCGCCACCCGGCGCTGCGCTTTGGCACCTTCAACCCGCGCCTGGCGGCCGACTGGTACAAAGGCGTGCCGTCGCTGGTGGCCTGACGACGTGCCCTGACGACGGGGCCGCGGGACGAAAGAGAGCAGCGTGCCGCCGGGCGCTCGGCCCGACGACACGCTGCCCAGGTACTTCCCGGAACACTCGTAAGGCTCAGCCCTCGGTGGGCGACGCCCAGCCCGCGACCTCGTCGGCGCTCTTGCCGAGCGCCTCCCCGACGAGGGCCTCGAGCGCGGCGAAATTCGTCGCGAAGGTGTCGGGGTCCATGACGAGCTCGCCCGTCGTGGACGCGCCGAGGCTGTCGATGTCGACGCCGATGAGCGCCATCATCTCCTCGAGCTGCTCGTCGCTGACGACGCGGCCGGCGTCGCTGAGCGGGCCGCTCGCGGGTGTGGCGACGCCGTAGAAGCCGAGTCCGAGGCCGACGCCCTCGGACAGCTCGTGGATGGCGTGCGCGACCTCGTCGTCGCTGACGGCGAGCGCCGACTCCTCGGCGCCGACGCCGACGTAGTGCGTGAAGCGCGCGAACATGGACTCTTCCCAGAGGCGGAAGAAGGTGACGAGGGCCTCGTCGCGTTCGGCGGCGCAGGCCTCGTCCTCGGCGTAGGCCCGCGCGGCGGTGAGGGCCGCGGCGATGTCGGCGTGGTAGCCCATGCGGTGGCTGTAGTTGGCCGAGTCGGTCAGCTCGCCGGCGGCGTCGAGCTCGGCGTTGCCGCCCCAGAGCGCCGAGAGCTCGTCGACGGTGGCGGCCGTGATCTCGCCTTCGGTCAGGCTGAGCGCGTGCGGGTAGAACGCGCCCCCCGAGTACAGGCCCTTGTCGATGAGCTGGCGCACCTCGAGGCCGCCCTCGTTGATGCCGCGGTGGTCGCTGCCGAAGAGGCCGCCCGCCGCGCCCGGCGTCCAGGTGCCCGCGTCCTCGTCGACGAGGTCCTGCGCGCCCGCCATGGCGACGGCGAGGAACTCCGCCAGCGCGTCGCTCGCGATGCCCTGCCAGGCGCTGCTCGTGATGTCTTTGACGGACGGCTCCCCCGCCTCGTAGGGCCCGCTCAGATCCGTGATGTCGTCGACGGTGACGGTGCCCTCCTCGGCCGCGCGCATGGTGTCGGCCACCAGCCCGTCGAGCTGGTCGCGCAGCGCGAGCGCCTTCTCGGCGTTGCTGTCGCGGTCGGGCGAGCTCCAGGCGTCCGGCGGCGTCACGGCGCACTCGCCCTCGGGGGTACCGGGCGTGCAGCCCACGGCGAGCACGGTGGCGAAGAGGGCCAAGGGGGTCATGCGGATCATCGTCAGGTCTCCTGCGAGGTGATCGCGCCCGGAAGGACGCGCGCGGGAATACTCCGTTCAGATGAGAGTGGTTGTCAACTTCATTTTCATCTTGACCGGCCGACGGCACGGCGAGGCAGCGCGCCCCACGAGAGAGGCAGCCGCCGGCATTGCCGGCGCGGTACACGGTGTGCACATTGTTCGAGCTGGAGGTGCGCTCATGAAGAAGCTGTTTCTGGGGTTGCACGTAGCGCTCGCGCTCTCTCTCTCCTCGAGCGCGTTCGCGCAGCAGCCGACGTCCCGTGACGACGACGATGTCACGCTCGCGGAGCTGCCGGAGGCGGTCCGGCAGGCGGTCGAGCGCGAGGTAGGCGATGGCCGCATCGAGGACATCGAGCGCGATCGAGAGCGCGGCAAGATCGTCTACGAGCTCGAGTACATCCGCGACAACATCGAGTGGACGGTCGACTTCGCCGAGGACGGCAGCGTGCTCGAGAAGCACCAGGACTGAGCCTCCGTCGGGCGGGGGCTTGTCCCCCGCCTGGCGTCGCCCGCCCTACGCCGGTTGCGGTGTGGCGTCGGCGGGGGCGCTCGTCGAGCGTCGAGTCAGCGATGCTCGAGGACGAGCACGAACGAAGCGACGAGGGAGCGAGGACCGACTCACGTCCCCTCGTCGCGTAGGCCCCAGGCGAGCATCTTTCGCTGCAGCGTGCGGCGGTCGATGCCGACGATGCGCGCGACCTCGCTGACGTTCTGCACCTCCTCGAGCAGGCGGGTGATGTGCGCCCGCTCGAGCTCCTCGAGGGTGATGCGCTGCCCCGCCGCGGGGGCGCCCGGCTCCGCGGCCCCGTCGAGGCCGGCGAAGGGGCTGTTGCGCAAGAGCTCGTCGAGCAGCGCCGCGGAGATGACGTCGTCACGCGTGAAGATCGCCGCGCGCTTCATGAGGTTGATGAGCTCGCGCACGTTGCCCGGGAACGCGTAGCCGCGCAGCCGCTCTTTGGCGTCGGCGCTCAGCTCGAGGCGACGCTCGTCGCCGCCGAGGCGATCGAGCCAGGTGCGGGCGATGGTGATGATGTCGTCCGCGCGCGTCCGGAGCGGCGGCAGCTCGAGGGGGATGACGCCGAGGCGGTAGTAGAGGTCCGCGCGAAAGCGGCCCTGCTCCACCATGCGCG
>CAYLZW010000072.1:0-21813 GCA_964388085.1 uncultured Myxococcales bacterium | reverse complement strand
GCGTCGGCGGCGGCGGCGGCAACGCCGTCAACAACATGATCGACCACGGCATCGCCGGCGTCGACTTCATGGTCGCCAACACCGACTGCCAGGCGCTCGAGATCAACCGCTCGGCGGTGAAGCTGCAGCTCGGCCACGGCAGCACCAAGGGGCTCGGCGCCGGCGCCAAGCCCGAGGTGGGCGCGGGGGCGGCGAAGGAGAGCATCGACCGCATCGAGGAGATGCTCGACGGCGCCGACATGGTGTTCGTGGCCGCGGGCATGGGCGGCGGCACCGGGACCGGCGCGGCGCCCATCATCGCCGACGTCGCTCGTCGGCACGGCGCGCTCACGGTGGGCGTCGTCACCAAGCCCTTCACTTTCGAGGGCAACCGGCGCCGCAAGCAGGCCGACCGCGGCATCGACGCGCTCAAGCAGGCGGTCGACACGCTCATCGTGGTGCCGAACGACCGCCTGCTCGATCTCGCCACGGAGGAGACGAGCATGCTCGACGCCTTCAAGATGGCGGACGCGGTGCTCTTGAACGCCGTCAAGGGCATCAGCGACATCATCACGCAGCAGGGCGTCATCAACGTCGACTTCGCCGACGCCGTCAGCGTCATGAGCGGCCAGGGGATGGCGCTCATGGGCATCGGGCGTGGCAGCGGGGAGCGGCGCGCCATCGACGCCGCGCACCAGGCCATCTCGAGCCCCTTGCTCGAGGACATCAGCGTCGACGGCGCGACGGGCATCCTGGTCAACGTCACGGGTGGACCGACGCTGACGCTGCACGAGGTGAACGCCGCCATCGCGCTCATTACCGACGTCGCGCACGAGGACGCCAACGTGATCTTCGGCTACGTCGTCGATGAGAGCATGGGCAACGACGTGGCGATCACGGTGATCGCCACCGGCTTCGACCGCCAGCCCTCGCGCCTCGTCGAGGACCTCGCGCAGCAGCAGCAGCAGGGGCCGTTGCCCATGGCGGCGCAGCAGCGCGCGGACGCGGACGTGCCCACGTACATCCGGCGCGGCTGGCGGCAGGCGCACACGACGGAGCAGCCCGCCGCGGCGCCCCCTCGCAGCGAGCCGGCCCGTCCGGAGCCACGCGCCGCGGCGCCGGTCATCTCGATGCTGCCGCCGGTCGAGGAGGAGCTGCCGAGCGGGCGCGGCCTGGCGCGGGACACCCAGCCGGGCTTCTCGTCGCACGAGGTGGTCGAGGAGGACGAGTACGACATCCCGGCCTTCCTACGCCGAAACGCGGAGTGACGCGTCTAACGCTCGTCGCCGCTCCGCACGGCGCGGCGACGGCCTCTGAAGGTCTGACTCTCTCGCGGCACTGGGAGCGGTGACAGCGAGCGTGGAACCGACGCTCCCGCATGATCTGTGACACTGGAATGTTCTCGAACGCGCGCGCTGCCTCCCCTGGCGCGCGCGTTTTTCTCGTCTTCCATTCGCTCGTCGTCGACGGCGCCGGTGTTCGCTGCTCCAGGTGTTTGCAAAGGGCTTGCGCCCCCTCGCGTTTCGGGTCCGGGCCCCGAAAACGCCTCAACGGGGTCTAGGGAGCGTCCGGCGCGGGCTCCACGGGCGCCCGCTCGTCGCAGCCAATGTCGGGGTACGGGCCGCTCGGTACGGCGTCCCCGTCGATATCAACGCTCACGGCGAATTCGGCAGCGCCCGCGTCCACGAGCGGGTGTGGCTCATCGCTCAAGAGGTGCCCGGAGTCGTCGATGAGAGGGCCGGTCGGAGAGAAGCAGGCGGTGCATCCCGCGGCGTCGAGCTCCACGTCGCTGCTGGCGACGACGCCGAGCCCGTCGACCCAAGGGCGCTCCGCGGCCAGGGCCAGCTTCACGGCCAGCACCGGCGCAGGGGCCGCGGCCGTACGCTCGAAGCCGGTGTCGCCCATGAGCAGCGAGCTCGCGGCGTCGAGCACGGCGCTCGAGGAGCTGCCGAGCACGGCCGTGCTGTCGGCCCACACGGTGGCGTGGCGCAGCACGGTGTCGGCTCTGGCGTCGAGCCCGAGCGCGTTCACCGGGCTCTCGGCGCGCAAGAACGACGCCACGACGCTCACGGGCGCACCGCCGAGGAGGGCGACGGCAGCCCCCCCTTCGCTGCGCACGACGACGCTGGTGCGCTCGAGCAGCGCGCCGTCTCCGCCGGTGGCCACGACGACGCCCAGCACCTCACCGCCGCCGCTCACCGTGAGCTGGCACGCGCGCAGGGTGCCGTCGCGCAGGCCCACGCCGCGTGTGGAGGTCGCGACGCCGGGGACGTGCACCCTCACCTGCACGTCGCTCGCGAGCACCGCCTGTGACGCGCCGAGCCCGAGGCCTGCGGCCTGCTCGGCGCCCGTCACGTCGACGAGAAGGCCGCTGAGACGGGGGGCGAGCACGCCGTCCGCCGACGCTGCGCGCACGCCGAAGGCCTGCGCACCGATGGCCGTCAGCCGGGCGGCGTCGAGCACGACGTCATCCGCGTGCACGAGGTCGACGGCGATCGCTGCGCCCGACACGGACATCGCGTCGAGCGCGCCGCCAGCCACCTGAACGCCATCGGCGCGCGCCAGCAGGGCGGTGGCGGAGGCGCTGCCGCGCGCGCTGATGACGGCGTTGTCGACGGCCACGCGCGAGGAGGCCGCGTCGACGCCGATGGCCGTGACCGCGGCGGCGCCCACCTCGACAGCGCTGACGCTGCCCGCGACCACGACGGGGGCGTCCCCGGCCTCGATGAGCAGCCCGGTCGCCGACGACGAAGAGCCGAGCGAGGCGCCGGCGAGCGCGCTGTCGGGTGCCAGGTACAGGCGCGAGTCGGCGGCGCGGACGCCGATGGCGCTCGTCGTCGCGGTGCCTCCGCTGACCCGGGTGTCGAGGAGCTGGATGTCACAGCCCTGGGCGCGGATGCCGGTTCCGTCGCTGGCGCCGCTGGTGGCGACGACGTCGGCTTGAATGAGGTCGAGCGTCGCGGCCTCGCAGTCGATGGCTATCCGTTGGCCACCCGCACCGCCGCTCAGCGTCGTGTCGCTGACGCGCAAGGCCGCGCCCGCGTGCACGCGCAGCAGCACGGCCTCCCCGGCGGAGGGCGCGGTCGCGCTGGCGCTGACCTCGCTCAGCGAGGCGGTGGCGCCGGCGGCCACCTCGATGAGGGGGCCGACGTGAACCGGGCCCTCGCTGAGCTCGACCTGCGAAAGCGCGCTGTCCCGCTCGAGCGTGAACGACGCGTCCGCGGCGCTCAAGTCGAGCGTCAGGCGCGACAGCGCGCTGTCCTCGACGACCAGCCCGCCGGAGCCGATCGGTAGGCGGCTCGGCGCCGTGCCCTCGATCCAGGCGTCGCCGTCGCGCTGGTACCCGCCGACCAGGTCGATGCCGACCACGTGGCCGGCGTAGGGCAGCTGCGGGCCGCTCGCGATGCGCAGCTCCGAGAGCTGATGGCGCGCCGCCACCTCGAGCGCGGCGCCCACGCTCGCGAAGGGGGACGCCTCGGTGCCGTCGCCTTGCTCGTCGCTGCCGGTGGCGGCGTCGACGTAGGGGCCGGCGCGCTCGACGATGACCTCGACGTCGGCGAAGCCCGCTTGGCCGTCCTCATCGAAGGCGGACAAGCGGAAGTGATAGACCTCGCCGTCTGCGCCCGCCGTCAGATCCACGGCCGCCTCGTCGACGGCGGCTTGCAGGAGGACGACGGCGTCGCTCGGGTCCTGCGCGATGGACCAGCGCTCGATGAAGCCGGAGTCCGGGTCGTACGCCGCCGATGCGTCGAGACGGAACACGGTGCCGGGCGAGACCCAGCGCATGGGCTCGACGTCGACCACCGGCCCCTCGTTCGCCACCGAGGGATCGACCACGACGCGCACGGAGGCGGGCGCCGAGCGCACGCGCCCGTCGTGCGCGGTGACGTGGAAGAGCAGCACGCCAGGGTCGTCGGGCGCGTGGAACACCCCGGGCTGGACGTCGTCGTGCGCCGCGGCCGGACCGATCACCTGCTCGATCTCGACCGTGAGCGGGTCGCCGTCGAGATCGGAGGAGCCGGTGGTGAGCGCGAAGGACGCTCCCGGACGGACGCGGCGATCGCTGCCACCGTCGGCCGTCGGCGCGCGGTTGCCGGCGCCGGCGCTGACGTCGATGAAGGCGTAGTGCACGCCACCGGATACGGGGCCACGACGACGATCGGCACCGATGGCGAGGCGGGTCTGAAAGCCCGGCGCGCTGAGCGCGACGACCGGGTCCACGCTGAGCGCCTGCAAGCCGTCGGCGGCACCACCGGCGGGCCAGGCGAACGTCTCGGACGATCCCGCCTCTCCGTCGAAGAGGAGCATCACCTCGTCGGCCGGCTCCGCCACCACCGGAGCGGACAAGCGCGTGGCGCGCGGGAGGTCCGTGCCGAGCGGCCACAGCACATGCGCCGCCGCGGCCGCACGTCGGCCTGCGTCATCGACCGCGTCGACGACGATGAGGCAGGGGAGCTTCCCGGTGCCGCGCACGATCACGGCGCTGTCCTCGACGGTGACGGACACGTCACCGTCGCAGCGGGCCTCGGCCTCGATGCTGACGGCGCCGCCGGCGTTGCCGACCACGTCGGCGGCGAAGGTCGACGTCGCGCCGCTGGCGACCGCGACGTCGCGCGGGACCTCGACGAAGAACGGCGCCGAGGGCTGCTCTCGAACGACGTCCACCTGCACCTCGTCGAAGGCGACGCCGGCGCCGCTCTCCGCGCGCAGCCGGAACACCAACGTCGCCGGGCTGAGCGGCGCGACGAAGGCGGGCGAGGGCGACGACGGGTTCGTCAGCACTACGGCCGGGCCGTCGATCTGGCTCCACGAGAGCAGCAGGTCGCCGGCCTCGGTCAGCGAGCGTGAGCCGTGACCATCGAGCTGCACGCGAGTGCCCTCGAGCGGGCGCAGATCCGCTCCCGCCAGAGCCACGACGCTCTGTACGCCGGCATAGACGAGCCCTCCGTCGGCGAGCGGCTCGACGTCGTTCGGGCACGCGGACGCGAGCGCGAGCGCGGCGAGCAGGAGAGCGGAGCGGAGCGTCACATCGCGCATGCCCTCCGAGGGTACCGCGTCCTCGCGCGTCCCGCTTGTGCTCGTCGCGGCGAGCGGGCAAAGGCAGGGGATGAACGCGCCGACGCCTAGCGAGCCGAGTCCCCCCGCGAGCGACGCTCCGCGAGCGGAGGGGCCGCGGCTGAGGCGTGGCGTTCCGTTCTGGTATGCGACCTTCCTCGGCAGCGGGCTGTCGCCGAAGATGCCGGGCACGGCGGGCAGCGCGGCGTCTTTCGTCATCTGGGCGCCGGTGGTGCTGCTCGAGCTGCCGTGGTGGGCGCGTCTGCTCCTCGTGGCGGCGATCTTCTTGCCGGGCATCCCGGCGGCGACGCGCACGCAGAAGATCCTGCAGAGGGACGACCCCGGCGCCGTGGTCATCGACGAGGTCGCGGGCCAGGGGCTCACGCTGCTCTTGTGTGGCCCCCTCGTCGTAAACCTCGTCGCCGGCTTCTTGCTCTTCCGCCTGTTCGACATCTGGAAGCCCTGGCCGGTCAGCGCGGCGGACCGCCTGCACTCAGGCTTCGGCGTCATGGCGGACGATCTCGTCGCGGGAGGCTACGCCCTCGTCGTGCTCGTGCTGCTCGAGCGCTTCGCGTGGCCGATGTTCGGGCTGGCGTAGGAGGATCCGATGTCTGCTGCTTCTGCTCCCTCGGGCGCGTTCCGCGTGGAAGCCATCTCCATCGGGGACGAGCTGCTCGATGGCCGGCTCGCCGACGGCAACAGCAAGGACCTCGCGGACGCCCTGGCGCCCTACGGCCTGTCGCTCACCCGCACCACGGCGGTGGCCGACGACGTCGCCGCCATCGCGGAGGTGGTCGTGGAGGCCGCCACGCGCGCCGACGTCGTCATCACGAGCGGCGGCCTCGGGCCCACCACCGATGACCTGACGGCGCTCGGCGTGGCTCGCGCGGCCGGCTGTGACGTGCGCCTCGACGAAGCGACCTTCGCCTTCATCGAGCGCCGCTTCCTCGAGCGCGGCGTCCCCATGCCGCCGAACAACCGCCGGCAAGCAGAGCTGCCGTCGTCCGGCGAGATGCTCGGCAACGAGGTGGGCATCGCGCCGGGCTTTTGGACGCGCGTGGGGGCAGCCGAGGTGTACTCGCTCCCCGGCGTCCCGCGCGAGTATCGCTGGATCCTCGAGCACAAGGTGCTCCCTCGCGTGCTCCCGCGCCTCGCCCGCGGCGACATGGGCGACGTCACCGAGCGACGCACGCTGCGTTGCCTCGGCATCACCGAGTCGCGGCTCGGCACCGCGCTCGAGGAGCTGCAGCGCGACAACCCCGACGTGCTGGTCCAGTACCGCACGCGCTTCCCCGAGAACCACGCCCGCATCGTCGTGCGCGGCGTCGGCCGGGCGCCTACCGCGAGCCGCGCGGACGAGCTGGTCGCACGCGCGCGGGCGGCCATCGGCGGCGCCTGCTACGCCGTCGGTGAGCAGGGCCTCGCGGAGCTGGTGGTACGGCGGCTGATAGAGACGAAGCACACCGTCGCCGTCGCCGAGTCCTGCACGGGGGGGCTCCTCGGCAAGCAGCTCACCGACATCGCCGGCTCGTCCGTGGCGTTCCACGGCGGCGTCATCGCCTACGCCGACGACGTGAAGGCAGCGCTGCTCGACGTGCCCCGCGCGCTGCTCGACCAGCACGGCGCGGTCTCCGAGGAGGTCGCCGCCGCCATGGCGACCGGAGCTCGCGCGCGCGTCGGCGCCGACTACGCGCTCAGCGTCACAGGTATCGCCGGCCCCGGCGGCGGCAGCGACGACAAGCCGGTAGGCACCGTCTGCTTCGGGCTCGCGCACGCCGGCGGCGTCGAGAGCAAGCGCCGCCTGCTGCTCGGCAGCACCCGCGAGATGATCCGCGAGCTGAGCGCCGCCGTCGCGCTGCGCTGGCTGCTGACGCACCTCGCGGGGCACGCGAGCGAGCCGGGTGGACCGGTTTCATCGTGAGCCATCGCCGGGACGTCGTCTCGCAGAGGAAAGGTGGCGCGTGAAGTACCTCATCGATCAGGAATTCCGCTGCGAGAGCGTCGAGCGCTTTCGCGACGTGTACTTCTCCGAGAAGTTCAATGACGTCGTCGCGCGTGAGATCGGGCTCAAGGAGCGCCGGCTCGTCGAGGAGAACCCGCTCGCGGACGGGCGCGTGCAGCGGCGCGTGCGCATGGTGCCGAACGTGCAGCTGCCGGCCGCGCTGAAGAAGCTCATCGGCGATCACGAGATCAGCTACGACGAGGTCAGCACCTTCGATCCGGCGCGCAACGAGGTGGAGTACTTCATCGACAGCAAGGCGAAGGAGCGCGTGGCGGTGCAGGGCACCATCCGCTTCCTCGCCTCGCCGGGCGGCGTCCGGCGTGTCATCGACGGCGAGGTGAAGGCCAAGGTGTTCGGCCTCGGCGGCGTCATCGAGAAGCTCGTCGAGTCCGAGGTGACCAAGAGCTACGAGCACATCGCGCGCATCATGCAGCGCTACCTCGACGAGGACGCCGCCAGCCGGTGATGCCGCGCGCCCCGGCGACCCTGTGACAGCGGGCGCTCCTCTCGCTCCTTCAGCACGTTCACGGGGAACGGCGTGAACAGCACGGTCAGCGGATCGAGGAAGCGGCCCTCGGCGTTCGTCACCGCGAAGTGCAGATGCGGTCCCGTCGAACGCCCGCTGGTGCCGACCGTGGCGACGACCTCGCGCTGCTCGACGACCTGCCCCACCTTCACGAACACCTCGTCGAGGTGCGAGTAGTGCGTGCGCACGCCGTCGCCGTGATCGAGCACGACGTGGAGCCCATAGCCGCCCTGCCAGCCGGCGTAGATGACGAGACCACCGGCGGAGGCGAACACGGGCGTGCCCTGGGGCGCGCCGACGTCGATGCCGGCGTGGAAACGGCGCGCTCCATGGATGGGATCCTGCCGGACGCCGTACGAGCTCGTTATGACCATGGGCATGAGCGGCTCTTGCAGGATGAGGTCACCGTCGAACAGGCGCGGGCTCGGCTTTACGGTGCCGGCGGCGCCGCTCATGCGCAGCTCGTCGACGCGGTGATCCACCGAGAGCAGCGTTCGGCGGATGCGGGCCAGGAGGTCGTCGGGGAGCAGACGCTTTCGTTGCCGATCGCGCTCGTACTCGACCTCGAGCGTCACGCGCGCGCGCACGAAGGCGCCGAGGTCGTCGCCGCTCGGCGGCACCTGCACCGCCTCGTCGACGCGCGCGAGCAGCTCCAGCCACGCCTCGCCGTGGGCCGTCGAGGTGCGCGACAAGCGAGCGCTGCGGACGCGCTGCGCGCCGAACTGCACCAGCGCGCGATCGATCTGGCGGCCGGCGGGCTCCGCGAGATCGACGGCCTGGCCGCTGGACAGCGCCTTGCCGAGCGGCGGAGCGGGCCGGGCGGACGTCGCGTCCTCCGCGTCGCTCGCCACGCGCGGCGGTGGGCTCGACGACGTGACCTCGTCCCAGGTGAGCTGGCCCGCGCTGCGGTGTGCGCAGCCGCTCCCGCACAGGAGAGCAGCGAAAAACAGCGGCGCGCGGACGCGGAGGGACATCGGCTCCAAGCGTAGGCCCGTCCGGTGGCCAGCGCGAAGTCTCGAACGCGGCGGCCCGCCGGTGTCCCGCTTCTATCGCCGAGCCGGGCCTTCACCTCTTCGATCGGGCGCTCGGAGCTGACCCAGCGCACCTCCGCGCATGATCTATGACGCGGTGCGCATATCCCGAGGTTTCATGTATCCCCCCTTTGACGGACCCCGGAGCACCTGAGATAGGCCGAGTCCTCCCCATCAGCGTCCACAGAAACAGGCTCGATCCAACCCTCCTGTGTACGGGTGCTCCATGCTCCTCCGCCACACGCCGCGCCTCCTCAGCTTCGCCCTCCTCGCCTTCGTGCCGTTCGCGGCCTGTGAGTGCGAGACCGTCGGCACCATCCCCGAGCCCGATCTGGAGGTCGCCGACGAGGCGGGCAACCGCCACACCGAGGCCGACCCCTGGCTGAAGGTCTCCTTCGGTGACGTCGACAACGGCGCGACCGCGCTGCACAAGCTGTCGCTCAACAACGTCGGCGGCGCCGCGCTCGAGATCAGCAAGGTCTGCCTGGTGGCGGCGACCACCGCGGAGGCCGCCATCGGCGCCGAAGCACCCTGCGTGCAGACCAGCGAGACGGCGTTCAGCTTCCCGAACGTCACGGGCGAGAGCGTGCCGGCCAAGGAGACGCTCGAGCTGCCCATCACCTTCGCGCCGCTGCAAGGCGGGCCGGCGGACCTCTTCCTGCGCATCGAGTCCAACGACGACGCCGAGCCGGTGGTCGCCGTGCAGCTCACGGGGCGCGGCACCGCCGGTCAGCTCTGCGCCGACAACCCCGTGCTCGACTTCGGGGACGTGTTCATCGGCGAGTCGAAGACGATGCAGGTGACGCTGGACAACTGCGGCCTGCGCCCGGTCACCATCGACACCTATGCGCTGACGAGCCCCGACGACGCCTTCAGCGTGCTGGTCGCGGGCGTCGCGCCGGCCGCGCCCATCGGGCCGCTCGAGCCGGGCGCCAGCATCACCCTCGACGTCACCTTCACGCCGCCGCAGGTGCGCAGCTACCGAGACACGCTCGCGGGCCAGGCGAACCTCACCACCGCGTCGCCTTTCGTCGCTGCCTACACGCTGCTCTTCGTCGGTGACGGCAAGAGCCCGCCGTCGTGCAAGGTGAACGTCGTGCCGCAGACGGTGCAATTCGGCGCCGTGGCGTCGGAGGCCACCGCGTCGCAGCAGCTCGTCATCCAGTCGGTGGGCGAGTGCGCGTGTGAGCTGACCTCGCTCGAGGGGCCGGTGCCGGTCGATCCCGCGACCGCGCGCGGCGTGTTCGCGATGCCGACGCCGCCGACCCTGCCCATGACGCTGAAGGGCACGCAGGGCTGTGAGGGAGACCCGGCCGGCGCGCAGGAGCAGCCGAACCTCGTCATCGTCGACCTGACCTACACCGCGCCCGCCAGCGACGTGCCCGCGGTGGATCACGCGACCATGACGGTGACGACGACGGACGCGCTCGAGCCCGTGCGGGAGGTGAGCCTCGAGGCCAACGGCGGCGGCGCTCCCTTCTGTCAGATCCAGGTGACGCCGCAGGGCGGCGGCGCGCTTGGCGGCCTCATCCCGTCGCAAGGACGCTACGGCGTCGTCGAGTTCGGCCGCGTCACCATCCACTTCACGAAGAAGCAGCCCATCGAGCTGAAGAACATCGGCAACGCCGACTGCACCATCGACGGCGTGCAGTGGGACGTCGAGGAGAACACGCTCACCAACGAGTTCAACCTCGAGTACGAGGACGGCACGCCGGTGAACGTCGGCAGCGCGTCGCCGATCACGCTCGTGCCCGGCGCGGTCCAACGCTACATGGCGGTGTTCGCGCCGACGCACACCATCGAGAGCACCGGCATCTTCCCGAGCTTCGGCAATTACTCGGCGTCGAACCCCGGCGGCTTCCTCTGCGGCAACGCGCTCTCCGGGCCGAGCTCGCGTTGTAACGGCGTGAAGTTCCTCACCAGCGACACCGAGACTCCCGACAACGAGGAAGAGGGCGTGCTCGACGGTGACTTCAGCATCGGCTTCTCGGCGACGCCCGTGGAGCCGGCCATCGACGTCATCCCGGGCGAGGTGGACTTCGGCCTCGTGACGCTCGACTGCGGCTCCCCGCTCCGTCGCGTGAACGTCTACAACACCGGCTCGGGCGACCTCGTGGTCGGCCAGCCCTACGCGCTGCCCGAGGCCACGCCGGCCATCTTCGAGGTCGCGGCCAACGCGCCGAGCTTCCCGCACACCATCCCCTCCGGCGGCATGATGGCCATCGACGTGCGCTTCTACGCGCGCTCGCTCGACGTCGTCACCGGCGAGATCATCATCCCGACCCTCGAGGGAGGCCAGGAGGGCCCGCCGGTGTCCGTGCCCTTGCGCGGCGAGGGCACGACGCTGACGGAGCAGACGGACATCTTCGATCAGTTCAACGATCCGAAGGTGGACGTGCTCTGGGTCGTCGACGACTCCGGCTCCATGTCGCCGTACCAGAACCTGCTGGCCGCCAACTTCCCGACCTTCTTCGAGGAGTCCGACGTCAGCGCGGCCGACTATCACATCGCGGTCACGACGACGCTCGCGCTCGACGCCAACTGCATCCCCGACTTCAGCGGCGCCTCCACCTGCGCCGACGACGAGATGGCGGGCTACTACACCTCCTGCGGCGGCAACGAGCGCTTCCTGACGCCGGCGAGCAACAGCCCGGCCGATCAGTTCACCTGCAACGTGAAGGTGTCCGACTCGGGCAACGTGAACCCGAGCCGCTCGACGTCGGACGCGGCGGAGGCCGGTCTCCAGGCAGCGCGCAGCTTCCTGGAGCCGCCGAACATCGACGATCCCGCCATCAACGGCGGCTTCCTGCGCGACGACGCCAAGCTGCACGTCATCATCGTCTCGGACGAGCCGGACTTCAGCGAAGGGCCCATCGACCTCTACGTCGACTTCTTCCGCAACCTGAAGGGCTTCCGGAACGACTCGCTCGTCGCCGTCAGCGCCATCGCCGGTCCGCCGAACGGCTGCACCTGGACCGACTCGTCCGGCACCGCCGTGACCGTTGGCGCGGACTCGCGCTACTCCGACGCCGTCGACGCGCTGAACGGCCGCTTCCAGTCCATCTGTGACGCGGACTGGACGACCATGATGTCGAACCTCGGCCTCGCCTCGCTCGGGCTCAAGGTCGAGTTCTTCCTCTCGCGCGCGGCCGACGCGGCGACGCTCACGGTCTGCGTGCGAGACGGCAGCCCCACGGCGACGTGCGCGCCCGTGAGCCAGACCTCCGACGGGGCGGCGAACGGTTACTTCTACGACCCGAGCGCGAACTCCATCGTGTTCAACCCGGGCTCGGTGCCCGCGCGCGGCTCGCGCGTCGAAGTGCACTACGAGACGTACTGCTATTGAGCTCTCGAGGAGGAGCGAGGCGCTCCTCGCCCCTCCTCGCCTCCTCGACCATCAATGACGCAGCGCGGAGACCATGCGCGCGCCGAGCGTGGTGCCCGCGAGCAACATCGCGGCGCCCACGACGAGGAACGCGATCAGCGAGAGCTGGATCGGCGCGAGCCCACCGGTCCAGCCGGCCAGCACCAGGATGCCGAGGACGATGGCGGCGATGCCGCACAGCACCTCCGCGCCCGCCATCGCGCGTGACGCCCCGCGCGTGGCGCGCTCCGAGCGCACGTCGTCGTGGCCCACGGACGAGAGCTCCGCCTGCGCGGCGCTCGCGAACAGGAGGGTGCCACCGAAGACGATGGCGGCGACGGGGATCAGGATCTCGGGGTAGATGCCGAGCAGCGCGAGGATGCCGAGCGCGACGCCGGCCGCGCCACCCAGGAACTCCGCCGTCAGGCCGCCGCCGATGTCGGCCCCGTGACGACGCTCGGGCCCGAGGTCGCTCAAGATGTCTTTCCAGCGCGCCGACACCGCGACGCCGCTCAGCAGGAAGCCGGCGCCGATGGCGATGCAGGTGATGGCCGCCATCGTCAGGGGCAGGATGTCGAGCAGGCCGAGGATCGGCAGCACGATGGCGGCCGCGCCCGCGACGATCTCGAGCACCGAAGCGCCCGTGACCGCCTTCGCGGAGCGCTGCACGGCGCTGTCGCGCGTCGTCGTCGTATCGAAGGTCTCGGTAGCGTAGCGCCGCTCGTGCCCGTTGTTCGGGCTGTGAACCTCTACATGTGCCATGGGATGTGCCTCCATTCCAAAGAGCGAGCAGGGGAGAGCTCCCGCCGAGCGCACACACGCGTCCGGCTCTCTCCGTGTCGTCAGGGACTGCACGGCATCGTGCGTGCCAGGCGCCGGGCAGGGGGGGCGCGCGATGCAGCGCGGGCATTGCGCGTACGCGGGGCGTGCCCGCTGGCCGCGATCGGTGCGGCGCGCGGCGGGCGGAGGCGGCGGTCAAAAACTGGCTGCCTGGGGCAGACGGTCACATAGTGGCGACCATCGACGACGAATGCGGCCATTCGTCGCCACACGTCACCACGGCGAACAGCGCCGTTCGGAGCCCGCCATGTTGCACAAGCCCAAGTCCGACCGCTGCATCTTCCTGGACGCGCTCGCCATCTGGGATCGACCCGAGGAGCAGCTGTACGGAAAGGTGTTCGAGAAGGACGTCGACACCGACGCCTACGTCGATCGGCTGTTCAGCAACCCGCGCGCCGGCATGATCATCGACTGAGGCGGAGCGCTCGTTGGGCGGCGCCTCACAGCGGCGTGATGACGAGGTCGTCGTAGTAGACGTCGCTCTCCCAGTTCGTGAACCCGAGCTTGTTGTTCTTCGGGCCGAACAGCGGGTCCTTGTCCTCGTAGCGGAGGACCGGCGCTCCGTCGATGAGCAGCTCCACGTCCTTGCCGTTTTCGCGCTGCACCGTCCAGCGGTACTTGCGCCCCTTCTCCCAACCCTTTCGCAGCTCGGGGCGCTGCCTCTCGTGCTCGTCGAGGCGGGCGATGGTCGTGATGCGGTTGTTCCAACCGCCGAGGATGACGATGTAGCCGGACTCGTGGCGCAGCCCGTCGCCGAAGACCTCGATCTTCGTGTCCACCTGCGGCGACAGCGACCACGCGGTGAATTCAATCTTCACGTTCTTCGGCAACGGCACGTCGAGCCAGAGGGGGATGTTCTGCTCCCCGCTCGAGTGCAGCGCGCCGTCCTTGATCTCCCATGTCCCGCCCGACTTTCGGTAGCGCTCGCCGAGCGCGGCGCGCTCGAAGTCGTCCTCGAAGGGGGCGCTGATGGCGTCCTTGCTGGCGCTGTCCTTCGGCATGCAAGCGCTCGCGGCGAGGACGGCGGGCAGGGCGAGGAGCAGGAGGCGCTTTCGCGGCATGTGGACCTCGTGCGCTGGTAGCGTGACCAGGCGGTGGGGCGCGTTGACACGACGAGGACGAATAGCCAATGCGAGCGCTGCAACCAAGCGGGGGACGGAGCCGCGATGGCTACACGGAGCTCCTCATGAGCGCTCGTCCGGCGCCGCCGCGCACCATCCGAGAGCTGCTCGCGGTGTCGGTGGACTGGCTGAAGCAGCGCGGCGTCGCGAGCGCGCGCCTCGACGCCGAGCTGCTCCTCGGGCACGCGCTGCACGAGTCCCGCCTGCAGCTCTACATGGACCTCGACCGCCCGCTCAGCGACGAAGAGCGCGATCGGTTTCGGCCGCTGTTGGCTCGCCGCGGACGGCAGGAGCCGGTGGCCTACATCCTCGGCGAGAAGGAGTTCTATGGTCTCTCCATGAGCGTGACGCCCGCCGTGCTCGTGCCGCGGCCCGACACCGAGACCCTCGTCGACCTGGCGCTCGAGCGCCTGCCCGCCGACGAGAGCGGCGTGGTCATCGACCTGTGCACGGGCTCGGGGTGTGTCGCCGTCGCGCTCGCGCACGAGCGGCCGTCCCTGCGGGTCATCGCCACCGACCTGTCCGCCGAGGCGCTGCAGGTGGCCGCCGAGAACGTCCGGCGGCACGGCGTCTCGGAGCGCGTGACCCTGCGGCAAGGCGACGCGCTCGCGCCGGTACACGACGTCTCGGGCGCGAAGCTCGTCGTCGGGAACCCGCCGTACATCAAGCCGGCGGACGAAGCGGGGCTCATGCCCGACGTACGAGAGCATGAGCCGCGGCTGGCGCTCATCGGCGACGACGACGACGGGCTCGGCGTACACCGGCGCATCCTCGCGGGCGCCCGCGCGCTGCTCGCCGACGGCGGCGCCTTGCTGCTCGAGTCCGGCTTCGATCAGGGGGAGGGTCTGCTCGCGCTGCCCCACCCCGGCTTCTCCGCGGCCGAGCTCTATCGAGACCTGGCGGGGCACGTGCGCGGGGCCCTCTGGCGTGCGCGCGCCGGCGACGCGGAGGAGCCCGACTGATGCCGACCGTGCCGAACGTGCTGGTGCTCGACTATGGCATCGCGCGGCCGCAGCGCCTGATGTTGGCGCTCAAGTCCGTCGGCGTGGACGCGCGCATCAGCCAGGCGGTGCAGGACGTGAGGGCGGCCGACGCGCTCATCCTGCCGGACGGCGCCGACGACGAGGCCACGCTCGAGAGAGGGCTACCCGCGCGCTTCCTCGCCGAGGTCGCGGAGCACCTCGAGCGCCAGCGTCCGGTGCTCGCCATCGGCCTCGGGGTCCAGCTGCTGCTCTCGGGCCGCGCGCACCCGAGCATGCCGCCGGGGCTCGGCTGCTTCGATGCGCCGATCGCGCGCTTCGATCCGCGCATGGCCGACGAGGCCGAGCGGCCGCTCAAGACGCCGCACGTCGGCTTCAGCTTCGTCGTCGGGCTCGACCGCCACCCGACGCTGTGCGAGGTCGTCCCGGAGGGGGAGCTCGGCGTGTGGTTCTATTTTCGTCACCGGCTGCTCGCGCCCGCGCGTGTGCCGTTCTCCGAGGTGGCCGTCGCGCACCACGGCGTCCCCTTCGCGGGCGCCATCTGGCGCGACAACCTGCTGGCGCTCCAGTTCCTGCCGGAGCTCAGCGGTCCGGTAGGCCTCGACGTGCTGCGCGTCTGGGGCAGGAGGCCGCCATGACGCTCGCGCGCCGCGTG
Organism: uncultured Myxococcales bacterium; assembly: GCA_964388085.1. Lineage (GTDB taxonomy): Bacteria > Myxococcota > UBA727 > UBA727 > CAYLZW01 > CAYLZW01. Next base: position 6,260 of record CAYLZW010000072.1, on the reverse strand, counting down.
GTGCCCATCCTCGACGTCACCCCCGACGCCGCGCCGGCGGTGGCGTTCACCCGCGGCGGGCTCGAGGTCCCGCACCTCGAGGCCATCGCCAAGTACCACGCGGCCGACGGCGCCGACGAGCTGTGGCTGCGCCTCGTCCGCCCGGACGCGCGAGGGGCCGCCGCCCTGTTCGAGCCGCTGAACGCCCTTCGCGAGCGCCTGTTCGTGCCCGTCGTCGCCTGGGGCTCGGTGAGCTCCGCCGCGGACGCGCGCCTCCTCGTCGGCCTCGGCGCCGAGCGCGTCGTCATCGATCTCGCGCCCGACGTGAGCGTCGATCCGCTGACCCTCGTGCGCGACGTCGCGAGCGGCGTCGGCCCCGATCGCGTGAGCGTGGCCATGACGGTGCGCCGGGTGGCGCTGATGACGAGGAGAATCCGCTGGGAGCTCTGTAACAAGGACGGCGAGGGCACCGGCCAGGACGCCGAGGCCGCCGCGCAGGCCCTGGCCGCCGCCGGCATCGGCGAGCTCGTGGTGGTGCCCTGGTACCTGCCCCCCGACGGTCCGGCGCGGGCCGCCCACGACGCAGACCTCGTGGACGCGCTGCTGCCCTCGCTGCACATCCCCGTCGTGAGCGTCGGAGACGACAAGGATCCCGCGGACATGGCCGCGGCCCTCCTCATGGGGGCGGACGCGGTCGCGAGCGCCACGCTGTTCAGCGACGGCGCCATGACCGTGACGCGCGCGAAAGAGCTGCTCGCCCAGTACGGCATCCCCCTGCGCCCGCCCGCGTCGCCCTATACGTTGACCTGAGCCGCTGGCTGCGCGACGAGGAGCGGACGACTCGCGCGGACGACCGCTCGGTCACGCGACGCCGGAAGGAGCCTCCATGAGCCTCGAAGAGCAGATCAACACCGCGTGGAAAGACGCCATGAAGGCGCGCGACCCCAAGAAGGAGGGCCTCAGCCTCATCCGCACGGAGCTGAAGAGCTTCGCCATCAACACGCGCGGGGCGGGCGAGCGCACCGGCCTGTCCGACGAGGACGTCATCGAGGTGCTCGGCAAGATGGCCAAGCAGCGCCGCGAGTCCATCGCCGAGTACGAGAAGGGCGGCCGCCAGGATCTCGTCGACAAGGAGAGCCTCGAGCTCTCGGTCATCGAGGCCTACCTGCCGGCGCCGCTCAGCGAAGCGGAGCTCGGCAAGATCGTCGACGAGGTCATCGCCGAGACGGGCGCGAGCTCCATGAAGGACATGGGCAAGGTGATGGCCCCCATCCTCGCCAAGGCGAAGGGCCGCGCGGACGGCAAGCAAGTGCAGGCCATCGTCAAGCAGCGCTTCGGCGGCTGAGACGACGAGACGGAGCGATCCTCGCGCATGGCGTCCGATGACGCGGTCCAGGAGGTAAAGCGCCGCGCGGACCTCGCGCAGGTGGTCGGCCGCTATGTGAAGCTCAAGCGGCAAGGGCGGAGCTTCGTCGGTCTCTGCCCCTTCCACGGCGAGAAGACGCCGTCGTTCTACGTCCACCCCGACGAAGGCTACTTCAAGTGCTTCGGCTGTGACGCCAAGGGCGACGTGTTCAGCTTCCTCGAGCGGCAGACGGGGCAGTCGTTCTTCGACATCCTGAAGCAGCTCGCCGAGGAGACCGGCGTCGTCCTCGAGGAGCGTCAGGAGAGCGAGGAGCAGAAGCGGCGTCGTCGTGAACGCAAGCGCGTGCTGCAGGTGCTCTCGCTCTCGCAGACGTGGTTCCGCAACCGCTTGAAGAGCGACGAGGGCGGCGGCGCCCGCGCGTACCTCGAGAAGACGCGAAAGGTCCCGGACGAGTGGCTGGAGCTGTTCGCCCTCGGCTTCGGCGGCTCGCGGGACGACGCGCTGCTTCAGTACCTCGGGAACGAGGGCGTCACTCCCGACGAGGCCAAGCGCGCGGGCGTGCTCGCGGAGGGCCACAGCGGCCCCTACGACTTCTTTCAAAAGCGCATCATCTTTCCCATCCGCGACGTGCGCGGCGACGTCGTCACCTTCGCCGGTCGCGCGTTCGGGCCAGGCGCCGACAAGCGGCCGAAGTACGTGAACGGACCGGCGAGCCCGGTCTACGACAAGAGCCGCGTCCTCTACGGCCTCTACGAGTCGCTGCCGGCGCTCAAGCGCGGCAAGGCCGGCGTGCTCGTCGAGGGGCAGCTCGACGTCGTCGCCGTGCACCGCGCCGGGGTGCGCTCGGCCTTCGCCCCCTGCGGCACGAGCCTCACCGACGGCCACATCGACGAGCTCAAGCGCTACACCGAGCGCGTCGTCGTGTGCATGGACGCCGACCCGGCAGGACGCGCGGCCGCGGAGCGCGCGATCCTGATGTTGTTGAGGGCCGGCCTCGACGTCTCCTGGGCCCGCCTGCTCGAGAGCGACCCGGACGAGATGGTGCGCGCGGGAGAAGGCGAGAAGCTGCGGAGCGCGGTGGAGGGGGCGCCCTCCGCGCTCGACACGATGATCGAGGCCGCCGCCCTCGACGGTGCCGGCTCCGCGCGCGATCGCGTACGCGCCATCGATCGCCTGCTGCCGTTCCTCGCGGCGCCGCCCCGCGAGCTCACGCGACGACAGTACGTGCGCGCGGCGGCCGACGCGCTTCGCGAGGACGAGCGCGTGCTGTGGGACGAGGTCGAGAAGAAGGGCAAGGCCGAGGTGGCCAAGCGCCTTCGTCGAGAGAGCCCGCCGCGGCAGCGCCCCGCGCAAGCGCAGAGCCAAGCGAAGGGCGACGCGCCCGCGGGGTCATCGAACGATCGCTCTGCGCAGGAGAGAGAGGCGAGCGGCGGTGGTGCGCGGGCCCCGTCCTCGCCCAGCGCGCTCGCACGGCGCGCGCGGCCGGCGCCAAGGTGGACGGAGGCCGAGCGCTTCCTGGTCACGGCGCTCATCGCGCACCCGCTGCTGGTCCCGCGCTGCGGCGTGCTGCTCGAAGGTCTGCGCAACCCGCAGCTCAAGGACTTCATCGAGCGCCTCAGCGACGCGCTCGTGCGCTACCACGACTGGGAGCCGCACAAGGTGCTGCTCGAGCACGTACACGCTCGTCGTGGCAGCGCGCTGTTCGACATCCTGGCGCAGTTCCACCGGCGCAAGGGCTTCGACGATCCGCAGCGCATCATCAGCGAGCACGACGCTGCCGAAGCGATCGATGACTATCTGCTGCGCTTCGACGCGCGCCCCTTGCGCGAGCGCTTGCGCGAAGTGCAGCGGGCCATGGCCGAGGCCGAGCACGCCAACGACCACGACGAGTGGAAGCGCCTACAAGGGCTGCAGCGAGTGCTCATCGACGAGCTGCGGCCGCCGGAGAGCGCGGACGACAAGCCGCGCCTTCTGCCCGCAGCGGCGGCCGAGGGCTCGACGCCGCCGACGCCCGCGCTGCTCGAGGAGCCGCAGCCGCCGTCCGCCCCCGTCGTCGAGCTGCGGCCTCCGCCCTCGAGAGAGCCCGAGAGCTGGGGGCAGGGGGCCCCGGCGGACGATCCGGCGTGGGACGACGACGGCTGGGACGAGCCGTTGTAAGCGGCGCCATGTCATGGTCGATCCACGCGCGAACCGTCGCGCTCGGATCGCCCGGAGCCTGCTCCGTCGCCGCCGCAAAGCGCTTGCCCTGCGCGCCCCGCCTACACCAGCGCACACGCAGATCCGCCTTCTCGACGAGCAATCCGCACTTTGGCGCGCACCTGGGCCCGCGTTCCGGCGATACTCGCCTAGCTCTTTGGCTTCTCAACTCTACGGGCCATCGCCCAACGCCGCACAAAGCGGCACCGCGTTTCGACGCACCAGGAGTCCTCAAATGGTCAGCTTCGGCGCCAACCCCATCAGCGCGGCCCTCAAGACGGCGATGACCCAGATCACCGGCAAGTCCGGCGGCGATGCCCACCAGGCCCTGCTGCAAGCCCTCGGCATGGACCAGCGCGGCGCTGCTCTGCAGGGCGCGCTTCATGACCTCGGGCAGGGCAACCTCGCGGGCTACCAGAAGAACATGTTCGAGGCCTTCACCGGCGTCGACCCGGGCCGCATCGGCAAGGGCATGTGCCGCGCGCAGCACATGGCCTCCCCGAGCTCGTGCATGGGCGCGAGCCGCGAGCGCATGGACCTCAAGCAGTTCACCAAGGGCGGCCTCGGCGCCATGCTCGGCGGTTTCGCGCTCGGCGGCCCGCTCGGCGCGCTCATCGGCCGTAGCCTCAGCAAGCGCGGCAAGGCCAAGTGCCTCGAGCGCCGCCTGAACAACAACCCTGCCTTCCGGGCCCAGTTCGAGGCGGCCGTGGGCGGCCGCTACGTCCCGGACTTCCGCAACGACGGCAAGATCACGATCGCCCGCCACAACTTCGGCCTGCCCGGCATGAACCCCGGCATCCTCGCGGGCCTGGCTCGCAACCCCATCGCGGGCTCGGCGCTCTCCGGCCTCGCGCGCATGATGGGCAACGCGGCCAACCTGATGCAGAGCTTCGGCATGGGCGGCGCGGGCGGTGGCTTCGGCGCGCTGAGCGCGGCGCCGCAGAACGGCACCGGCTTCTCGAACGCCACCGGCCAGGACTACGGCACCAAGTCCTCGTTCGGGAACGACGCCAAGCCCGGCTCGTACATGGCCAAGCTGCCCCCGAACGCGACCTTCGAGGACCTCGTCGCTGCCTTCATGATGGACACCGTCAAGGAGATGCAGGAGGAGATCAAGAAGGAAATGGACAAGATGAAGCAGTCCAACGAGACCCAGGGCGGTGAGTCCGGTCGTCGTGGCTACGGCGGCGCGCTCGGCAGCATCGGCGGCATGGCCGGCGGCGTGCTCGGCGGCATGGTCGGCGGCCCCGTCGGCAGCATGGTGGGCAAGGGTCTCGGCAGCGCGGTCGGCGGCGCGCTCGGCGGCGGTGGCCAGGGCCAGGGCGCCGGCGGCAACTCGACGACGGACAAGAGCGACAGCCGTCAGCTCATGTTCGAGAACCTGAAGAACATGATGAACAAGCTCCAGCAGATGATGCAGTCGATGAGCAACGTGCTCAACACGATGCACCAGGGCGCGATGAACTCCATTCGGAACATCAAGGCCTGACGCGCGCGGTTCCAGGTTCTCGAGAGAGCGGCGGCCTTCGGTCGCCGCTCTTCATTTGGGCCGCAAGCCTGCGCCGAATGCCTGCGCCGAATGCCTGCGCCGAATGCCTGCGCCGAATGCCCGTGTGAAGGGCGTGCTGCCGGCGCCCCGCCCGCACGTCACGACGCGCCACGAGACCAACTGCAACGAGGGCACGTAAGCACCACGTGGCGGGCGGAACGCCACATGCAGACGGCGAGGGGCGGCACGGCCTCGCGCTCTCGGGAGCGCGGCCATGGCCGCGGAGACCGAAGCCTGAGCGTGGCGCTTCGCCTCACTGGCACACCGACGTCACGCTCGCTCGACGGGAGGCGCTTTGCGTCTGGCCTTGAAGCTCGCGCTGGTGCTGATGTTGGGGTTCGCCACCGTGCTCGCCGTTCAGTCGGTGCTGCACATCTCGCGCGTCCTCGAGGTGCACGAGCAAGAGACGCAAGACGATCTCGAGCTGCTCGCGTGGTCGGTCAGCGACGCCACGGCGCACATCTGGCTGCTGGTCGGCCCCGAGCAGGCGGCGCAATATGTCACGCGCGCGAGCACGCGGCGCCCCGACGTGACGTTCCGCCTCACCGACGTCTCGGAGGCGGATAAGCGGGCGGCGCCGCGCGTGCTCGGAGCGCTCGACACACACGCGGGGGAGGTGCTGGTAAAGCGCGTGCCGGTGCTGGCGGGCGGCCGCAAGCTCGCCACCCTCGAGCTCCGTCATACGACGCACTGGGCGCAGGACTTCGTGGACGAGGTGGTCCGCTCGCAGCTGCAGACGGCGGGCGGCCTCGTGCTCGTGTCCGGGCTGCTCTCGCTGCTCTTTGGCGTCGTGCTCGTCGGGCGCAGAGCCGAGCGGCTCATCGAGCAGGCGCGCGAGGTGGTGCGCGGTCGCTTCTCGCAGACGAGCGATCGCCACAAGGACGAGCTCGGCAAGCTCGCCCGCGAGCTGAACCTCATGGTGCAGCACCTGGCCTCGGCGCGCCTCGCGGTCCAGGCCGAGAAGCGTCGACGGACGGAGCTGCTCGAGAGGCTGCGCCACGCCGATCGCTTGAGCACCGTCGGCAAGCTCTCGAGCGCCATGGCGCACGAGCTAGGGACGCCGCTCAACGTCGTTGGCGGGCGGGCGGCGCTCATCCAGATGGAGGACCCCATCTCCGACGAGGTGCGCCACAACGCGCGCATCATCCAGGAGCAGGCCGACCGCATGGC
>CAYLZW010000071.1:7331-22009 GCA_964388085.1 uncultured Myxococcales bacterium | reverse complement strand
TGGGGCGCGAGCCGAACGCCAGCGTCGCCGTGCTGACGCGCTACCCCGAGCGCGCCCGCTTCTTCGCCAAGATGCTCGACGACGCCGAGGTGCCGCGGCTACGGCACATCGACGGCCCGCACGCCGTCACCTTCGCGCCCGGCGTCGACGTCACCCACATCGCGCAGGTGAAGGGCCTCGAGTACGACTACGTCGTGCTCTGCGAGGCGAACGCGGCCACGTACTCGGACGAGGTCGCCGCGCGGCACCTGCTGCACATCGGCGCCACGCGCGCGGCGCACCAGCTCTGGGTGACGTCGTCCGGCGGCGCGCCCTCGCCGCTCTTGCCGAGGGGCCTCTTCAGCGAGGATGGGGCGAGCTGACGGCGGTCCCTGCGGGCGTCTGCTCCGCGCCTACTCGACCGCCTGCTTCGCCAGGTACTCCGCGAGCGCGCTGATGTTCGAGCTGCCGTCCTCGTGCGCGCGCGCGAAGCGATAGTCGGAGCGTCCGCCCTCGAAGCCCGCCACGTCCTCGAGATCGAGCGACTCGTCGAAGGTAGCGGCGGTCACCCAGGCGCCGCCCTGGGGGTCGGGCTCGAACAAGGCGCCGATGGGCGCGCGCTCCTCGGCGAACATCAAGAGGTGCTTGCGGATGCGGTTCTCGACGGGCTGGTCGAGCCGGACCACGAACACGCCGGGCGCCTCTTCGCTCCCCGTGTCGGACGCGAGCCGCCGGGCGGTGACCTCCGCCTCGCGCGCCGCGGCCGCCAGCTCGTCGAGCAGCGACTCGAGCTCGAGCGGCTCCTCGCCGTCGATGATGGCGGCGGCGATCTGCGAGAGCAGCCTCTGCTTCTTCTGCAGCGAGTAGCGGCCCGAGCCCTCCTCGATGGCGTACGCGATTCGCGCTCCGCGCTCGCTCAAAACGTGTCCTCGCCCCGGGCTGTCCACCGCGCGCGCGTCCTCGTCGGCCTCGGCCCACGGCGACCTGCCGCCGAGCCGCCACTTCACGCCCGCGATGAGCCCGTCGAAGTCCGCGTGCGCGACGACGCCGTCCACGGGCGCCCCGCGCTCGGTCTCCTCGACGAGGGCCGGCGTCACGAGCTCCGGGCAGGCGTGCGCCTCCTTGTTCGGCACGAGCAAGAAGCGCGGATCGCCGGCGAAGAGCGCCCAGCCCTCCTTGTGCAGGTGGTGATCGACCCAGCGCAAGAGGCGCTCCCCGAGCGCGTCGATGAACGGCATCGTCTTCGAGCGGAACTGGTTGCCGGCGGCGAACGCCACGTCGACGACCACCACGCGGCCGGGCGGGGGCTTTGGGAGGTGCCGGGGGTGCGTGGCCCAGGTGATGCGAGCGTCGCCGCCCATCAGCGCTCCCGTCGTCGGGCCGCGATCATGACACGGCGGCCCTCGCGACGGGTCAACACCTCGTGCACCGAGAAGCCGCTCTGCTCCACGAGCCAGGCGTAGTCGTCAGCGGTGAAGCGGCAATGCGTCGTGAAGTGATGGAACGCCTCGCTCTCGCTCGGTCGCTCCGCTCCCGCCCAGGTCGAGAGCGGGTGCCGCATGTAGTCGTAGACGAGCAGGGTGCCGCCGGGCGCGAGCAGGCGAAAGGCCTCGTCGAGCGCGCGGGTCGGCACGCTCAGCTCGTGCAGCACCATCGAGGCGATGACGAGATCGGTCTGCGCGGCGTCGAGCCCGGGGATGGGAGGCGACGCGAGATCATGCGCGATGACGCGCGCGTTCTCGAGCGGCTCGAGCACCCGCGCGGCGCGGGCGAGCATGGCCGGCTGCGCGTCGACGCCGATGATCTCCGCGTCGGGGAAGCGCTCGCAGAGGTCCTGCACGAGCAGCGCCGGTCCGGTGCCGAAGTCGACCACGCGGAAGGGATGCGCGTGCGCGTAGGTGTCGACGAAGCCCCACCAGAGGTTGTCGAAGCGGGCGGCGTGCGACTGGACGACGACATCGACCAGCTCGTCGTGATCGTGACGGTGCGCGAGGTGCGGATGGGTCTCGGGCAGAAGGGCCATGCGCTCACCTACGGCTCCACCTCTTTGCCTAGCCATCGTCGTCACCGAGCGCCACGAGCGGCGAGAACACAAAGCCCCGCGGCGGCCGGATGTGATCGCCCGCCGGCGACCCAGCGCCCTCGGCCGCCGCGTCGACGAAGAGCGCCATCACGCTGAGCGGCTCATTGTCGACGGCGCCCGGGGACGCACGCGAGGCGCGCGCCTCCTCGAGCGCGAGCGCCGCCCGGTAGCGCGGCTCCCCCTCGAGCAGCGTCAGCGGCTGCTCCTCGAGCTGCCGGGCCACACGCGCCGTCGTGGTCTCGTCGTCGATGATCCACAGCTCGAACTGGGCGCCGAAGGCCCGCGCGCGCAGGTCGGGCTCGCGCTCCTCCATCTCGGCGCTCAGCGCGCGCTCGATGCGGCCGCCATCGTCTCGGTAGCGCAGCACGACAGGATCGGCGTGCACGCCGGCGATGGACAGATGCCGGCGTTGCGCCTGCACCTGCGCCGCCGCGGCCGGGTCGTCATCGTCGCCGAGGCCCTGCACGTCTCGACGGGCTTCAGCGTCGAGCCGCAGCGCGGCGAATAACCCCGTCACGCTGCGCTCGTCCTCGCCCTCTCGTCGGAAGGTCTGGCGCAACAGGTACAGCGACGGTTGCTCGTCCACGCCGAGCACCCGCGCCCGACGCCACTCCGCGAGGTGCAGGGCCGCGCGATGCGCCGGGGCGTCCTCGGGCTCGCCGGGCTCGGGGCGGCTCGCGACCACCCGCACCGCGTTGCGGGGCTCGCGCTCGTACAGCGCCTCTCGGGTGGCCTCGTCGATGGCGCCGGCCGGCGCGAGCACGAGCGACAGCTCCACCCGCTCGGGCAGATAGCGGACACCGCGAAATGGTCGGACCGTCGCCATTCGAACGCCTCCTCCGCCGAGCCGCCCGGTCGATAGCGCGACTCCGCAGGTAGGTGAAGCTCGCATCCTTTCGTCATCGTATGCGACGTCGAGGCTGACTCTCCTACAGCCTCGCACCCGCGCCGGGCCGGCAGAGCCTCCCGCCTCCCGGGCGCCCGGCCGCCGCAGAGCCCGCCGGCGTGAGGCCCAGCGCGCATTTGTCGGCTTCGGGCGACGACGTCGACGGCGCCGTCGCTCCTACCTCCTGCCACTCCGTCACCCAAGGTAGGTCGCGCTCTCATCGACCCGCACGCCGATGCCGATCTGCGCAACGAAGCCTCACCGTGATGCCGCTCACAAAACGGAGAGGCTCCCATGTACGCTCGCTCACCCGCCGCCGCCCTCCTCGCGCTCCTCCCGCTCGGCTGCCTGACCCCCGTCGACACCGACGAGCAGACGGGCCTGTTCGCGGGACAAGACGAGGGCAGCGTCATCATCGGCAGCGTGGGCTGGCGTGACATCACGCTCCTCGAGGAGGGCAGCGCCGAGCGCGTGAACAGCCGGGCGGTGGGCTACCTCAGCATCCCCGCGCGCGGCCAGCGCTGCACCGCGTTCCTCATCGCGCCCGACGTCGTCATGACCAACGAGCACTGCATCCCCGGCGACTGGGCCGCGGAGGGCGCCACCGTGTCGTTCCGGCGCGAGAGCGGCGTCGCGCGCTCGCAGCAGTCCACCTGGGACTGCTCGGTCTTTCTCGGCAACGATCCGGGCCTCGACTTCGCGCTCTTGCAGTGCCCCGAGCGCCCCGGTGACGTCGTCGGCGTCGCCCGGCTCGAGGCGCGCTACGCGCAGAGCTACGACCCGCTCTACGTCATCCACCAGAACTGCGACTACTACGCGAGCCCGGGCTGCGACCCCGTGAAGCGGCTCTCGCCCGGCAAGGTCACGCGCGTGTCGCAGGAGGTCGGGCACGACGCCGATACCCTCGGCGGCTCGAGCGGCGCGCCGGTGTTCTCGAGCGAGTCACACGCGGTGTTCGCGCTGCACCACGTCGGTGTCGGCGGGCAGGGGAACGGACGCGGCGTCGAGAACCGGGCCGTCCCCATGCGCGACATCCTGCCCGTGCTGGCCGAGCGCTTCCCCTGGCTCGAGCTCGCCGGGCCGGACGGCGGCGCCGGCGCGGACGACGACGCCGACGTGGGCGGCGATGACGACGGGGACGCCGTGCAAGCCTCCTACGAGCCGAACGACAGCGCCGCCGAGGCACCCTTCGTCGCGCTCCCCTTCGACGCGAGCCTCTCGATCGCCGGCGGCGACGACCGCGATCTGTTCCTCTTCGACACGAGCGGGGGCGAGCGCAGCGTGCGCATCGACTTCCAGCACCAGGAAGGAGACCTCGACCTCTACCTGTGGCGCTCCGACGGCGCGCTCGTGGCGCAGAGCACGAGCACGAGCGACACCGAGGAGCTGCTCCTGACGCTCGGCGCGGGGCGCTACTTCGTCGACGTCCAGGGCTACGCAGGTGCGACGGGCACCTACACGCTGGAGCTGCGCTGACGCAGCGACCGCCGTCGCCGTGCGTCTCCGCGCATGTCAATTCGACGTGACGCGGGCGGTCCCCGTCGAGGAGAGGCTATGCTGGAGTCGAGGTTCCTTTGTATCTCCCGCTGTCCCTCGTCCTCCCTCTCGTCATGGCGGCACAGAGCGCCGAGCCGTCCAAGGCCGCGGCGCTCCGGAGCGCGCTTCCTCGCGACGTTCCCACGGGCGGGCTGCTGGACCTGACCACGCGCGGCGAGGTCGTCTTCCTGCCGAAGCACAACACCTCGCCCTTCGACGCGTTCATGGCGACGCGCTCGCGCCGCTCCTGCCGCGAGATCGAGCGGACGCTCATGAACGTGGCCGGCTACCCGAAGCTGTGGAGCGGCATCGAGAGCGTGCGCATCGAGAAGCAGACGCCCACGCGCGTCGAGTACGAGTTCGACGTCGACGTGGTGTTGAGCCCGACCATGAAGGGCGTCGTGGAGCACCCCTCTCCCGGCGTGGTCGTGTTTCACGACGTCGAGACCGGCGGGCGCTTCTGGTACCAGCTTCGCGACGTCGCCAGCGGTTGCCAGATGCTCTACCACCTGCACCAGCCGAAGGGCGCGCACAGCGGCTTCGTGAACCTCATCCTCACGGTCGAGAAGGGCGCCGCCGACAGCAGCGAGGTCATCGGCGCGCTCGCGTCGCTGCGTGGCGTGGTCCACGTCGAGGACGAGATCGAGCGCGTCGCCGACACGAGCGCCGAGGCCGTGCGCGCCTGGGACGCGCTCGCGGCGCACGGCACCGTGCTGCGCACCCAGTACGAGAAGGGCCACCACCTGAGGATGACGAGCAAGCGCCGCGTGAGCCGGGCGGTGAGCGACATCCTCTGGTCCATCCGAAACCGCAGCCACTACGACGACAAGCTCGACCTCGTGAAGAAGGTCAAGGATCACGGCCGCACCGTCGACTACACGTTCGGCTACTTCGGCGGACGGGTGCGCTTCAAGACCGCCGTCACCGAGGAGGGCGACGTAGCGGCCCCCGAGGGCTTGCGCATCACCGAGCGCATCACGGGCGGTGACGTCGACAGCGGCCACTGGCAGTGGACGGTGCGCGCGGTCGACGGCGGCACCGAGGTCGACCTCTTCCTCGACATGGACCTCGCGCAAGGCAGCCTGCTCATGCGCAACTTCGCCAAGCAGGATCCCGCCATGGTGTACGCGCTGCCGACGCAGATCACGCTCACCATGATGGCCGCGCTCGTCGGCGGCAGGCCGCTGCCGCTCAAGCGTGAGCTGCCCGTCGCGGCCAAACGGGATCCCTGAGGGGCGGCGCTTCTCCCCCGCACGAGGAAGAGCTCGCTGCGGACCCCCTACCCATCCTTGTTCCCTCCGCCAGGTCCGCGAAGGCGCCGTGTCAGCCGGCAGCGTCGATGCGGGTGCGCGCGTGCTCTTCCGCGAACACCTGGCGCATGAGCTTCGCCAGCCGCTCCTGCAGGTCGAGCTCGCCGCCCTCGCGCAGCATGCGATCGAGCGCGTCGCGCATCTGCACGGCGGAGAGGTAGCGGTCCTCGCGATCGGGGGAGCAGGCGATCTCGATGACGAGGCGCAGCTGCTCGGGCAGCGAGCGCGGCAGCTTTCGAATCTGCCCCTTTTGGTGCAGCTTGAGCGTGTGCGTCTCGCGCTTACCGGCCACGTCGAAGGCCGGCTCGCCCGTGACCAGCTCGAAGAGGATGCAGCCGACCGCGAAGATGTCCGAGCGGGCGTCGAGGTGTCCGAGCCGCGCCTGCTCGGGTGAGAGGTAGCCGAGAGAGCCGACGATCTCGTCGGGGACGGGCTCGGTCAACGACGCCACGGAGGCCCCGAAGTCGGCCACGTGCACGCCGCCGTCGTAACCGAGCAGCACGTTGCGAGGGTTCAGGTCGCGGTGCACGAGCCCCATGGGCATGCCCGTGGCGTCGGCGATGTTGAAGGCGAAGGCCAGCCCGTCGAGCATCTCGCGCACGATGAAGCACGCGAGCGGGACGGACAGCCGCTCCCCCCGCGAGCGCGTTCGCTCGAGCAGGTTCGCGAGGTCCTGCCCGTCGACGAGCTCCACCGCCACCCAGTCGACGCCGTTGTGGCTGCCTCGTTCGAGCGCGCGGATGAGGTTTCGGTGCTCGCTGGCGAGCGCGAGCTGCGTCTCGCGAAAGAAGCCGGCGCTCACGGCCGGATCGAAGCCGAGGTCCGTGCGCAGCCGCTTGATGACGACGATGTCGCCCGTGCGCTTGTGGCGCGCGCGGTACAGCTCCGCCGCGCCGCCGAGCGCGAAGCGGTCGATGACGTCGTAGTGGTCGAGCCCACTCTTGCTACGCGCCGCTGGCATCCGCTCCTCGGGGATCGTCTCGTGCCGTCGCCGTCCACCATAGCGGGTCGCGGGCCGCGAGGGGCGGCGCCACCGGCATGTGCTTCGCTTCAGTCGCTCCGGGCAGCGAGATCGCCGCGGGCGCTCAGCGTCACGCCGGCCTCGTCGAGGGACACGCTCGCCTCGAGGCGCGTGAAGCCGTCCGGCAGGCGACCGGCGAGGCGGCGCAGGGCGGCGACGGGATCGGGCGACGCCGGGCCGGCCGCGGGCTGCCCGGCGGACAGCGTGGCCGCGAGCTCGCGCGGCTTCACGAGCAGATACACGACGCCGGCCGACGCGCCGTCATCGTCGTCGCACGCCCCCTCATCGGTGATGCGCGCGATGGCGTTGTCGGCGCCCGACGAGAGCACGAAGAGGTCTTCCTCCGCGATGACGATCAGGGCGCTGTCCTCGGAGGCGCCCTCGGGAGCGAACACTCGCAGCGTGCGCTCGCCGAGCGGCTCTCGTCGTCGTTCGACGACACCCGCGGCGCGCACGCTGGCGAGCAGCTCCTCCCTGGCGCTCAGCCCCGCCGGACGCCCGAGCGCGATCCAGCCCGGCTGCGGCCCGTCCTCGCGCTCCACGATCGCGATCGCGAGCTGCCCCTCGAGCTCATCGAGCGGCCCGTCGTCGTCCGTGGACTTCAGCACCGCCACGGGCAGCCGCGCGAGCGCCAACGCGTCGGGGACGAGCGCGCAAAAGCGCGGCGGCGGCTCCCGCGCGCCGGCCACCTGCGCCGCCACGCGCGCCCGCGCGTCCTCGTGCAGCCCGATGTCGAGCTGCAGATGCACGGCACCGTCGTCGACGTGAAGCGCGCCGTGCGCGCGCGTGACGGCGGCGGCACCTCCGAACAGGGACGACAGCATCGGCGAGAGCTGCGCCACGCCGGCGCCGTTCGCCACCAGCTCGGCGGACGCGTCCGAGGGCGGAGGCTCCTCCCCCGTCGGCCAGCGACCGCGCACGCGCCCCGCGGCGAGCGCGTCGAGCAGCGCCGCGGCCGCGAGCGCGTCCCTCGGCGCCGGCCAGAGCAGCGCGCCCCCCGTCGTCACGCGCGCGAGCATCGCCACGCTCTCGTCGCTGTCCCGGTAGACGCGCACGCCGAGCGTGTCCTCGTCGCGCACCGCGCCGCGCGCCTCGAGCAGCCGGTCGAGCGCGATGTCGAACAGCGCCGGGTCTCTCACCGGCAGCCACACGAGGAGCTCTCCCGAGGGGCGCCACGACACGAGCAGCGAGCGATCGCGCGCGAGGCCGAGCAGCGCGGCCCCGGAGCTCTTGCCCGCGACGACGAAGCGCAGCATGGACTCGAGCTCCGAGCGCTCTTTCGCGCCGCGGCTGGCCTTCAGGTAAGCGCGCGCGGCGGCCTCCGCGCGCTCGACCTTCGGCAGCCGCAGCACCGCGATGGAGTCCGGCGCCAGCTGAGAGGGCCCGCCCGCGACGACGTCGAGCGGCTTCGGGCACGCCGCCACGACGACCGCCGCGAACAGCGTCGACAGCGTGCGGAGCGTGCGGAGCGTGCGGCGGCGCACCATGCCGCGACAGTAGCGCGACTGTGGCGTTTTCCGGCCGTGTTCGTCGTCAGCCGGCGCGGCGCACGAGCAGCACGGTGATGTTGTCCGTGCCTCCGCCGCGGTTCGCCAGGCGAACGAGCTCCTGCGCGAGCCACTCGAGGCGGAGCCCGCCCTCCGCGCGGCCCAAGGCATCCTCGATGGCTTCGCTGATCTTGCGCTCGCTGACGCAGTCGGTGAGCCCGTCGCTGCAGAGCAGCAGCAGCTCACCCGGCGCGAGACGATCGCTGGTGGTCGTCACGCGCACGTCGTCCGCGACCCCGAGCGCGCGCGTGATGGCGTTGCGCTCGGGGTGACGCTCCGCCTCCTCGGCGCTCAGGCCGCCTTCGTCGACGAGCTCGTTGACGTAGCTGTGATCGCGCGTGAGCCGCCTCAGGCGACCGTCCCGAAAGCGGTAGGCGCGGCTGTCCCCGACGTGCGCGATGGTCAGCGCGCCGGCCTGCACGAGCGCGGCGACCCCGGTCGAGCCCATGCCGGCGAGGGCGACGTTCGCGGCGGCGGTCTCGAACACCGCCCGGTTCGCGACGCGAAAGGCCATGGAGAGGCGGTTCGCCTCCCGCGACAGGGTCTCGTCGACGCGGTAGGGCAGCTCCTGCACCCGGCCTGCGCGCGTGTCGCGCACGAAGCTCTCGATGGCCTCCGCGGCGAGGCGCGAGGCGAGCTCTCCGCCGGCGTGCCCGCCCATGCCGTCACACACGACGTAGAGGCCGAGCGTGTTGTTCACGCGGTAGTGGTCCTCGTTGATCGAGCGCTGCACTCCCACGTCGCTGCGCACGGCCACATCGAGCATCGGCGCATTGTATGCCTTGAGCCTTCGGCGCGATCGAGCTTCTGTTCGCTCGGCCAAGCCCTACGTGGCAAAAAAGCCCCGGACCGGATCTCACGATCCTGTCCGGGGCCTCTTCCGTCGCAGGAGGCCGTAAGCCGGGTTCTGTGCGCGACCAGGTCGCCCTGGCCGCGTGACGGTCATTCCTCTAGGGGCGCCGTTGCCGACGCCCTCCAGCGGTTCTCAGGGATCCCGCGCGAGCCACGCGTGACGGCTCTCGCCGCCGTGGATCCACTCGACCTTGCTCCGGGTGGGGTTTGCCGTGCCGCGCTTGTCTCCGCGCGCGCGGTGCGCTCTTACCGCACCGGTTCGCCCTTCCCCTCGGGGAGCCCCGCGTGGCCGAAGCCGGTGCGGGCCGCGAGGGAGGTGTGGTTTCTGTGGCACTTTCCTTCAGATCACCCTGACCGGTCGTTAACCGGCACCCTCGCTCTATGGAGCCCGGACTTTCCTCCCGCCTGAAGCAAATGCCCCAAGCCGGCGACCGCCTGTCCTCCTGCGGCGGATGCGTTCAGCTACCGTAAGCACCGGCACCGGTCACGCGCTGGTTTCGCATGCAGCGGCAGATCGGTGTCGATGCCTCGGAGGCACTGTTCTGGGATCTCGCTGCCGGTGCGAAGCGAACGTCCCGCGGGAACGTCGTAGACGGGCGCGTGGTTTGTGGCCCTGGGACGTCGGGCTTGTCATCCTCGGGAGGTCATGACGCAGCCGGTCGAGACGCCTTGTAGAAAGTGCGGCGTGGCGTTGCCCGCCGCGGCGCAGCACTGTCCGCGCTGCGGGACGCCGTCGCTGCCGCCGGTGGACGCGGGCTCGACCCTGATGGGCGCGCCGATGCCGGTGACCTTCGCCGATCCGAGCGCCACCAAGTCCGAGCGCCCCGAGCCGACGCCGGCGCCCGCCGGCCGATCCCGCGAGGAGCGCTCCGAGGCCAGGACGACCCCGGGCGTCCCGCTCGCGCAGCCAGCCGCGGCGCACGACGCGCCCACGCAGCCCGCCCTGCGCGACGCCGACGAGGCCGAGCGCTTCCCGCCCGGCGCGCTGCTGCTACGGCAGTACCGAGCGGTGCGGCGCCTCGGCGAGGGTGGCATGGGCTCGGTCTATCTCGCGCGCGACGACCTGAGCGGCCAGGAGGTCGCGGTCAAGGTGCTCCCGGCGGCGCTGTCCCGCGAGCCGGACATCCGCGAGCGCTTCGTGCAGGAGGCGCGCTCGCTCGCCGCGCTCGACCACCCCGCCATCGTCCCGCTCGTGACCTTCGCGCGCGAGGGCGACGACCACTTCCTCGTCATGAAGTACGTGGCCGGGCAGTCGATCGAGGCGCTCATCGACGAGAGGGGGGCGCTCGACATCGAGCTCGCGCGGCGCGTGTTCCGCACCGTCGTCGAGGCGCTCGGCTACGCGCACGAGCGCGGCGTCATCCACCGCGACATCAAGCCCGCCAACGTGCTGCTCTCCGACGAGGGCAAGATCTTCCTCGTCGACTTCGGCATCAGCAAGCGGGAGAACGACACCCGCCTGACGCAGACCGGCATGCTCATGGGCACGCCGCAGTACATGAGCCCCGAGCAGATCTCCGGACACACCGTCGACGGGCGCAGCGATCTCTACGGCGCCGGGCTGTTGCTCTTCGAGATGCTGACGGGGCGCCCTCCCTTCACCGGGGACAAGACCTTCGTGATCCTGCGCCAGCACGTCGAGGCCGCCGTGCCCGACCCGCGCCAGATCCGCAACGGCGAGATCCCGCGCGATCTGCTGGTCATCATCGACGCGCTGCTGAAGAAGGACCCGAACGAGCGCCCGCGCCACGCGCAGGCGACGCTCGAGCTGCTCGAGCGCAGCTCCGCCTCGACGCCGGCCTTCGGAGAGAGCCTCACGTTCTTCGATGAGCCTCCCGGGCAGCGCTCGACGCCGCTCACCACCACCGTGCCGGAGCTCGGCGACGGGCTCGAGGACGAGCTCGACGATCTCGCCCTCGAGCTGCGCTCGAAGAGGCGCCTTCGGGCCGCGCTCGCCTCGCTGCTGTTTGGCGCCGTCGTGCTGTTCGCCGCCTTCCAGCTCGTGCCGGGCTGGGCAGGATCGCTCGAGCTCGAGGGTGAGCCGCCGCCGCCGCTGCCGCGCATCGATCCACACGACGAGGCCTTCACGCTGCTGCTGCGCCAGGCGCAGGAGCACTTGAACAACGACAACACCCGCCGCGCCTGGGCCGTGCTCGACGCTGCGCTGGCGGAGCGCCCCGACGACAAGACGGCCCTGCTGATGAAGGCGCGCGCGCTCGTCGAGGCCAAGCGGGAGAAGCCGGCGCGCGCCACGCTCGAGCGCTTGTGGGGGCGCGACGATCTGACGGACGAGGACAGAGCGCTGCTCGAGAACTACGAGCAGCACCTCGAGCGCGCCCGGGGATCGGACGCGCGCCCCGCCGCGAAGCGAAAGCGCAAGCGCCCGCCGGAGAAGCCGAAGCAGGCGCCAAAGGCCGCCGCCAAGGAGGCGCTCCCGTCCGCCGACGCGAGCTCGCCGCTCAGCGATGGGCAGCTCCGCCTCGCCGCCGGACAGACCCGCCGGGAGGCCCGCGCGTGCTACGAGACGCACGTGCTGAAGCAGCGCCCGGACGCCGCGGGCGTCGTCGTGCTCGACGTCGAGATCCAGCCGAACGGCGAGGTGTCCGCGGTGGACACGGCGGAGCACAGCTTCGGGGACGCGCCCGAGCTCGTGAAGTGCCTCGAGGGGCTCGCGCGCGGCTGGAGCTTTCCGCCGTTCTCCGGCGCCCCCCTTCAGTTCCGCTACACCTACGATCTCCGCCCTACGCTTTGAGCGACGTCGGAGCGGGCCAAAGGCCACGCCCGGTGGATAGGTAGGGTATGAAGCCCTCCTGGCTCCCCCTGCCCTCGGCGCCGCGATCCGCGCAGCGCTCGAGCCGGCGCCTTGGACGCGGGGCGCTTCCTTTCTCGCCCGGCGAGCCGCCCGGGGCCTGGGCCAGCCTCCCCATGCCACGTCCCCTTCGCGAGCTGATGTCCACGTTGACGCGCGCCCCGCTGGCGGGCGCCTCCGACGAGCAGAGCCTGCTCTGGATCGACGAGGTGGCCGCTCGCTTCATCGCCGCCACGGCCCTGTTCTGTGACGAGCCGCAGGCCCTCGTGCCCGCGCAACGATCGCTGCTGCTGCTTGCGAGCCGACGGCCGAGCGCCAACGCCGATCTGGCCGATCTCTCGCGCGCGCTGCGCCGCATCGACGAGCAGGTGGGCGCCGCCGGCGGCGGCTTCTCGCGTCTGCTGGACGCGGCCCTGTCGTCGGGCGACATCGCGAGCGAGGAGCGGCTGCGGGCCGAGGCGACGCCGGAGGACGTTCGCCCGCTGGCGCTCGCGCTCGAGCAGGTGGCCCGCGAGCTGTTGGCGCTCGACGACCTCGCGCACGCGCTCTCCGTGCCCGCGGACCTCCCGGCCGGCGCCGTCGTCCTCGAGGGCACGCTCGATCTCGCCGAAGGCTGCGGCGTCGTCCGCGAGGCCGAGCTCGGCGACGTGGCCGAGCGCGTGATCGAGCGTCGCGCCCTCGACCCGCGCCTGGCCTCGCTGCTGCGCCTGCGCGGAGCGCTCGAGCACACAGACGGCGCGCTCGTCGAGGCGGCCGAGGCGTCGGCCGTGACGACGTCACTCTCGCTGTGGATCCTCGCGCACCGGCTGGCGCGCCATGAGCGCCTCGAGGAGGCGGCGGACCGCGCCGCCCTCGATCGTCTGCTGGCGAGCGCCGGCCTCGTGCCCCTCGAGGTCTTCGATGCCGCGTCGCTGTGGCGAGACTTGAGCGACGTCGAGCGCTGACGGCTCCGTCGCGTGCCCGTCGCGCGTCCGTCGCGCGCCCGTCGCTCACACCAGCTTGGCGGCGCCCTCGCGTGCCATGCGGGCGATCTCGGGGTTGCCGTCGCTCTGGCACCTCGTCAACGCTCGCTTGAAGCCCGGATCCGCGAGCTTCACCATCGCCCACACGGCGAGGGCGCGCACCTCGACGTCATCCGCCATGGAGTCGTCGACGAGCCGGCGGCCGACGCGCTCGCGGTCGCGCTTGTCGGCGGCCTGGCGGAAGCGCTCGACCAGGTCTTCGTACACGGACTGGATCTCGCTCCCGCTGTCGCCGTTCACCGAGCTGAGCGCTGCGGCGGCGTCGTTCATCCAGGTCGGACGAGCGTCCGTCCTGGTCTTGCTGTCCGACGAATCGTCGGTGACCGGTCGGTGCAAGAACGGCGCGCGCGCCTGCGGATCGGTCATGGGGCTCTCGTCGTCGGCGCCTACCTCATCGTAGCCGGCGAGATCAGCGGCGGTCGGCTCGGGCAGGTCGTACGCGACCTTCGCGTCCTCGGGCAGGAGCGCCGCGCGGTTCGTCTGCGGGCGCACCGGCGTCGGCTTCTTCACGGACTTCATCGCCACCGGCGCGGGCGCCGCCGACGGCGCGGCAGCGACCGCCTCGGTCTCTTCCACGATGGGGCGCGCGAGCTGGCTGGTGGGATCGACGAGGGACGGCGCCGCCCCGCGCAGGCCAACCTTCAGGGCGGCCGCCTCGCGCTCCTCGGCGACACGCGTCGGCTCGAGCTCTTCCTCGTCGTCGTAGCGCCCGGTCCCCACGCGCGGCCGGTAGGCGTCGGAGCGCTCCGGGGGAGCGCTCTCGGTCTCCTGTGCGGCGGGGCTCGGCGCGGGGGCGCTGTCCTCGGCGGCCGGCGCCGGCGCACCCGACAGCGTCGCGCGGGGGCGCGTCAGCTCCTGCACCTGCGCCGCGAGCTGCTGGCCGAGCGGGCGCGGCTCGGGTGGCTTCACGCGCGGGGCCGCGGCTCGACGAGAAGGTGCGCGGAAGAGCGAGAGATCGTCGAGCGTGTCGAGCTCGAGCGGGGCGATGTCCGCCTGGATCTTCTTCGCGAGCTGGCTGCCCTCGGCGCGCGCGTCATCGAGCAGCGCGCCGACGCGCTCGGGCAACGAGAAGGACGCGCTCAACACGTACGCCTTCAGCGGCGCGTCGTCGGGGGCGACATACAGCCCCTCGTAGACGGCGCCGCCGCCCGTGCGCTGCTTGAGCTCTCGCACGGCGTCGTCGAAGACGTGCATGGTCGTCGAGCGCAGCACGTTCTCGGGGCCGACCACCACGAGCGCGAGGTAGGCCGTCTTGGCGATGTCGAGGCCCTGCGCGAGGTGGTCGCCGCCGTTCACGCAGGCGCCCACCACGTCGACCAGATAGCCGACGTCGAGCGCGCCGTCGGCGCTCAGCTTGGCCACGTGCGTCTGCAGCACGCCGCCCGAGAGCAGCACCTTGCGCAGGTCCTCGCCGTCGAACGAGCGGATGGACCACACCTCGCCGCGCCGGTTCAGGCGGTTCAGCTCGTCGAGGGACGCGAGCACGCGCGCGTTCACCGCCGGGAAATAGCTGACGAGATCGAGCTCCGGGAACGACGACATCAAGCGGTCGTTGTCGATGAACATGCGCCCGGCGAGGTCCGCGCCGACGAGCGCGTTCACGGTCTTGACCGCGTTCACCTTCGCGATGCCG
>CAYLZW010000071.1:0-7231 GCA_964388085.1 uncultured Myxococcales bacterium | reverse complement strand
GTCCGCGCCGACGAGCGCGTTCACGGTCTTGACCGCGTTCACCTTCGCGATGCCGCTCTCGGCGCTCGAGGGCAGCGACGTCACCGTGATGAACGGGATGTCGAGCGGCGCGAGCACGCGCACCAGCTCGGGGAGCGCCGAGCCGGTGCCGCCGCCGAGACCCGCGCACAACAAGAGCGCGTCGGCGCCCCTTAGCTGCTTCTCGACGGCGCCGCGGATCTCTTCCGCGTGCGCGCGAACGCAAGCCATGCCGTACTCGGGATCCTTGCCGGCGCCTTCGCTGCCGTCCGTGCCGATGTCGAGCCACAGCTTCTCGGGGACGTCGAGCCCCTCGTGGTGCGAGAGCGCGCGCAGGTCGGCCCGGGCGGTGTTCAAGAGCAGCGAGCGGTAGCCTCGCCGGTGCCACTCGGCCGCGAGGTTGCCGCCGCCTTGCCCGAGCCCGATGGCGCAGAGGTCGAGGGAGCGAAGGTCGGAGTTGTCTGTCATCGGGGCGCTTCGGGTCAGGCGCCGACGGCGGCGCGGTCGATGCGGACGAGGCCGACGGCCTCGAGGGCGAGGACGAGCTGGGTCGCGAGCATGGAGTCGACGCCGGCCGCCTCCTGGAAGTCGTGCAGCGTCGAGCCGTGCTCGAGGATTGAGCGCACGTCGATGCCGCGCAAGAAGGGCGCGACCTTTCCGTACACCTTGTCGAGGGTGCGGCTGGCGACGAGCGGCGCGTTCTGGAGCTCGCGCGAGGTCGCGAGCAGGTCGTCCGGACGTGTACGACGACGGCGGGCTTCGAGCACGAGACCGAAGGGGTTCACGCGGAACGGCGGCGGCGCCCGCAGGAAGTGTCGCGCCTCTTCGATCTCCACGGTGCAGGTCTCGAGCCCGGCGATCTCGAGGGCGGCGTCGAAGAGCAGCTGCCGCATGCAGGCCTCGGCGTCGTCGCGGGAGAGCTCAGCGCGCTCGAGCAACGACGCGAGCAACGTCCCCTCCGGCACCGGCGCCGGCCGCGCGTCGCTCGGCAACATGCGGAGCCCGACGAGCCGCTCGAACACGATGGCGTCGCCACCGGGCGGATCGACCCAGGCGGGCTCGCCCCCGTACAGGTACAGGCGGAAGGCGCGATCGCCGTCGCGCACGACGAGGCTGCCGGTGAGCTCGCGCGCGAACACGGCGATGAGCGTCTCGGCGCCGCTCGGGAGGGGCGCGCCCTCGCCGGACGCGGACAGGAGGGCGTCCAGCTCGACGACGTCGCTCTCGTCGCCGCTGCCGGCATCCCAGGTCCCGCCGGGGGGAGGCGTCTTGAACTCGGCGTCGAAGCCCGCGAGCTCGGCGGGCGTGGGCACCGGGCCGGTGTTGGGCACGTCGAAGTCGTCCGTGTCGACGTCGAGGGCGTCCTCGGCGTCGGCGGCTGCCGGCTCGATCGGGGTGAGCTCGAGCTCCAGCGCGCTGACCTCCTCGGCGATGATCGGCGCCGCGGGCGGCGCCACGACGTCGCCGCCGAGCGACGCCGCGATGCCCTCAGCGCCGTTGCCGAGCTCCACGATGCGCGCCTCGCCCCCGAAGGAGAGCTCGACCGCGCTCCGGTCCGCCGGCTCGACGAGCGCCCAGATGGCGATGTCGTCGCGCTTGCGCTTGGCGAGCTGAAACAGGCCGCGCAGGGAGAGGTGGCGTGGGCCCGCGTAGGCACAGAGGACGTCGAAGCTCTGCTGCCCGAGCGCCGCCATGGCGCTGAACGGGTCCTCCGCTTCGCGCACCCGGTCTCCTCGCCCCACGCAGGCGGCGGCGATCTGCCCTCGACGGGTCGCGTCCTTGTCGACGATGAGGATCGAGCGCGCCATCACCTCTCGCTTTCTCCCGGCGCCGACTCTAGCGGCAAGTTCACGGGCGGTACCAGCCGCGACACGCGTCTTCACGCTCCCTTCCCCTCGACGACGGTGGACGCCCCGAGGGGCGGGCGTTATGAGGCAGCAGACCTGCCCTGCTCGCGACGAGGTGGCCATGGCCCGCACGGTGTTCTGCAAGCGGCTCCAGCGGGAGGCCCCGGGCCTCGCTGAGGCGCCCCTGTTCGGCAAGGTCGGCCAGGAGATCTTCGAGAACGTGTCCGAAGAGGCCTGGCACGAGTGGCAGGAGATGCAGCTCAAGATCGTGAACGAGTACCACCTCGATCTCTCGGACAAGGAGAGCCGCAAGACGCTGACGAAGCAGATGCGGCTCTTCCTCGGGCTCGACGAAGCCGCCGGGGGCAGCGTGCTCGACGTCGGCACGCCGACCGGCAAAGAGCCGTGAAGCGCCGCGGCGGCGAGAGGACGACGAGAGGGCGCAAAGCGAGCGCGCGCTCGGGCAGCGCCGTGGCGAGACCTCCCGAGGCGGGCCGCGAGAAGCAGAAGGTGCAAGCGCGGCCAGCGAACCTCCGCGAGCGGCCGCGCTTCTCCGACGACCGAGAGCCGGCCTGGCTACGCGTCGCGCTCGACGCGCTCGCTCGTCACCGCGCATCGCACGATCCGCTCGATCGCGCGCTCGAGCACGGGGTGCGGGCGGCGCGGCTCGGTCCCCGCGAGCGCCGACGCGCGGGTGATCTCGTGTTCGCCTGGGCGCGCGCGCGCCCCGTCGTCGAGGGGCTCGTCGCCGACGCCATCAAGCGCTACGGGGGCGTGCCCCCGCCCGTGCGCGAGCGCGATCGCGCGGCGCTGTTGCTCGCCGCCCTCGCCAGCGACCTCGAGCCGGTGCAGAGCCCCTTGCCCTCGCCGCTCGCCGAGCTCGTGCAAGAGGCGGCCGAGGTCGGCGTCGGTGCCCTCGATCACGGCCAGCGCCCGTCCCTGCCCTCGTGGCTGCGCGAGCGCTTGCAGGCTCGCTATGGCGATCGAGCGCCCGCGCTCTTGGCCTCGCTGCGAGAGCCCGCGCCGGTGACGCTGGCGTTCGATCCGCGCCATACGGATCGCGCCGCCGTGCTCGCCGCGCTCGCGTCCCTCGACGTGCGCGCGGAGCCGTCACCGGTGTCTCCCGTCGGCGTGCGCGTGCACGGCCGCTTCCCGCTCGCGCGCCTCGACGCCGCCCTGCGCGATCACGTCTGGCCCATGGACGACGGCAGCCAGGCCGTGGTCCTCGCGCTCGAGCCGACGGACGGTGACGTCGTGCTCGACCTGTGCGCGGGTGGCGGCGGCAAAGCGCGCCTGCTCGTCGCGCTCGGCGCGCGCGTGGTCGCCGTCGATCCGGACAAGGGCCGCCTCACCGCCGTCCGAAACCGCACCCTCGGCCACGGCGCCGTGAGCTGCGTGCGCGCGGACGGCCGCAAGGCGCCCTTCGCTGCCGCGAGCTTCGCCAAGGTCCTCGTCGACGCCCCCTGCAGCGGCATCGGTACGCTCCGGCGCGCGCCCGACGTCGCCGACCGCTTCCGCGTCGACTCCCTCGAGCAGGTGACGCGCCTACAGGAGGACCTCCTCGTCGCCGCGCACGCCCTCGCGAAGCCCGACGGCCGCGTCGTGTACGCCACCTGTTCGCTGCTGCCCGACGAGAACGAGGCCGTCGTGGCGCGCGCGCTCGAGCGCTGTCCCGCGCTGTCGCTGTCGCGCGAGGAGACGCTGCTGCCCTCCGAGCGCGGCACCGACGGCTTCTTCGTCGCGACCCTGGCGCGCCGCTAGGGCGGGGTCCGCCTGACGGCATCGCCCCTGAAAGGCAGGCGTTCGGGCGGCCGAACACGCCGATCCGGGACCGGGGTACACTCTCCCCATGGCTCCGCCACCGCCGTCTGCCTTGCTCCCGGCGCTCTTCGCGATCGCGGCGTTCACCCTGGCCTGCCCCGGCCCGCCCGGTGCGGACTGCGCGGCGAGCACCGACTGTGAGAGCGCGCTCTGCCTCGACGGCACCTGTCGAGACCCCTGCAACGGCGACGACGAATGCGGCACTGGCTTCTGTGACAACGGAGCCTGCTTCGACGGCGCTCCGACGACGAGGGACGCCGGCGCCGGTGCGGGCGAGGGAGAAGGCGAAGGAGAGGGTGAAGGAGAGGGCGAAGGCGAAGGGGAAGGGGAAGGTGAGGGCGAAGGCGAAGGCGAAGGGGAAGGAGAAGGCGAAGGGGAAGGAGAGGGGGAAGGGGAAGGAGAGGGAGAGGGAGAGGGCGAAGGCGAAGGCGGCCTCGACGGCGGCATTCTCGACGACGGCGGGCTCATCGGCGGTACGGACGCGGGCGTCGATCCCGGGCTACCCGACGCTGGCCCTGCCCCCGATCCCTGCCCCGGCCTCGACCCCTACGGCACCGACGTCGACGGCGACTGCATCGGCGACCTCCTCATCGGCTCCCCCAGCGTATCGGCTCCCGATGGCACCACGACCGCGCCGGTCTCGTTCGTGCGCGTCCTGCGCGGCGACGTCGGCGGCGGCTTCGTGTTCCTCAGCAACATCCTCGGCGCGTCGTCGCACGGGCGCATCGGCGCCGCCATCGCGCTCGATCCACGACGCCTCCCCGACGGCCGCCGAGCGTTTTATCTGGGCGAGCCCGATCCGCTCGGGGTCGGCAAAGTGCACCGCGGCGTCGTCGAGCCGACGGGGGGGTTCGCGTTCTCCACCATTCAGAGCCCCGCGGCCGGGGACGCCTTCGGCTCGAGCATCGCGTCGGCGGGAGGCGAAGGATCGCTGCTCTCGTCGATCATCATCTCGGGCCTGAACAACGACGTGGCCACGGCCACCGCCGAGGGCCTCGTCGTCACGGCGCCGAGCTTCGACACTTTGGCGACGGCGGCGGGCATCTACACGCCCAACGACTTCCTGGCCGGCGCCACCGGGGCGCTCCCGCCGCGCGCCCTGTTCCGCGTGCACGACGTCGACGGAGACGGCCGCAGCGACGTGGCGCTGTCCGGCGCGGGCTTGTCCCTGGCGGGAGAGCCGGTCGGCGTGCTGCTCATCTCGTCGGCCACGTTCCTGGTGGTCGACGAGCTCGAGCCTCCGCCCGGCGCCGAGGCGAGCTTCGGCTGGTCCATCGCGAGCGTCCCCGACTACGACGCAGACGGCACGCGCGAGCTCGCCGTCGGCGCTCCCAAGGAGGGCGACGGCAAGGTCTACCTGGCGCTCTCGAGCGGCGGCTTCGTGACCCTCCTGCCGGCCGCGGTCGAGCTCACGCCGCTCGGCGGCTTCGGCTGGGACGTGGCCGAGGTCGGCGACCTCGACGACGACGGCGTCGTGGACCTCGGCTTCGGCGAGCCCTTCTGGGACAACAACGACGTCGATCCCAACAACGGCGCCCCGCTCTTCCCGACGACGGTGGCCGAATGCGAGCAGCTGCGCGGCGACGGCTACGTCGGCAACTGCGGTGGACGCTTCAGCATGCTGCGCGGGTCGGTGCTCGCAGCGGCGGTCGCCGGCGGACAGCTGAACGCAGTGCCTTGTGCCAGCGGTGAGGCCGCGCTGCGCGTGGGCTCGGCCGTCGCTCCCATCGACGAGCGGGACGTCGGCGCGGCGCTCGCCATCGGCGCCCCCGGGACCACGACGCAGGCGGGACATGTGTTCGTGCTGAACCCGGGCCGCCTCAGCGCCGCCGGCACCTGCAACAACGCCGCGGCCCCCTCGACGCTGGCGGCCATCAGCGTCCGCGACGCCAACAACGAGCTCATACCGGGGACCTTCTTCGGCGAGACCCTCGCCCGCTAGCAAACGGACGCTTCCCCATGAACGCCGCGCGCTCCTTCCGCATCCTGGTCGCCGACGACAACGAGCACGTGCGGCTCATCTTGAAGAAGAGCCTGACGCGCGAGGGCGTGGTCTCGCGCGAGGCGTCCTTCGAGCTCGTGGAGGCCGAGAACGGCGAGCAGGCCTGGCAGCACCTCGAGGCCACCGACTTCGATCTCGTGGTGCTCGATTACTACATGCCGTCCATGGACGGCGCCACGCTGCTCGGCAAGCTGCGCGGGTCCGCTCGGCACGCGACCCTGCCGGTGCTCGCGGTGAGCGGAGAGACGGACCGGCGAGGGCCTTCGCTGGCCGGCGGCGCGGACGCGTTCCTCTCGAAGCCGCTGCGCCTCGTCGACGTGGCCGACGCCATTCGTACGCTGCTGAAGCTGTAGCCCGCGGCGCGTCAGGCGACGATCACGGCGTCCTCCCCCTCGCGAAAGCCGGCGGTTCGTAAGCTGTCGCGCACGATCTCGCGCGCGCCGCTCGTGCCGACGGCGCCGATGCAGAACGCCCCTGGATGCGCTTGGCGCTCCTCGGCGAGCCGCGCGCTGCTCAGCACCGGCGCGTCGTAGCGCCGCCGTCCGATGCGCCGCTCGCTGACGTCGAAGAAGCGCGCGGGCTGGACGCTCCACGAGGACAACGCGCGCGCGATGCGGCCGCCCTCCTTGCCGGCGCCGCAGATGAACAGCGGGCGCTCGCGTAACGAAAAGCGCCGCGTCATGTGCTCGGCCTTCGCGCGCGCGAGCGCGTCCCTCGTGTAGCGCGGGTCACTCTTCGTCGCCGAGCCGCTCGACTGCCGCCAGGCGACGTCCGTCTCCGGCCGCTTCTGCACGACCGCGCCGCCCGCGATGAGCCGCAGGAAGAGCTCGTAGTCCTCCGGGAAGTCGCCGTGTCGGTAGCCTCCCGCCCGCGTGACGACGTCGTTTCGAAAGGTCACCGAGGGGTGACAGACCGTCTGCTCGATCCAGATCTCGCGCGCGTGGTCGGCGGGGTCGAGCACGCGGTTCTGCCACGCGAGGTACATGCGCATCCCGGCGCCGAGGCCGAGCAGCGGGAAGGGCCGCACGCGGCAGGCGGTGACGTCGACGTCGGGCCTCGCGCGCAAGAGCGCGAGGTCGCGGGCGAGCCGCTCGGGATGAAGGAGATCGTCGGCGTCCATGCGGGCGACGACGGGCGCCTCACAGGCGAGCCGGCCCTGCTCGAGCGCGTACGCGAAGGGGACCTCGCGCGCGACCTGGATGACCCTTACGTCCGCGAGCGCCGCGGCCCGCTGCAAGACGCCGGCGGTGTCGTCGACGCTGCCGTGATCGACGACCACGCACTCGAAGCGCACGCGGGTGGACTGCAGCACGCTGGCGAGCGCCTTGCCGAGCGTGCGCGCCGCGTCCCGCGCGGGGAGCAGCACCGAGACCTCGGGCGCCGTCACCGGAGCGTCCCCCGCATCAGAGCTTGGCCGCGATATCCTTGGCCGCGTAGGTGAAGATGACGTCGGCGCCCGCGCGCTTGATGCACAAGAGCGCCTCCTTCATGCACTTGTCCCCGTCGAGCCAGCCGTTCTGCGCCGCGGCCTTCAGCATCGCGT
>CAYLZW010000070.1:0-22101 GCA_964388085.1 uncultured Myxococcales bacterium | reverse complement strand
CCTGCACGAAGGCGCTGTAGGTCTCGTTGATGAGCCGCTGCGACTCCGCGGCGATGGTGCCGAACACGAGCGAGCTCTTGCCCGAGCCGGACACGCCGGTGAAGACGGTCAGCCGGCGCTTCGGCAGCTCGACGCTGACGTCCTTCAGGTTGTTCACGCGCGCGCCGTGCACGCGGATGAGATCGTGGCTGTCGGCCGCCTGCTGGGTGGGCGGCGTCGTCGTGCTCGACTTCTTGTCCGTCTTCTTGCTGGCGGTGCTCATCGGTGCTCCGGGGATTGGGCGTCACGGTTCGGCGGCCGGGGGCCGCTGCCTACCTGATCGGCGGCCTCGCATCCATCCCTGCGCTGCCGGAGGGCGTGGACGTCGGTTGTCGCCATCACACAGGCCCTGAGAGGCCTCCCGGGGGCCGAACGCGACGCGTTCATCTCCTGGCTGAGGTCTCGTCGAGCTCAGCGCGAGGGGGGCGTGTAGCTGCCGGGCTCGGGGCTCTGAAACGCGATCGCCAGCCGATTCCAGCCGTTGATGGTGATGACCGCCATCGTCAGGTTTACGAGCTCTTCTTCGGAGAGCTGCTGCCGGGCGGACTGGAAGACCTCGTCGGGCACCCCGTGCGGTCCGAGCCGGGTGACCGCTTCGGTCCACGCCAGCGCCGCCCTCTCGCGCGGCGTGTAGAAGCTCGCTTCCCGCCACGCGCTGAGCACGTGGAGGCGCTGCTCGGTCTCGCCCGCGGCACGGGCGTCCTTCGTGTGCATGTCGAGGCAGAACGCGCAGCCGTTCATCTGCGACGCGCGGATCTTCACGAGCTCGATGAGCTCGTGCTCGAGGCCGCTCGAGCGCACGAAGCGCTCCATGGCGAGCATGGCGGCGTACGCATCCGGCGAGGCTTTGCTGGGTTCGAGGCGTGACATCGTGACTCCTGTAGCCCCCGGTTCCGTAGCGGTATCACAACCCTCCAGGATCTGACTGGATCCGATCGCTCGAGTGAGCGACGTCCTCGTCGACGCCGACGAGCGGATCGCTCAGCGCCGCAGCGCCGCCGGCACCTCTTCGAGCCAACCGAGCTCGACGACGCCCCACAGGCCGATGAGGATCGCCTCCGCGGCGTCGTGGCGCAGCGACGTCGGGCGCGTCGCGCCGGACCACTCGATGACGGCGCGGGCTAGGGCGTCGGCGTGCCTCTTCGCGTCCTTGCCGCTGCGCTGTTCACGCGCGTAGAGCAGCGCGCCGCGCCACTGTTCCGGGCGCACGAAGCGCCCCTCGGCGCCACGCTTCTCGACCGCCTTCAGCCACACCTCGCCGAGCGCGCGGTCGCCCTCGACGATGACGACCTCGAGCGGCGGAAGCTCCGCGAGCACGCTCCAGGCGGCGCGCTTCAGCGTCGTGATGGAGGCGAAGCGGCGCGACGAGAAGCGAACGAGCCGGCCGTCGCGCCCGTAGAGCGCGAGCCCGCAGCGGAGGCCGAGGTCGATGGCGAGTAGCATGCGCTGTGCACCGTGAGCCCCCACCCGTCCCCGAATGAGCTAGTTCTCGAGGCGGCGAAGAGCGAGTTCGAGACCCTCCGCTCGGGGGGGTACGCGGAGCCGGTGGTCTAGCCCACCGGTGACGATCTCCAATTCTTCTGCCAGCGCCGGAGCGTCTCCATCGTCTCCTCGAGCCAGCGCAGGCGCTCCGCCGGCGTCAGCCGGCCCATCGAGCGCCCGCGACGGAGGCTCGCTCAGGTCCGTTTCGAGGCAGCAGGGTACGAGCACGGCGCCCGGCCGACTACTCGTGGGCTATAGGGCTCGCATGACGCATCCCATCCTCCGCCTCCTGTCCTGTCTCGCTGTCTTCCTGTGCGTGGCCGCCGCGCACGCGCAGACCACGAGGACGATCGCCTACCAGGGGACCCTCGAGCACAACGGCGAACCCCTCGACCAGACGGTGCCGATGGTGTTCCACTTCTATGGCGCGGCGACGGCGGGCACGCCGCTGCAGTCCATCCCGGTGAGCGACGTCGACGTCCGCCGCGGTCGCTTCTCGCTCGACATCGGTCCCATCGACGACGTCGTGTTCGACTCCCCAGCGCTCTACCTCGCCGTCGAGGTGGACGGCGTCCAGCTCGAGGGGCGGACGCGCATCCGCGGCGTGCCTTACGCCATCCGCGGCGAGACCGTCGGCGACTTCAGGGTCGTCGACCTGGAGGTCGCGGAGGACGCGTTCGTCCTCGGGGACGCGAGCTTCGGGCAGCAGCCGAGGCAGATGCTGAACCTGTATGGCACGAGCTACGGCATCGGCGTGCAGGCCTCGACGCTCTACCTGCGCAGCGACCAGGGCTTCGCTTGGCACCAGGGAGGCGTTCACAGCGACGGGGAAGCGCATCCAGGCGGCGGCACGCGCCTCATGCAGCTCGGGGCGTCCGGTGACCTGAACGTGATGGGCACGGTGACGAGCGAGACCGGCATCGCTCCCGGCGCCGCCGAACCGCTGCGCATGGTACGCGGCACGGTGCACGCGAACGGCGTCATCGACGAGGGGACCGGCTTCAGCGTGGCGCGCCCGAACACGGGCGTCTTCGACATCACCTTCTCGCCGGCGTTCAGCGCACCGCCCACGATCGTGTGCTCGGGGATGCACCCCACCGACGCCAACAACACGAACGGCGTCGTGCCGTGCCTCGTGAACAACCCGAAGCGCATCAGCGCTTCGTCGGCCCGCATCATCATCTCGACGGTAGGTGGCAACGCGGCGAACTACCCCTTCAGCTTCATCGCCGTGGGGCCGAAGTGAGCCGCCAGCTCACGCAACGCCGCGCACCGCCGCCCAGTGGCCGCCCTAGCCGAGGCCGGGTACCCTGAGAGGCATCTCCTGGGAGGCATGTCATGAGCGTCTTTCCGCGCCCCGCGTTCGTGTTGGTTCGCAATGTGCTGCTCGTGGGCAGCGTGCTCGCGGGCACCGCGGCGTGTGACAAGAGCGTGCTCGCGGATGACGACGAGGTGGTGGTCTCCGGCATCGTGCAAGGCAGCGACGGCGCCCCGCTGGCAGGCAGCGACGTGCTGCTCATCCGCCACCCCGACGTCGGCGAGGTGCTGACCAGCGCCATCACGTTGGTCAGCACCCTCGGGACCGCGTGCCTGTTCCATCCCGAGAGCGTCGAGCTCTGCGCCGGCGTGCGGAGGTCCAGCACCGACGCGGACGGCGCCTATCGCTTCGACCTCCTCGGCGCCGACACCAAGGGCACGTTCGACAACGCGGTGCGCTTCTCCGTCGCGGCCGCCTCCGGCAGCGATGAGGAAACCGCCCTCTCGGTGGAGGCGACCTTCGCCATCCAGACGACCGAGCTGGCCATTCCGGATCTGCGCCTCTGGGACGCGGCCGTCACCGCCACGCCGGACGGCGCCGGCAGCGCGCTCTCGTTCGCGTCCATCGACGACGTCAGCGCAGGGGCCCTGTCGAGCTATTCCCTACAGCTGCGCACCGACGAAGGGCGCGCGTGGGAGTCCAGCGGCACCGAGCCCGAGATGCGCTGGACCGCGGAGGACGTCGAGGACTTCTCCGGTCGCCTGTACGCCGCGGCGTACAGCGACGGGCGCGCCGAGAACACGGACATTCGCTACGAGCACCGCGCGCCCGGTCCACTCTTGTCGGGCGATCGGGTGCCGGAGAGCCGCGGCGCCGATTGCACGGTCGCGCTCGAGGGAGCCTCGGCGGCGCTCGAGGACGGCGGTGCCTGCCCGCTCACCGACGGCTCGCTCCTCGGCTTCACCGCCAAGGGACCGAGCTGCACGCCCGAGGGCGAGGACGACGCCTGCGATCAGACGAGCGACGTCTGGGTCACCGTCGATCTCGGGGCCGCGCGCACGGTAACGGCGGTCTACCTGCGCGGGCTCAGCCTCGGCTCCGCGGCCGCGCTCGAGCTCTCCGTCGACGGGGAGACCTTCGTGCAGGCGGCCGAGCTGACGAGCGGCTCGGGCCAGCTCTTGCGCGTCGATGTGAACAGCACATCCGCGCGCTTCGTTCGCGTTCGCAGCCTCGACGCCAAGGTGAAGCTCGGCGGCCTCGGAGAGCTGTCGGTGTTCTGAGCTCGCCGCTCAGGGCTCGACGCCGCAGCCGTCGTCGTTCACGCTGACGTCGACGAACGCGGAGCCCGGGTTGCCGGCGCGGTCCACGGCGCGCAGCTCGAACGTGGTCTCACGTGGCAGGTCCTCGCAGGGCAAGCGATAGATGAGGCCATAGCGCCCGTCGGGGCTCTGTGACGTCGTGGACGCCAGCGGCTGATCGTCGCCGACCTCGAAGAGATACACGAGCACGATGTCATTGGCGTCGCTGACCTCGCCGACGACGTCGTGGTAGGCGGCGCGCTGCGCGTCCGCGAGCGGCTCGAGGATGGTCACGAGCGGGGGCGTGCGGTCCACCGTCACCATGCGCGTCGCGCTCGCGCTGTTGCCGGCGTCGT
The DNA here is from genome assembly GCA_964388085.1 of uncultured Myxococcales bacterium. Lineage (GTDB taxonomy): Bacteria > Myxococcota > UBA727 > UBA727 > CAYLZW01 > CAYLZW01. Next base: position 17,668 of record CAYLZW010000070.1, on the reverse strand, counting down.
CCGAGGCGCTCACCGCGAGCTCATGGGTGCCCTCGGGGATCGCGCTCAGCTCGAGCGTGCCGCTGAACGTGGTGGCGACGCTGCTGAGCGCCACCTCGAGCTCGCCGAGGGTCGCGAGGGCGGTGACCGGGCCGATGTCGTCGGTGACGCGCGCGCTGACCGCGAGCGTGGCGCTCGCGTGCGCAGGGAAGCTCGCGGAAGGCGACAGGATCTCCACCACCGGCGGCTCCACGTCGATGACCTCCGGCGGCGGCTCTCCGCAGGCGAGCGCGCCCTCCTCGAAGTACTCGTCGTCGCGCGTGCTGCCGTACAGGCGGCTTGCCTCGCTGACGTTGTTCTCCGCGTCAGTGGCGCTCACAAAGAGCGTGTGCGGCCCGGTGACCAGCGAGTCGACGTCGAAGGTGGCGGCGTAGCGGCCCTCGCCCTCTTCCGTGAGCGTGAGGTCGCGCGAGGCGAAGGCGGCGCTGACGAACGCGACGCCGGCGTCGGCGTCCTTCACCTCGAAGCGGAAGGTGACCTCGCCCTCGAGGCAGTCCTCCTCGGGCTCGAGGAACGTCACGATGGGGGGCTCTTCGTCCGGCACCCGCGGCGGTCCGGCGTCTTCGATGACCTCGGGCCCCGCGTCGGGCGCTCCAGGGCCGGGGCGCTCGCAGGCGGCGCCCGAGACGACGAGGACGAGGGGGAGGTGCAGGGCGAAGGCGAGAGGGCGGCGCATGCGATGCTTGTAGCAGGCCGCGCACCATCGCGGCCCGTCAACGCCCTTCGAGGATCGCTTTGGCGACGTCGTCGGCGACGGCCTCCCCGGAATCGAAGCGTGGCTTCAGGATCACCTGGGTGGTGGTCTGCACGTCGTGCTTCTTGCCGCCCGCGAGAGGGACGCTGATGGATGCGTCGATGTCATCCCGCGTACGTTTGACCACACGGACCACCAGCCTGCCTTTGGCCAGAGAGGACGGCGCGGTCGGGATGCGCGCCCGCGCGAGCGCCGAGCGCAGCGTTGCGCTGACGTGGGCGGCGACGATCTCGTCGGCGACCGGGTCCCCAAAGCCCGCCGCGAGCACGCGGAGCTCTACCGGCAGGACGGGCTTCCAGTCCTCCCGCTCCCGGTCCGGCGCCACCCTCTCGTCCGCACCGTCGTCGAGCGCATCGACGATGGCCTGCACGAGCCCGATCGCGAAGGGGCGTAGGTCGTTCGCGAAGCCCACGGTGGCGGAGCCGTACGTGAGGCGTGTCCGGCTCGCGTGTCCGATGACGAGCGTCTCCCCCGCGGCGGAGCGCGCGCTTATCGCCGCGCCCAGCACCAGGGGGTGCATGCCCCGGCGTTGGAAGTGCGTCAGGTCGTAGGCGACCCGCATCCCGCCGCGGGCGTCGGCTCCTTTGGCAACGGGCAGCCCCACCTCGGCGAGGAGCCGACGCACTTCGCCCTCGAACACCGCGTGAAGACGAGCCGACACGGCCGGTCCCGCCACGAGGGAGAGCCCTAGGGGGAGCGCGTCGACGATCCTGCCGGCCGCGGGCGTGTGGCGCTCTCTCAGCGTCGTCAGCTTTGCTCGTGCGGCGTCCAGCACCTCCTGCTCTCTGTCGCGGTCGCGCTCGTCGTGCGACGAGCCGCCGCCGTCCACCGGCAGCCCGCCCGCGATCGCCAGCGCCAGCTCTCGAACGATGACGTCGCACAGGCTGCCGGCCACCTCGTCGGCCCCCTTCTGTGCCCCGAAGCCGAGGTTGATGCCGAGCATCACGTCGACGTTCGCGAAGCGCGCGAGCGGGGTGCCGTCGAGCGCCTCGAACGCGCCGGTGCTGATGGCGCTGTAGCTCTTCATCGAGGTCTCGGAGAAGAGCGGGGGCGCGGAGCGGTTCTCTTCGAAGGCCACGTGCACCTGCAACACCGCGCGCGCTGGCTCGCCGCTCGTGACGAGCGGCAGGCCCGTCTCGCGGAACACGCGCACGAGCGCTCCGCGTAAGGCCTTCTCCTCCATCTGCTTGCCGCCCTGCACGGTCACGCGCACCTCGGCAGGAAAGCGCGCGAGCCAAGCGGCCGCCTCCTCGTCCGTCGCCGCCAATTGCTTGATTGCCGCCACACGCTCTTGCGTCAGCGACGACGACCCGGCGCGCTTTGGCAGCAGGCCGCGCAGCAGCTCGCGCAGCTGCTCCGCCGAATACTGCTGCATCGTCGCCAGATCACTGTCGACCCCGGCGGCCGGCGCGGCGCTCAAAAGGGAGGTGATGAGGAGCGCGGTGAGCATGAGCGGCCCTTGGTTTGGAGGTGTTCGGAGGGTTCGGAGAGCTCGGAGGATCGTGTCAGGGCAACGAGAGCGCGAGCCGCGCGAGCTGGTCGATCAGCTCGCGATGATGTGCGGCGGCGTTGCGATCGAAGTCCGACGCCGCCGCGGCCTTGATGCTGATGCCCAGCGACGAGCGCACGCTGCCGTACTCGAGCAGGAGCGTTCCGTCCGGTCGATAGAGCGCGCCCGCGACGCGGATGGCGAAGGAGCGGATGTCGCCGAAGTCCATGTGGCTGTTGCTGGTGTCGTTCTCCTCGACGTCGAGCGTGATGCGCAACACGCCGGCGTGCGGCTGGTCGCCTTCGACGGCGGGGAGCTTGAGGCCGTTCAGCGCGCGAACCATCTCTCGCTGCAGAGCCCGCGCGACCTCAGGATCGTTGCCCGGCTCGGGCGTGACCACGACGAGAACGGGGAAGGGCGCGAGCGCGGGGGCGACGCGCGGATCCTTCAGCGCGAGCGCTCGCAGCACCAGCGCTTGCGCGGCCGTTCGATAGCTGGCCGTGACCTGCAGGCTGGTCGCGCGCTCGAGCTCTCGCCGCAGCTCGTCAGGGCTCATCTCGAGGAGCGTCAGGATCGGCGGCAGCTCGTCGCCCCAACGCACCTCGCCGGGGGCGGGCGCCAGGGAGGGCAGCTTGGCCTTTGGCAGGGGCGGCTCGGCGCGCGCCCACGAGGAGGTCACGCAGAGGAACGCCGGCCCGATGATGCGCAGCCACATGGGCACCGAGACGCTCCGTCGGGTCGATGCATTCACACGGATCCCCATTCGACCGCAAGGCCCGCGGCCCCCGGGAGGCGGACGCGCGAACGCCGCCGATAGGCCTTGCGCGTGCCTTTGCACACGGCACGCTCCCGTCACTACGGCAGCGCAGCGGTACCGGCAGGAGCAGCCCATGTCGTCTCGGAAGCTTCGCAGAGTCCTCGTCTCCCTGGCCACCTGCGTCGTCTGCCTCGCGTGCCAGACGTCACAGCCGGCGCCGTCCTCGCGGTCGTCGAGCGCGGCGACGCCGCACGAGCAAGCGCGGCACCAGGACGCTCCGCGACACGAGCACGACATGGCGAAGGGGGCACACCGCGCCGATCACTTCGCCGATCCCGAGCGCTTCGTCGCGGCCTGGAACGCGCCCGAGCGGGACGCTTGGCAGAAGCCGCAGGAGATCCTGGCCGCGCTGCAGCTCGAGCCCGGCGACGCCGTCGTCGATGTCGGCGCCGGCACCGGCTACCTGACGCCGAAGCTGTCGGCCGCCGTCGGGCCTTCGGGCAGCGTCATCGCCAGCGACATCGAGCCCGCCATGCTCGCGTTCCTCGACGAGGCCGCGACGAAACACGGCTGGACGAACGTGCGCACGCTCGCGTCCGCGCCGGACGATCCCAAGCTCGCGCCCACCAGCGTCGACGCCGTCGTGACGCTCAACACCTGGCACCACATCGCCGAGCGCGAGGCGTTTGCGAAGAAGCTCCGCGCCGCGCTGCGGCCCGGCGGCGTCTTCGTCGTCGTGGACTTCCTGAAGGAAGACACCGCGGGCTTCGGGCCCCCCCTCGAGATGCGGCTGTCGGCCGAGCAGGTGCGCGCCGAGCTCACGGCGGCAGGGTTCGAGGCCGCCGTCCTCGAGGAGACCATGCCGCGCCATTATGTCGTGCGCGGCCTCGTCGCGGGCGAATAGCGGGAGGCCGGTCCGTTCCTGACAGTCCCCTTGCAGGTAGGAGCGCCGATGAGCACGCGCCTGGTTCGTTTGCTGGCCCTCGTGCCCGGTGCCATCACCGCGATCGTCGTCGGCGTCATGTCGGACGGCGCGACCGCGGGGCGCGTCGGCTTTGCCCTGTGGGGGCTCGCGCCGTTTGCCGCGCTGGCGCTGGTCGTGCGATTTGCGTCACGCAGGGCGCCCATTGTCGTCGCCGGCGCGCTCTTGAGCGTGTGCGCCGCCATCCTGCTGTGGGAGGTGTTCGTCTCGCCGTCGTCGTCCACCGCGGCGCTGCTGCTGTTGTTCGGTCCGCTCTGGATGCTGGTGATCGTGCTGCCCGTCGGCCTCGCCGGTGGCTGGGTGCTGACCCGCCCGCGGCGCTGACGATGTAGAGCGATGCCCCCAAAGCGCCTCGCGATAGCGCTCGAAGCAGCGCGCGCCCGCTGACAGTCGCATGAGCGCGCCCTCGGCGAGGGGGCGCGCCCGCGTGGGATCTTCCTCGACGAGCGGAGAGAGCACCTCGTCACGCCACGCGCGGTAATGCTTTCTGTCGAGGGTGGCGTGCAGTGCGTAATATTGCCGTTCGTGGCCGCGCACCCCGAGGCGCGCCAGCCCCCGGTTGACCGCGGCCGATCGATCCGGCGCGCTGAGCTCGACGGCGCCGAGCGCGCCCACGCTGTGGAACGCGTAGCGGCGATCGAGCGCCAGGCCGGCCATCAGGTTGCCGAGCGCGACGGCCTGCCAGACGACCGCCGGGCCTTCGCCTTCGTACGCGAGCGAAGCGGCGAGGTGATCGAGCAGCCGGCTGTGCATGGCTGACTCCCGGCCCCGGCCCATCTCGTCCCAATAATTGCGCGCCATCTCGAGCTTCACGCGGTTCGGCATGCGCAGCTGCGTGAGCGCGACGAGGTCGTCGAAGCCCGCCTCGCCGGCGACCTCCTGCCGAAGGAACCAGCGCATGGCGCCCCACGACGCGTGCCGCTCGAGCCAAGCAAAGAGCGGATCGTCTTGTCCGGGACCCTCGACGAGCAGCGCGTCGAACCAACGCACGAACGCGCGCGCTTCGTGGGGGGCTTCCGCCGCGGTGGGCGCGACCGCTCGGCGCTCCTCCTCGAGGAAGCGCTCCTCGAGCAGCGCCAGCTCGCGCTCGCGATCGAGCCGCGCGGCGCGCGGTAGACCCGACGAGCCAGGCGTGACCCGGGCCTTCGTGAGCTCCACCAGCGCCTGGTGCAGCTCTCCAGGCGACAGCGCGCGGTGCATTCACCCGTGGTGTGCACGGCCTGTGCCCGAGCGGCGCCCGCGCACGGCGCGGCCTCAGAAGCGGTACGCCGCGAGCAGCGTCAGCCCGCCGGTGGCGCTGACGACGTTGGCGGCGACCGCGACCACGGCCTCGGCGGCGCCGCCCGCCTCGACGCCGAGCGAGAGGTCGCCGATGTCGAAGAGCACGGCCGTGGACGCGCCGAGCACGAAGCGCGGCACGATGATGAGCAGCTCCACGGTGCCGTCGAGGGCGAGGATCCAGCGGAAGCTCCCGCGCCGCACGGGCACGAAGGCCAGCGTCGTGTTGCTGCCGACGCCGGGGACCGGGATGAGGCTGAAGCTCGACAGCCCGACGTACGAGCGCGTCGACAGCGAGGACCAACCGGCGTCGTACCAGGTGCCGACGACGCCCACGGTGCCGTGGTACCCGCCGCCGAGGGTGCCGGTCTCGTCGACGCCGAGCGAGAGCCCGGCCCGACTGTCGACGATCCACCCCGTCGGTGAGCGCCAGCGCAGCTTCAGCTCGACGCCGCCACCGGGGAGCGCGAACGCGAAGGGGGTCACCCACACGTGCCCGGCGCTGGCGCCGGCGCGCGCGCTCAGCCGCGACTCGACGTCGAAGCGCTGCTCCTCCGGCGCCTCGGCTTCTGCCTCGGGAGGAGCCAGAGCGAGCGTGACGAGCGCGAGGACGACGGCAGGGTGCAGGAGCGCTCCGCGTATGAGGTGCGTCAGCCTAGCAGGCCGACGAGCGCGGACGGGCCAGGGGCACCAGCACCGCGGTGATACCGATGCAGCCCGAAGCTGACGCTGTGCTCTGTCATCGAAGCGGCTACTCTGCCGCGCGCTCATGTCGCTCATCACCAAGTCCCTTACGTCGCCGCTGCGAAGCCCATGGACCGGTCGCGCCCTCGCGGCGGCCGGGCTCTGCGCCGTCGCCGAGGCGCTCGTGCTGCTCGCCATCTCCCCCATGGCGCGGGCGGATCCGATCGTCTTGCTGGCGACGGCGCTCATGCTGGTCGCGACCTTCCTGCCGCCCGCGTGCCTCCTCGCCGCGGCGCTCTTCGTCGTCGAGCGCTGGACGCGCCGTCTCCCTGTGCCGCCGGTGTCGGTGAACGTCGCCGGCGTGGCCGCGCTGACGGTCGCGGTGATCGCTCTGCGCTTGCTGCTCTACGCGGAGTCCAAGCTCAACCTCGAGTTCCCGGGCCCGGTCGCGCTGGCGATGACTTTCGCGATCGTCGTGATCCTCGTCGTCGCGGCGGCGCTGGGCTTTCTCGTCGAGCGCCTCTTACGTATGCGTGCGCACGCCCTCGAAGCACAGATCTCGCCTCGTCGCCTGCTCGCGCTCGAGGGGCTCGCGGGGGTGTTCCTGGCCACCTGGGTCGCTCAGAGCGGAGCCGCGGCCGCCAATGACAATCGGCTGCTGCCCTTCGCCGGGCCCGCGGTGCTGCTGCTCGCGCTCATGGTCGTGCGCGGCCTCGAGCGCGAAGGGCGCGCGCCGCGGGCGCGGCTGAACGTCCTCCTGCTCGTCGGCGCGCTGGTCTCGGGAGGGCTCGCGGGCGCGCTCCGAGACGACGCTCGCTTCCTGCTGAGCGCTCGCGCAGCGACGTCGAGCTCGTTCCTGCTCCTCGGTCGCGCGCTCAGCGACCTCGATGACGACGGCGCCGGCTCCGCGCTGTGGGGGGGCACCGACTGCGCCCCGCAGGACGCGCGCAGCGAGGCTGCCCGCCGAGAGATCCCCGGCAACGGCATCGACGACGACTGCCGCGGGGGCGACGCCGTCGCGGCGCCGCCGAGCGCCGCCGACATCCCACGAACCGGTCCGTGGGCGACGTGTCTGCAGCAGAGCGCCGGAGCCCCGCGCTCGGTCATCCTCATCACCATCGACACCCTGCGCGTCGACGTGCTGTCGCCCGAGCGAACGCCCGCGCTCGCGGCGCTCGCGCGACGCTCCGCCTGGTTCACGCGCGCTTACCCGCAGAGCACGTCGACGCTGTTGTCCCTCTACGGTCTCCTCGGCAGCCGCCACATCAGCGACGCGCCGAACGGCACGTTCGCGAACGCTGTTCAGCCGCCGCCGCCCGGGGGCTTCCCCGCCGCGCTGGGCGACGCGGGAGTGCCTCGCCTCGCGATCCCCATGCTGTTCCTCCCGAGCTCTCTGCAGGGCGCGTTCGACGTCGTCACGCTGGGGCGCCGTGACCCAGATGAGAAGGGGGCGAAGTTCGCGTTCACCTCGAGCACGGTCACCGACACGGCGCTCGAGCTCCTCGCGACGCAGCAGGAGCCGTTCTTTCTGTGGGCCCACTATCTCGATCCGCACGCGCCCTTCTTGCCCATCTCGCGCGAGCTGCTCCCCGAGCCCGAGGGGACCGATTACGAGCGCGAGGTCGCCTACACGATGCTGCAGGTAGGCCGCCTGCTCGACGGCCTGGCCGCCTCGCCGCACGCCGACGACACGATCGTCGTGGTGACGGCCGATCACGGGGAGGGGCTCGGCGAGCGCGGACGCCACGGGCACGGTCCCGACCTGTTCGAGCCGAGCGTCCACGTCCCGCTCGCCTTCTACGTCCCCGGCTGCCCTTCCGTGCTCGTCGACGAGCCCGTCTCGCACGCGGACATCGTGCCCGCGCTGGCGCTGCTCACCGGCGTCAAGGTGCCGCGGCCGTTCTCGCTGCTCGACGCCGTCGCCGGACGCCCGAGGCCGCTGCCCGTGGTGGTCGAGACGGGCTTCCAGGGGGAGCTGTCCCGCGCCGTCATCGAGGAGCGTTACAAGCTCATCGTCGATGTGCGCGGCGGCGGGAAGCTGCTCTTCGATCTCGAGCGTGACCCGGGCGAGACGCGCAGCCTCTACGGGCGCGATGACGACGTCACCCGCCGGATGGAGGCGCTGTACCAGCGCTGGCTCGACCGCCCGCCGCTGCCGGGCGACCCCACGCCCTCGCCGGAGGGTTCATGACGCGCGCCGGCGCGAGGGCTCTTTGCGTACCCGCCGCTGTCTCCGAGCGGCCGGTGTCGTAGGCTTGGCCATGCGAATCATTGCCGTACTCGCCCTCACCCTGCTCGGCGCAATCGGCGCGCGGGCGCAGGCGGACCCGGCGCCGCCGGCCCCGCTCGAGGCCTTTGCGCCCGCGACAGAGCCAGCGCCTGCTGCGGAAGACGGGCAGGGCGCGGAAGACAGCGACGAGGAGGAGACGGATGACGACGAGCCCGGGTCCCTGTGGGGGCCGCTGTTCGCCGGAGGGGGCGCTTGCCTCGGGCTCGACGTCGTCGGCGGCGGGCTCTCCGCGCTCGGCTGCATCTTCACGCAGGTGGCGCCGGACGCGAGCAGCGGGGACAACTGCGCCGAGGCCTGCGTCATCGGCGTCATCAGCGCGGGCATCGTCGTGCTCGGCCTCATCCTCGCGACCGCGGGCATGATCGTGCTCGGTCCGCTCGCCGCCCTCGTCGTCACGGGTGCGGTCACCGTGTCGTCGCTGATCTCGGGCAGGGCCTTCTGGGGGGCGGCGCTCGGCGGCCTGCCCGGTATCGCGCTCGGGATTGGAGGCGTCGTCCTCGCCGGCTTCGGGCTGTCCGACATGGAGGTCGGCTCCGGCGGGGGGCTCGAGCCCGGGCTCTTCTCGGGCGCCCCCAGCAGCACCCTGGCGTTGGCCGGTTTCGGCATGGTGGCCGCCGCCGGCGTGACCGCGCTCGTCGGGGCGCTGGCGGGCGACATGCTGCTGACGTCGCCCAGCGAGGAAAACGAGCCTCCACCGAAGGCGGCCAGGTCGCGGCTACCGCTCGGCGACGAGCTCCCGCTCGCGCTGGCCGGCGGGAGGCGCAGCGTCGCCTATTGAGCGCGCGCGCACGATGTAGCGCTCGGGGCCGCCGGGCACGACAGCGTCGAACGGCCAACAGGTGATGAGCGTCAGGGTGTCGTCGCTCGTCGGCGCCAGCACCCACACGGATGACTCGTCCGCGACGAACGTGTGCTCCACGCGATAGCGCGTGACGCCGCCCGCCGGCGCCTCGAGCTCGAGCACGTCGCCGGGCTGCACATCCTCGAGGAACGCGAAGTGCGTGTCGCGGTGTCCGGCGAGGCCGATGTTGCCGGGCTCTCCGGGCAGCGCCGTCCCCGAGACGTGGCCCGGACCAAAGGCCAAGGTGCGTCCGCTGGCGCCGGCGAGCGCGATGGTCTCCACGTCGAGGCGCGGCGCGCGCAGCCGGGCGACGGGCGCGGTGTCCGCCCACGGCCAGGGGCGGACGTCGTCGTCACCAGCGCGCGCGCGCTGCCAGGCGCGCTCGAGCAGCACCTGCGCGACGAGGGCCTTGGCGGGAATGTACAGCCCGTGTCCGACGAGCACGGCGCCGAACACCGCCAAGAGCGCGCACACGGCACGACGACGGCGGCTCACGAGCGCCTCCGCTTCCGCGCGCCGGCGCCCGCGGCGCCGAGGAGGCCGGCGCCGACGAGGAGCAGCAGCGACGCGGGCGTGCCGCCTTGGGGCAGCGAGCCGATGTCGCGCGTCTGCAAGGAGGCGAGGGCGCGCTGCTCGACGGCGATCAGGCTGGTGAATTGCGTGACGATCCCGTGCGTGAGCGCGGTGGCGACGATCGCGGCGCGGCTGTCGTCGCCGCCGTAGCGCGCGCCGCCGTCGGTGAGCGCCTCGACCTTGCGCCTCGCCCACAGCTTATGCAGCGCGCCGCGAGCGTCTCCGCCGGCGAGCGACACCTCCGCGCGGAAGGGGAGCTCGCCTTGCCTGCCCGTCACGACCGCGCGCGCGCCGAGCTCGGCTGCCTTCGCCACGACGACGATAGGCTCGCCCGCGTAGAGATCCGGTAGCTGCGCTGGGTACATCTCCACCGCGGCGCCGAAGCCGACGGTGATGTCGGTGAGCGCCGGTCGCTCCACCTTCGCGAACAGCGCGCCCATCTTGTCGGCCACCTCCGTCGTGTTCGCGATGTAGGTGAAGCTGCCGCGCCCGAGCTCGGCGGCCTTGCGCATGAAGTGACCATTGGGCGCGGCGCCGATGCCGACCGTGAACAGCCGCGTGTCCTCGAGGTCGACGCGGATGCGATCGAACAGCGCCGCTTCGTTCGTGACCGCGCCGTCGGTGATGAAGACGATCTGCCGCACGCCCGTGAAGTCGGCCGTGCGTTGGCGGAACGCCAGATCGAGCGCGCCGAGCATCTCGGTGCCGCCGTCGGCGCTCAGGGAGGAGACCCAGCGGGCAGCCTGTCTGCGCTGCTCGGCGCTCGCGAGCACCGGGGCCTCAAACAGCGCGCGCGCCGAGGAGTCGAAGTCCACGACGTTGAAGCGATCGCTCGGGCGCAGGCGCTCGATGGCGAGCGCGAGCGCGTCCTTGGCCTGCTGCATGGAAGGGCCGTGCATGGAGCCGGAGCTGTCGATGACGAAGACCACCTCGCGCGGCACGAGCGGATGTGCCGTGTCGTCGGAGAGCGTCGGCGGCGTGACCAGCAGCATGGCGTACTGCTCGCCGCCGAAGCTCTCGTAGAGCAGGCGCGCCCGCGGCCGCTGCGACGGCAGCGCGCGCCACTCCACGACGACGTCGCGGTCGGCGCTCACCCTCGTCAGCGTCACGAGGAAGCGCTCCTCGCCGGCGCGCTGGATGGCGACCTGCGGCGTACCCGACCGCGCGTGCGACGGCACCGCGATCGACGTCAGCGGAAAGCCGGCCTCGACATGAACGCGCGCGTCGATGGAACCGGCGCCGAGCGGCCCCGCCTCGCCGCTCGCGGCGGCCGGGATCGTGGCCAGCCGCCCGACGGCGAAGGGCGGCGTGTAGCGCGGCGTAATCGCGGTCGGGAACGAGAGCCGCACCCGACCGTCGTCGTAGCGCAGCACCTCCTGGTAGCCGATGGTCACCTCCACGACGACACCGGCGGGCAGGTTCGCGAGCGCGTTGGTGAACAGGTTCGGTCGCTGCTGTTCGACGAGCGAGGCCCTTCGTCCCTCGCGCTTGGCCTGCTCGAAGGTCCGCCGCGCCTCCTCGCGCTCGCGGATCTCTCCCTCGATGACGCGGTCGCCGATCGTCACGCGCAGGCGGTCGACGGCGGCGCCGTCGGGGAGCGGAAAGGCATAGAGGGCCTCTTCGCTGGCGATGCTCGGCGTCACGAAGCGTTGCGTCAGCTCCGCGCGCAGCACGAGGCCGGTGACGTACACCTCGAGCTCCGTGCCGAGCGTCGGCAGCTCGCGAAAAGTGCCCGGCTCATCGGTCGGCAACAGCAGGCTGCCGCGCTTCACGTCGTCGATGCGGACGTGCGGCACGGCGGCGGAGACAGGAGCGCTGGCGGCGATCGCGCAGACAGCGACGGCGAAGCTCGCGACGGGGCGGACGGCTCTCGGCATGGACGGCACCTCGTGGTGGGGTGGCCGCCCTGAAGCGACAATCATGCCTGATGCACGGAGCGCGAGTCGTCCGCACCGATTCTTGTCAGAACGGCACGCTCCGGTAGCGAATGTGGACCAACGTCCACGCGCTCTCGTGTCTGATTCGACACGCTTCGCGCGAGATCATCGAGGTAGCACCGGCAGCGTCGTCAGGCGCGGATGATCTCGACGAGGCCGCGCTCGTGATAGGTCGCGAGCTTGGCGCGCACGACGTCCTCCTTCATGCCGATGAGCTGGGCGAGCTCGGACGGGCGCCAGGACTGGAGCTGCAGCGCGCCCGCGAGGCGGATCTCTTCCGGCGAGCCGCATTGGAACGAGGCGATGTCGGAGGTCGCCTTGAACAACGCGTCCGCGGACGGCGGCGCGCCCTTCTCTTCGTCGTCACCCATGGCGCTCAAGTAGGCTTGCAGCTCGCCGTCGACGGCGGCGCGCGCGTCCGTAGCAGGGCCGGGCAGGGCCACGGCAGCCGCCTCGGGCTCGACCACGGCGCCCCAATCGTCGACCGAGATGTCGACGGGAGCGTCCGGGGCGGCATCGTCCACGTCGTCTGGAGCCGCCGCGCTCGCGTCGTCGGCGGGCTCGCTCGCGACCTCTACACCGAGGTCGATGTCGTCGTCGCCCTGCGCGGAGCCCCCTTTGGGCTCGCTCGCGCGAGACTCGTCGTCGGCGTCGCCGTCGCCGTCGTGCGCGTCGGCGCTCGCCGCCGGCCCGCTCGGGTCCGCGGCGCCGGGGGGGTCGTCGTCGGCGGCGCCGCTGGCGCGGTCGAGCGCCTCGAACGCAGCGTCGGCGCTCGCTTCCGCCTCATTGGCGTCGTCCTGCGGCCCCGCGCGCGCGGAGTCCGGCGCCGGCATGGCATCGACACCCGCCATCTCGTCCATGGCGTCTTCGACGAGCGGCACGGGGATGTCGATGTCCGGCGCCTCGGCGAAGCGCGGCAGCGCCGTGGGCTTCGCCTCGGGAACGGCCGCTGCCACCGGTGGTTCGGGCGCGTCCGGCGGGGCGGGTGGCTCGCCTTCCGCCTCCTCTCGATCTCCGTTCGCGACGACGTCGTCAGCGCTGCTGGCTGCGTCTGCTGCCGTGAACGCGCCCATCAAGCGTCCGAGCTCTTCGGCCTCGCGTGTCTTGACCGCGAGCTCCTTGCGCAGCTCAGCGAGCTCTCGTTCCCGGGCGGCGACCTCGTCGCCGGCCTGCTCGAGCTCGCGCTCGCGAGCCGTCAGGCTTCGCTTCGCCTCCTCGAGCTCGTCGCCGAGCGCGATCACGAACGCTTCGGTCTCCGTGACGCGCGAGCGCTGCTCGACGATCTCGGACCGGAGCCCAGCGACGGTGCGGCGCAGCTCCTCGGCTTCGTGCGCGGCCGCGCCGCTCTGCTCGACGTGCGTGTCGAGCTGGTAGCTGAGCTCTCCGGCGTCGCTGGTCGCGTCCTCGAGCGCCCGCCGCGCGCGCTGCATCAAGGACAGCTCATCGGCGTGCTCGGCGCGCACGCGAGCCATGCGCTCGGCGGCCTTTTGCGCGGCCGCGGACTGGGCGTCCGACGAGGCAGCCAGCGTGCGATCGATGAGCTCGATCTCGGCCTCCCGGCGCCTGACGGCGATCCCGACGGCGGTCAGCGCCTCGCTGAGACGAGCGGACAGCGACGTCGCGCGATCGGGCGCGGAGGGCGAGGCGTCGGACGCCCCTTCGGGCGCGCTGAGATCGGGTGCGCTGAGATCGTCCATAACCCGGTGATATCACCGGCCTCGGCCGACCTCGAAAAGCGCGCAACGACTGCCCCGCTCGCGAACACCCGCGCTCCGCCGCGCCGCCTCCCGTGGCGCTGTCGCATGGGCTCCCGCCGACCCGATGGCGGGCGCCAAAAAACCGCTCCAAAGCGCGTGGGCTCTGGGTAGATTGCCTGAACGCGGGCGCCGGTCGGTCCCGCGGACGGCACGCGCGAAGAGGCGAGGGCAGATGAAGGTCCGGTCCCCCAGCACAGGCTCATCGAACACGGTGCAGACCGCCGCCGGCGCGGAGCCGAACGCCGTGAGCGACGCCAGGGTGCGGGGCCAGAAGCTCCTCGAGCTCGCCAGCGAGCGTCCGCTCGTTCCGGCCTCGCTGCTCGGGGTCTCGCAAGCGTCCCTCGACGCGCTCTCGCGAGCCCTCCTCGAAGGTGCAGTCCTCGTCGCCGAGCGCCGCAGCAAGGCTGACTAGGGCGTATCCCCCAAGGGGACACAAGCCCTCCCTTTGCCCCTTGCCCTGTGCCCGGTGCCCTGCCGTCACCGGCGTGGGCATGCGTCACATTCGGGGGCTCTCGAGGCAGTGGCGCGTGTGACGTGCCTTTTTCCGGCTCCGACAACGGGCTAACCCTCCGGCGGATGAGGGACGAGGACGAGCTCCGAGAGCCGACGTCGGACGAGCTGCAGCGCGCGGCCCGGCTGCTCTCCGTCCTCGAGCGCCGTGACGAGGACGGCAGGCCGCGCTTTCGGGACGAGGACGTCCTGCACTTCCTGCCCCTCGTGTTTCTGAGCGTCGCTCCCACGGCCGAGGCGCGCGCCGAGCTGCCGGACGCGGTGGTGCGCCTGCTCGGCCTGTTCGCCGCCCGCGCGGGCGTGGACGTGAACGCTCCGCCCGACGACGTCGCCCTGGCGGTGGAGCGCTACTACGACGCGCACCCGATAAACCCGGAGCTGCTGTTGGCGTTTCAGTCGTTCGTCCGCGAGGAGCTCCTCGCGGGCGGCACGGGCAACGAGAAGGCGTTCGCGGCCTTCCTCGGCGACGGACGTGCGCCCGCCTCCCTCAGGGCTCTCGAGAGCGGCGCCAGGCCGAAGGGCTCGGTTCCGGGAGGACCGCTCGCGCGCCTGGCCAAGGCCCCCGCGGACACGGGCGACGCGGACGACACGGACGACACGGACGACACGGGCGAGGGCTGACACCCGTCGCGCGCGAGCGGAGCCCTCCGCTCAGCGAGCCGGGCGCTTCGTGCGCAGCGTGTCCTCGTCGTCCTCGACGGACTCGATGCTGAGGGGGAACGAGATCGCGCTCCACTTCACCTCGGCGAGCCCGGGATCGGTGAGGTCGGCGAGGTCGCGGTAGTACATGGCGATGTGGCCGAACATCGGCAGCGCCACCGCCTCGAGGGCCTCGAAGGCGGCCAGGCCGGCCTCGATGTCGCTGTCGTTCTCGACGAGGAAGCGGCGCAGCACCGGCAAAAAGCACAGGCCCGCCACGATGACCTCGTCGACGCCGAAGCCGGTCGCGCTGCGCAGCTGAGCGACGTCATCGACGATGCGGCGCAGCGTGCGCTCGTCGCCCTTCGCCAGGAGGCGCTGCAGGCCCTTCAGGATGGCGGAGATGTTCCGCTCCATGGCCTGCCGCTCGACGTCGGCGTAGCGCGGCACCGTGCGTTTGAGCTGGCGCGCGACGGCGGCGGCGATCTGGGGCTCTCGTCCGTTCAGCAGACGGGCCGCGCGCTGCACGGAGCTCTCGACGGGCATGGGCGGCTCCTTGGCGGTCACCTTCTGGTACCACATCGCGGGCGCCGACGCCTCTGGACAGGTGCCGCGCAGCCTCGACGTCGCTACGCTTGCGGGCGTAAACCGAATCGAAGGAGAGGGAGCGGCCATGAGCGACAACGCTTTCGACAAGATCAGCAAGAGCGACGAGGAGTGGCGGGCGGAGCTCACCCCCGAGCAGTTCCGCTGCGCGCGCCAGAAGGGCACCGAGCCGGCCTTCACGGGCTGCTTCTACGAGGAGAAGCGCGCCGGCAAGTACCGCTGCGTGTGCTGCAAGGCGCTGTTGTTCGAGTCCGGCACCAAGTACGAGTCGGGCAGCGGCTGGCCGAGCTTCTTTCAGCCCGTGGGCCCGGACGTCGTGAAGATCGAGACCGACACCAGCCACGGCATGGTCCGCGAGGAGGCCCTGTGCGCCCGCTGTGACGCGCACCTCGGCCATCGCTTCCCGGACGGCCCGCGCCCGACCGGTCTGCGCTACTGCATCAACTCGGCGTCGCTCTCCTTCGAGCCGGCCGCGGCGTCGAGCGAGTCGCTTTAGTCGCAAGCACCCGTTTTTATTTGATGTTCTGCCTGGTTCCCGGGGAGGCGGAAGGATCTGCTTGCCTCCCCCCACGGGAGCGTTACATAGGTCTCGCTTCAATCGTTCAATATCAAGTCATTTAGACTGATGCGGTTGAACGCATAGGAGGCTCCATGTCCCGCTCGCTGCTGAAGACCCCTTTCACGCTCGCCCTGGTCGCCGCCCTCTCGCTGCCCGGCGCCGCGCTCGCCGCCGAGCAGAGCTGGCAGCTCGACACCGCCCACACCGACGTGGGCTTCCGCGTCCGGCACATGATGGTCAGCGACGTGAAGGGCCGCTTCAACGAGTTCAAGGGCACCATCAAGCTCGACGAGAAGGATCTCGCCAAGTCGCTCGCCGTGGACGTCGTCATCCAGACGAAGTCCATCGACACCAACGAGGAGAAGCGCGACGGCCACCTGCGCTCGCCCGACTTCTTCGACAGCGACAAGCACCCGACGCTGACGTTCGTCTCGAAGCAGGGCGCCACCAAGAAGGTGGGCAAGGGCAAGTACAAGGTGAAGGGTGACCTCACCATCCGCGGCGTCACGAAGCCTGTCACCCTCGACGTGGAGGGCTTCGAGCAGAGCTACACGGACCCCTGGGGCAACGCGCACCGCGGCGGCACCGCGACGACCACCATCAGCCGCAAGGACTTCGGGCTGACCTGGAACAAGGCGCTCGAGAAGGGCGGCGTCCTCGTCGGTGACGAGGTCAAGATCGTGCTCGACATCGAGCTCGTGCCGGCCGCTGCCCCGACGAAGTCCTGAGCAAAAGCCGGCGTCGGGCCGCTCGAGACACGGTGTCTTAGCCCGTGTCTTGGCCGGGCCCGACGTTGACCGAGGGCCGCGCCCCTGCTCTCTTTGCTCGCGCGAGGGGCGCGGCGTTCGCTGCTCGACCGGACATGGGCAGCGGAGGCGTGATGGGAACGCACCACAAGGGCACGGCGAAGGAGGTGCGGGCCTTGAACGCCTACATCAAGCTCATGCGCGCCTCGGAGTCGGTGAACGCACGCCTCATCAGCGAGCTGTCGACGGTGAAGCTGACCATCAGCCAGTTCGGCACGCTCGAGGCGCTCTACCACCTCGGGCCGCTGTGCCAGAAGGCCATCGGGCAGAAGCTGCTGAAGTCCGGCGGCAACGTCACGCTCGTCGTCGACAACCTCGAGAAGCGCGGCCTGGTCGCGCGCGTGCGCAACACCGACGATCGACGCTTCGTCACCGTGCAGCTCACCGACGAGGGCACGGCGCTCATCGAGCGTGTTTTCCCACAGCACCTCGGTCGCATCGTCGAGGCCTTCAGCGGCCTCAGCGCCGACGAACAAGACCAGCTCGGCGCCCTCTGCAAGAAGCTCGGCCTACCGCTCGGCTGAGCTCTCGAGGGGCTGCGCGCCTCCCCGCACGGACACAGCTCGACGCGCGGCCCCCAGCCAGCCTTGGTCGCGACGGCGCACGCGCTGCTCTCTGACGCAGCGCGTGCAGCGGGCGGCGCCCAAACGAGGACGCCGAGCGGCGGATCGCATGCAGGGTGCGCGTCCCGCTGGACGAGCGCACGTCGAGGGCTTAGAGCCTCAGAGGTACCCCTACTCCGCGCCCGACGTGTTCCGATCGATCGGCGCTCTCGGAGGTTTCTCATGGCCGACCCCATCCCCCACAAGAGTGGTCCCGTCTTCTCCCAGCACGGCCTCGGGCTGCACAGCCTGACGAACCTCCGTCACGAATATTGGAACCTGCCGACGGCAGCGCTCTATGAAGAGGCCATTCGCCGCGGCGAGGGGCACATCAGCCACCGCGGCCCGCTCGTCGTCAAGACCGGCAAACACACCGGCCGCGCGGCCAAGGACAAGTTCACCGTCGACGACCAGGCCAGCCACGACAAGGTCGCCTGGGGTGACATCAACCGTCCCATCGACGAGGCACACTTCGACTGGCTGCAGCGCAAGGTGCAGGCGTATTTCCAAAACCGCGACGTCTACGTGATGGACGTCTACGCGGGCGCCGACGAGCGCTACCGCA
>CAYLZW010000069.1:0-22180 GCA_964388085.1 uncultured Myxococcales bacterium | reverse complement strand
CCTTCGCCTTCGCCTTCGCCTTCCCCTTCGCCTTCGCCTTCGCCTTCGCCTTCGCCGCCAGCGTCGACGACGACATCGACGCCGCCGTCGCCCGGGAGGCAGACGCCGGTCGAGCAGAAGAAGCCTTCGGCGCAGTCACCGGGACGGACGCAGAAGTCGAGGATCTCCTCGGTGTTGAGCAGGACCGTGCAGCCGGTGGCGCCCGTGATGACGAGGAGCAGCGGGAGCGCGAAGCGGAGCTTGTGAACGAGCGCCCTCATGGCGTCACCTCGCCCGCGGGCTCCTCTTCGGTGAGGAAGTAGCCGCGGATGTAGCCCGTGACCGCGACGATGGTGGCCGCCGCGGCGACGACGTACGCCATGTCGGCGACGAGCGAGAGCGTCTCGACCTCGGCCTTCTTGTCGAGGAATTCGTCACCGAGGATCGGGTCCTCGGCGCTCTCGTTGCACACGAGGACATTGTTCAGGCAGTCGTACTGCGTGAGCGCGAGGGTGCCGAGGGTGATGCCCGCTCCGAGCGCGACCGCGGCGACGCCCGTGGAGACGTACGCGACCAGGCGGCGCTCCAGGACGTCCGGCTTCGGGCCGGCGTCGACGAGGGCAGGGGCAGCGGTGTCGGCCGGAGCGTCGCTCGCGTCGGCGCTCGTCGCCGCTTGCGAGGCCGGACCGGCTGGCTGGGACGCCGCCGCCGCCGGCTGTGACGCGGGACCCGCCGCTGGGCGCGAGGCAGGACCTGCCGCTGGTTGGGAGGCCGGCGCTTCGGCGCCCGGCGTCTCCGCCGCGGGCGTCTCCGCCGCGGGCGTCTCCGCCGCGGGCGTCTCCATCGGCGATGCGTCCGTCGGCGATGCGTCCGTCGCTGGTGCCGCCGTCGCGGGTGCCTCTGTCGCGGGCGCCGCGGCCGGCGAGGATTCCGTCGCTGGTGCTTCCGCCTGCGGCGTCTCCATCGTCACGGGCGCGTCCGGCTCGGCCGCCTCGGTCGCCGCCGGAGGAGGCGTCTGTTGCGCGAACGTCGGGCCCGCGAGGAGCGCGAGCGCCATCGTCCCCAAAACGGTCACGAGCTTCGGCATCGGCCGCACCTCCCGTTCGCGCGACCTCGCGCGTGGCGCGTTTGTATCACCCATCGCGCCTCGGGCAAGGACTGCAGCCGGCGCTCGACGAGCGAGGCCGCGCTACACGACCAGGATGCGACCGCTGCCCTCGAAGCGAACGATGGACGGCCGCTCGACGTTGTCGGGCAGCCCGGGGAAGAGGCCGCGGGAAGGCACGAGCGCGCCCGCCCAGCCGACGAGGCGCGAGGCGGCGACGGTGACCGGATGATCGCCGGTCTCGATGGCGCGCAGCTTCCGCTTGGTCTGCAAGACGACGCGACCGCTGCCGCGCAGGTGCACGATGTCGAGGTCGCGGCCGCCGGGCTCGGGCAGCCGCCCGTTCTCCCACACGAGGCCCGAGCTGAACGCGAGCAGCGTACCCTCCACGAGGTAGAGCTCCTCATCGGCGAGCGAGAGCACGGTGACCTCGGCGCCCGCGGCGTCGAGCCAGGCGCGTCCGTCACCGAGGGCCGCGGCGAGCGGGCTCTTGCCGCCACCGAAGAAGCTGTCCGTTCGGCGCCCGCGGTAGCGGCGGTAGACGGGCTCGACCTCGAAGCTGCCACGCAGCCCGACGAGCAGGTCCGTGCGCAGGTAGGCGGCCTCCGCGATGGGGAACACGAGCAGCCCGTCGGCGTCGACGAACGGGTCCACGGCCTGCTCGGCGGCGCCCTGCGCGCCGAGGGTCGCGAGCGTGAGCGCGGGCAACGCGCGCGCGCCCGGCGAGGACGCTCCGCTCGGCAGGGAGCTCGTGATCTCGGCGAAGCCCTCGGGTGCGTCGACGGGGGCCGGCACCACGCCCGCGCGAGGCGGCGTGACGGCGACGCGCGGGAGCGCGCCTTGGCTCGCCCCCTCGTCGGAGCGCGCGCGCGTCGGCGGTGGCGTGGCGAGGAGCTCTTCGGGGGCGACGCCGTCCGGCACGCTGTCGTCGGCCGACGGCGGCGGCGAGGCAATGGCCTCCGCTTGGGCATCGTCGCGCAAAGGCGCGCGGCCGGCCGGCGCCTTCGGCACGCTCGCGTAGGGCAGCGTCTTCTCCACCGGCTCGATGGCGCGCAGCTCCACGTCGTCGGGCGCGACGAAGGCGGGGTCGAGGCGCAGCGCGGGCTCCCGCTTGGTCGGTGTGCTGATCTCACGCACGCTCACGACGACGTCACCGCCCGCGTTGAAGTACGGGTTCGGCGCGTAGGGCTTGGTGGCCTCCACGGGCTCGTCGGTGAACGGGTCGACGTAGCCGCCGTCGCCGCTCGGCTCGTCGTCGGCGTCGGCCGACTCGCCGTCGTCGAGATCGAGCGTGAACTCCTGCGACGCCTGGCGCGCGCTCACGGCGTCCTCGGCGCTCGGCGGAGCCGACGGACGCGCGAGCGCCTCGGCTCGCAGCGCGGTGAGCGCGGCGGCCTGCACCTCGCTGTCGAAGACGTCATCCTGCGCGCCGCGCGGATCGGGCATGCGCTCGTCCTGCCCGGCGCCCTCCGCGGACATCACCGCCGGGGGCTCGGGCACGCCGTCGTCGTCGCTGGCCGCGTTCGCCTGCTGGGCGCTCGCGAGCGCGCGGGCCTTCAGCGCGGCCGCTTGCTCCTTGTTGCCCGCGCGCAGGTACCAGTCGGCCGCCTCGCCGAGGCGCCCGAGCCGATCGCAGACCATGGCCATGTAGCTGGCGGCGCGCTTGTGGTCCGGGTTCAGGTCGAGCGCGCGCTCGAGCTCCTCGCGGGCGGCCTGCAGCCTGCCGGCCTTCAGGTGCACCATGGCGAGGTTCAGGCGCAGCGAGGGCTCGACGGGGTTGTCATGCACGAGCTCGTCGAAGATCGCCTGCGCCGGGTCGAGGTCGCCGAGGCGAAAGAGCGTCAGGCCGAGCAGGTTCTTTGCCTGCTCGTGTCCCGGGCGCATGGCCAGGGCGCGCTCGATCTCTCGCTTGGCGTCGTCGAGCCGGCCGGCCTGTAACAGGTCGGAGCCCTCTCCGAGCAGATAGAGGAATTCCTCCTCCGGGGTCCCCTCGTCCGACGGGTAGGTGTGCTGCGTCGGTGCCGCCATCGTCACTTACTCCTCGTCGCGAGCGCCGGACTTTCGTACAGCGCGCGAAGCCGCAAGACCTTCTCGACGTAGGCGCGGGTCTCGGGGAAGTCGGGCACGCGCCCGAGCTTCGCGACCCGAGACGGGCCGGCGTTGTACGCCGCGAGCGCGAGCCGCTCGCTGTCGAACGAGCGCAACAGCGCCGCCAGATAGCGGGTGCCGCCGTCTACGTTGGCGCGCGCGTCGAAGCTGTCCTGGACGCCCAGATCACGCGCGGTGTCCGGCATGAGCTGCATCAGCCCCTGCGCTCCGGCGCGGGAGACCGCGCGCGGGTTGAAGCCGCTCTCGGCCGCGACCACGGCCTTCACCAGGGCGAAGGGCACTCGATGTCGCCCGGCGGCGGCGTGGATGACGTCGTCGAACGCCGTGGAGCGGGGGGCGCTCGAGCGCGCGCCCCTCGAGCGGAGCGCGGAACGTCCCACGACGGGATCGCGGCCGAGGCCCTCGTGCGGCGTGTTCGTCTGCGACAGCGCCCAGCGCTCGAAGTCGCCCGGCGTATAGCGGCGCGCGCGTGCGTCGGTCGGCCGGTCCGTGACGACGTAGACGCCGTCATCGTCGATGTACCCGTACATCTCGTCGGCGGCCCCGGGGACGGCGACGAAGAGCGAGATCATCGAGGTGACGGCGAGGGCCCGCATCGGGGCCGAGACTACTCGGAGGTCCGGCGGGAGTCCTCGTTTCTGCAGCCTTTGCCCTGTGAAAGCTGCACGCCGCCGTTGCTCGCGGCAGTGTTCGGGTGCTAGACGGGCGGCGCACCCTTCTGGAGGGCCGGAGACGCCATGGCGACGCTGCGTAGCTACACGTTCCTCGATTCGCTCCAGCCCCAGGTCTCGTCGCACATCTGCACCACCTGTCGGGGCTACTTCCCCGTGCCCGGTGTCGCGAGCCTGATGGTGGAGATCGCTCCCGGCATGGAGATCCACCGCCTGATCGATCGCGCGCTGAAGGCGACGCGCGCGCAGCCCGCCACCATCGTGGTCGAGCGCGCCTACGGGATGCTCGAGGTGCACCACGAGGACAAGGGCGAGGTCATCTCGGCGGGCGAGGCGATCCTCGACCAGCTCGGCTGCAAGGTCGCCGACCGCATCAAGCCGAAGGTGGTCTCGAGCACCATCATCCGCAGCATCGAGCCGATGCACGCCATGATCATCGACAAGATCCGCTTCGGCGCCATGATCGAGCCCGGCATGAGCCTGTTCATCATGGAGTGCGTGCCGGCCGCCTACATCACGCTCGCGGCGAACGAGGCCGAGAAGGCCGCCGACGTGCGCCTCGTCGACTTTACGCCGTTCGGCGCCTTCGGGCGCCTCTACCTCGCCGGCACCGAGGCCGAGATCGACGCCGCCGCCGCCGCCGCGACGGCCGCCATCGAGAGCGTCACGGGCATCGAGGAGAAGCGCTGATTTCCGGTTCTGGGCATTGAACTCTCGAGCGGCAGCGGTGCCGCTCGTCACACGCGCGCAAGCATGGAGGTCCCAAATGGCGGACGCCCTGGGGATGATCGAGACGAAGGGCTTCATCGGCATGGTCGAGGCTGCGGACGCCATGGTGAAGGCGGCCAAGGTGGACCTCGTCGGGTATGAGAAGGGCTACGGCGGCGGGTACATCACCGCCATCGTGCGCGGCGACGTCGCCGCGGTGAAGGCGGCCACCGAGGCCGGCGCTCGGGCGGCGGAGCGCGTCGGCGAGCTCGTCAGCGTGCACGTCATCCCGCGCCCGCACCAGAACATCGACGAGGTGCTGCCGCTCGGTCGCACCACGCCCGCCAAGAAGTAACCGGCCGCGAGGAGCTCCGCTTCCAGCAGCCAGTCACTCATGACGAGGTAACCCATGCTCATGGGACAGGTCATCGGCACGGTCGTGGCCTCGCGCAAGGACGAGGAGCTCGAGGGGCTGAAGCTCCTCGTCGTCAAGGGCGTGGACCTCGACGGCAAGCTGAGCGGCGCCGTGGTCGTCTGCGTCGACTCGGTCGGCGCGGGCGTCGGTGAGCTCGTGCTCTACGCGGCGGGCTCCTCCGCGCGCCAGACGAGCGTCACCAAGAACCGCCCGGTCGATCACGTCATCATGGCGATCGTCGACGAGGTCACCGCCGAGGGCCGCACACGCTACCAAAAGGGCGCGTAGCGAGCGGCAGGCGCCAACAGAGCGTAAGGAGAGCGCACCATGGCCTACGGCCGCTTCGACGACGCAAAGATCGAAGAGATCGTGAACCGGGTCGTGGAGCGCCTCGCGCCTCACGTCGGCGCGGCCCCGGGCGGACGCGTGCAGCCGAACCCCTCGAGCGGCGGCTCCTGCGGCCCGTCCCCGTCGTGGGTGGGTGGCGGAGCTCCGGCCATCGGCCGCGGGCGCCTCGGCGTCTACGACAACCTCGACACGGCCGTGAAGTCCGCGCGCGCGGCGCACGAGATCCTGGTGGACCGCCTCTCGCTCGAGCAGCGCAACCGCATCGTCGAGGCGCTCCGCCAGGCCGCGCGCGATCTCGCCGAGACCGTCTCGCGCATGGCCGTCGAGGAGACCAGGCTCGGCCGCGTCAGCGACAAGATCCTGAAGAACAACCTCGTCGCCAACAAGAGCCCCGGCACCGAGATCCTGCGCCCGCAGGCCATCACGGGTGACAAGGGTCTGACCCTCATCGAGCGCGCGCCCTTCGGCGTCATCGGCGCCATCACGCCGACGACGAACCCGACCGAGACCATCATCTGCAACGCCATCGGCATGATCGCGGGCGGCAACTCGGTGGTCTTCAACGTGCACCCGAGCGCGAAGAAGGTGTGCCGCTTCTTCGTCGAGAAGGCGAACGAATACATGCAGGCGGCGGGCGCGCCCGAGGGCCTGCTCTGCATGATCGGCGAGCCCACCATCGAGTCGGCCAACGCGCTCATGCGCCACCCGGGCGTGCGCCTGGTCGTCGTCACCGGCGGCCCGGGCGTGGTCAAGGCGGCCATGAGCTCGGGCAAGCGCGCCATCTGCGGCGGCCCCGGCAACCCGCCCGTCGTCGTCGACGAGACCGCCGACATCAGGAAGGCCGGGCGCGGCATCGTGGACGGCGCCTCCTTCGACAACAACGTCATCTGCACCGACGAGAAGGAGATCTTTTGCGTCGCCGAGGTGGCGGACGCGCTCAAGCGCGAGATGTCGAACAACGGCGCCGTGGAGATCACCGGCGCTGACATCGCCAAGCTGCGCAAGCTCGTCATCGACGGCGACCACCCGCACAAGGAGTGGGTCGGGCAAGACGCGTCCAAGATCGCGGCAGCCATCGGCAAGCAGGTCTCCGCCGACACGCGCCTGCTCTTCGTCGAGGTCGACTCCGAAGACGATCCCTTCATTCAGGTCGAGGCCTTGATGCCCGTGGTGGGCTTTTGCCGCACGAAGAACGTCGACGACGCCATCGCCGCCGCGGTGCGCGCGGAGCACGGCTTCGGACACACCGCCTCCATGTACTCGACGAACATCGATCGCCTGCACACCTTCGCGCGCGCGTCCGACGTGTCCATCTTCGTGAAGAACGCGCCGAACTACGCGGGGCTCGGACAAGGCGGCGAGGGCTGGACCAGCTTCACCATCGCGTCGCCGACGGGCGAGGGCCTGACCACGGCGGTCAGCTTCACGCGCGAGCGGCGCTGTTCGCTCATCGACAGCTTCCGCATCGTGTGAGCGCTCGCGCGCGAGCGAGGCGGTTGAAGGGAGCCAACGCGTATGCACCTCTGGCACGACATCCCCATCGGTGACGCGGCCCCGCGTCTCGTCGACGCCATCATCGAGATCCCGCGCGGCGGGCGCGTGAAGTACGAGCTCGACAAAGAGCTGGGCGTGCTGCGGGCGACGCGCGTGCTCTACGGCGCCGTGCACTACCCGGCGAACTACGGCTTCATCCCGCGCACCTTCGCCGAGGACGGTGACGCGCTCGACATCCTCGTGCTCGGCCAGGAGGAGGTCATCCCCGGCGCCATCGTGCCCGCGCGCATCATCGGCGTCATGCCCATGATCGACAGCGGCGAGGCGGACGACAAGGTCATCGCCGTGCAGATCGGCGACCCCGGCTTCGACGGCATCCGCTCGCTCGGCGACCTGCCGCCGTTTCGCATGAACGAGGTGATGCGCTTCTTCGGCGACTACAAGGCCCTCGAAGGCAAAGAGGTGCGCGTGGCGGCGCCCAAGGGCGTCGACGACGCCATGGCGACGGTGCAGGCGGCCATGCAGAAGTACGATCGCGAGATCCTGCCCGCGCTCGGAGCGCGCTGAGGCGATGACTGGCGCGTACGAGGCCGTCGCCCTCGTCGAGGTGGAGACCATCTCGCGCGGCTACGTGACGCTCGACGCCATCGCGAAGCGCGCGCGCGTGACGGTCAAGCTCGCCCGGCCGGTGACGCCCGGAAAGCTCATCATCCTCTTCGGCGGCGACGTCGCCGCGGTGGGCGAGTCCCTCGACGCCGCGCGCGAGACGGCCGGCGCGCAGCTGCTCGACGAGCTGTTCCTGCCCTACGCGCATCGATCGCTGCTGCCCGCGCTCGACGGCGTGATCGCGCCGGAGCCGGGTGAGAGCGTCGGCGTCGTGGAGCTCCACACGGTAGCGGCGACGTTGGCGGCGGCCGACATCGCGCTCAAGGCGACCGAGGTCTCGGTGCCGCGCATGCAGCTCGCGGTGGGCATCGGCGGCAAGGGCTACTTCACGTTGGCGGGCGCGCTCGGTGACGTCGAGGCCGCGCTCGCCGCCGTTCGCGAGCACGTGCGGCCCGAGCGCCTGGTCGGCATCGAGCTCATCCCGCGCCCACACCTCGAGGTGCGCGGCTTCTTCGGTTGAGCCCGACGACGAGCGCGCAGGTGGGAGACTTCGGCATGTAAGGCTGAGACACGTTGCCCTGCTCGCGAGCGGAACGGTAACAACGAGCTGCCAACGGGCCGCGCACGTTGACGAGCGCAGGACAGGGAGCTTCATGGGCCTCGCTCACGATGACCGCCGCCAGCACCCGCGCATTCCGGTCCGGCTCGTCGTGCACTTCTCTCGCGGCGAAAAGCCCTACCGCCTGGTGTCGGACAACCTGAGCCTCGGCGGCATCTTCTTGCGCGGCGCGGACGGCGTCTGCGCCGACGGGGACGAGCTACAGCTCGAGATCCTGGTGCCATCCGAGGACGGCCGCGAAGAGCGCCACCGCATCCGCGGCGTGGTCGTGCAGCGCTTGTCCGGCAATGGCGCCGGCGTCAGCTTTCGCTGGGGGGACGACGTGGAGCCACGCGCCGCGCTCGAGCGCTTCATCGATCGCGCGGGCATGTTGAACAGCGGCGCCATCCACGCCGAGTACGTCGGCCTCGCCACGGACGCCGAGGAGGAGCGCTGAGCCGCTCTCGGCCGCGTCCGGCAGCGTGCGGCTGCTACACGAATTTCGGCGCGGCGACGTCGACGTGGATGTGGTCGCGGTGTGAGCGTCCACCGTCTTGCACCTTGGCGGCGTCCGGATCCGAGGAGCGCTGGAACTCGCGCAGCAGCACGCTGTCGCCGGTGAGCACGCGCTCCACGGTCCCCTCGGCGATGAAGGCTTGAATCTGCGCGCGCGCGGTGTCTCGGTCGTAGCTCGAGTGTCCGACACGCGTGGGGGCGCCGGGCACGGCCTTGTTCGGCAGCCGGATGTCGAGGTCCAGGCCGACCTCGTGCGATGCGTGATCGGGGGTGTTGCCGCCGAGGCGCAAGGACGCGTCGTTGGTGAGGATGGGGGACGCGTTCGGGTTCGCCGCGAGATAGCTCTCGGAGTAGCGCTGCCCCGCGCCATGCACGGCATCGACGACGCTGCTCCAGCCGTAGTCGTGGTTGTCGGCGTCGATGTTGCGGAAGCCGGGGCCCGACTCGGCCATGGTGGTCCAGCGCGGCAGGCTCTCGCTCTCCATGCAGCGGTGCAGGGTCGAGTCTGGCACGACGCGCACGCCGGCGTTCCGCACGAGCTCCTTCCCTTCGACGAGCGCGCTGACCGTGCGCAGGGCCTTGAGCGTGGACGGGCCGAAGTCACCATCGACGTCGACGTGGAAGCCGAGATCCGACAGGCGCTGCTGAACGACGCGGACGTCCTCCTCGTGGTTCGGCTGTCCGGCGCCGACCGGGCGTCGAATGGGCATCGCCACGCGGGTGGCGTCGGCGGCGGCCGTGGTGCGCTCGGTCCGGTTCGCGGCGAGCCGCGCCTCGATGAGCGCCTGTTGCGGCGTGAGCGGCGCGGCTGACTGACCGCGGATGGCTCGGGTGATGTCGTTCAAGACCCAAGGCGACGCGGGGCCGGCGCCGGCACCGGACCCGACGCCACGTGCGCCGCGCTGCTGCTCGCTGGAGCCGAGCGTGTCGACGAGGACGGTCTGCGCCATGGCGGGCTTGGCAGCGCCGAGCAGCGTGAGGCCGAGCGCGGCGACGGTGGCGCCTTTGCGGAACCCGTCGGTCTTGGTGAAGGCCAGCAGGCGGGCGCCGAGAGACGCGGCCTCGCCGGCCTTCGTGCTCGTCTTGTCGGCGGGCTGTGAGCGCACGTCGAGGGCGAGGGCGCGCAGGGCCGCCTTGGCGCCGGCGTCCGTGCCCATGCGGTCCGGGCGCGAGCGCGTACGGCCGTCCCGCGCGCTCGAGGAGCCGCTCGCGGCGTCGCCACGAGGCGCGCTCGTCGACGACGTCTGGTTCGCCGAGCGTCGCGCCTGCGTGCGCGCAGGAGCGCCTGTCTGGATGGGTGTGCCGCGTGTCTTCATGCGGTGCGGAAGCTCGTGAGGATCTTCTCGAACGCCGCCGCGAGGTCGGCCTTCTGGTCCTCGCGCCCGGTGGCGGTGACGATGAGCACCTCTTTGCCGTTCGCGACGTAGGCCTGCCGCTGACACAGCGTCTCGCCGTCGGGCGACGTGGCCGTGTGCTCGAGCACGCGCGCGTCGAGGCCGGCGACCTTTCGCGAGCTCTGCCCGACCAGCTTGTACGCGCTCAGCGAGCGACGAAGATCATCGACGGCGTCCGCCAGATAGGCGTCGAAGCTGGCGCCGAGGGGCGCTCTCGACAACGTGATGTTGAAGGCCACCTGCTCGCCGTGCAGCGCGAGGAAGGTGAGCACGCTCTCGTCCTCGAGGCCGTCGGGCAGGTCAAACGAGAAGCGACGCCAGCCGTACTGCATGGGGGGACCTGGTGGCGAGAGGTGCCGAGAGGACGGTTAGCGAGAGTACAGGGCCAAAGGCATACGCTGGGAGATATAGTCGTACGGCCGGGCCTTTGGCGACGGTTGGTGGGCGAGGAAGCCGAGCATCGATGACCATCCGCAAGTCGCCCCCGCTGCCCACCGTCCGGCGACGCACGCCCGACCCTGCTGTGTTGTCGAGTGACGCCGCGCGGCGAGGAGCACCGGCTGCCGCGACGGCTCCGTCGGGCGCGGTGACGTCGTCGACCCTCGCGGTCGAGCCACGCGCGCCGGCAGATCGCGCGACACCTGCGCTGTCGAAGCATGTAGGCGTGAGCGCACCTACGCCCACCGCCGGCGCCGGGGGCGGCAGCCTCTTCGATCTGCGCCTCGGCAACCTGAGCGTGAAGCCGCTGTGGAACAAGCTGCAGGCCCTCATCGGCGTCGGCGATCCCGCCAGCCTCGAACGCGCGGGCGACGTCGTCGGGTTGACCCGCGCTGCGGAGAAGGAGCTCCAGGGCCTGCCGGACGGAGCGCTGCGCGATCGCCTCGACGGCTACCGCGCGCAGATCGCGGAGCTCACCGCGGCGGGCCGCTCGGAGGTGGACGCGCTCGACGCGGTGCTCCCGGAGGTGTTCGCGCTCGCGTCGGAGGCTTCCTTCCGGCAGCTGAAGATGCGCCCCTACGACGTGCAGCTCCAGGCCGGCGCGCTCCTGCAGCACGGCAAGGTCGTCGAGCAGTACACGGGCGAGGGCAAGACGCTCTCGGCCGTGGCGCCGACGGTGCTGAACGCGCTGACCGGTCGCGGCGTGCACGTGGCGACGTCGAGCAACTATCTCGCGCGCCGCGACGCCGAGGAGATGGCGCCCGTCTACAACGCGCTCGGCCTCAGCGTGGCGGCGCTGCTCCCCGACGGGGGCGCGGTCTTGTTCGCGCCGCCGGAGGGAGAGGCGAAGGACATCCCGCGCGCCGAGGCCTACGCCGCCGACATCACCTACGCCACCGCGACGCAGCTCGGCTTCGATCACCTGCGCGACAACCTCGCGCACGATCCCGCGACGCGCGTCCAGCGAGAGCACGCGGCGCTCATCATGGACGAGGTCGACAGCCTGCTCATCGACGACGCGCGCACGCCGCTCATCATCTCCGGCCGGCCGGACGATGCGCAGGTGAACGCGCGCACGACCATCGCCGCGGCCGTCGAGCAGCTCGAGCCGGGGCGCGACATCGAGTTCGACCGCGCGGAGGGCTGGGCGGTCTTGTCCGACGAGGGCGCCGATCGGCTCGCGCAGGCGCTCGAGCTGTCGTCCTCGCTGGACTTCCAGCAGGGCGGCCTCGCTCGACTGATCGACGGCGCGGTGCGCGCGCGCATGCTGTTCGTGAACGGCATCGACTTCATCGTCAAGGACGACAAGGTCGAGCTCATTGGACAAAACGGCGAGATGCTGCCCGGACGTCGCCTGGCGAACGGCCTGCACCAGTCCATCGAGGCGCGCGAGGGCGTCGAGATCCAGCCCGAGACGAGGACCATCGGCTCCATCACGCTGCGCGAGTACCTCGGGCTCTACGATCGCGTGGCCGGCATGACCGGGACGGCCGAGACCAGCGAGCAGCTCTTCCAGGACGTGTACGGCCTCGACGTCGTGCGCGTACCGACGCACCGGCCGCTGCTGCGAAAGGACGAGCCGACGAGGCTGTTCGCCACCATCGAGCAGAAGGCGCTGGCGCTCCTGCACGACGCGCGCGAGGCCGCGAACGGCGGCAGGCCCGTGCTCATCGGTGTCCCCGACGAGCGCTCGGCCGAGGCCCTCTCGTTGCTGCTCGCGGAGAACGGCGTCGAGCACGCGCTGCTCACGGCGACGAACGACGAGGCGGAGGCGAAGGTCATCGCCGAGGCGGGCGCGCCGGGGCGCATCACCATCGCGACGCCGAAGGGTGGCCGTGGCGTCGACTTCAAGCTCGGCGGCGCCGGAGCGGACGCGGCCACCCGGCAGGCTGTCGTCGACAGGGGCGGCCTCCTCGTGCTGGGCTTCGCGCACAACAGCACCGAGCGGGTGGACAACCAGCTCCGCGGCCGGGCCGGACGACAAGGCCAGCCGGGCAGCACGCGCTTCTAC
Organism: uncultured Myxococcales bacterium; assembly: GCA_964388085.1. Lineage (GTDB taxonomy): Bacteria > Myxococcota > UBA727 > UBA727 > CAYLZW01 > CAYLZW01. Next base: position 9,788 of record CAYLZW010000069.1, on the reverse strand, counting down.
GCCTCCCTCGAGGACCGCTTCTTCCACGGCAGCGATCTGCCGTCGTGGGTGAAGGAGCGCCCGCCGGGCGCGGCGGGACTCGTCGGCCGCGACGTCAGCCAGCTCGTCGAGGAGCACAGCAAGCTCGCGGAGAGCCGGCTCACGGCCGCGCTGAAGGACTCGCTACCGTTCGACAACGTCGTCGGTCAGCATCGTCAACGCTACCTCGAGCAACGCGATGCGATCCTGCAGGGTGACGTCGTGGAAGGCACCCAGGGCATCGTGGAAGAGGCGCTGAGCGCGCGTGTCTCGCGGGTGCTCGCCGAGCACGGCAGCGGTGCCGACGGCTTGTGGAAGCTCTACGTCGACCTCGCGCATGTGGTGCCGCTGCCCGAGCGCAAGGACGCGCCACCGTCCTGGAGCGGTAAGAATGCCGAAGAGCTCACGGCGCACATCCTCGCGCGTACCGGGCCGGCGCTCGCCGCCCATCTCGAGAAGCTCGGCGATCCCGGCCGGGACGCGTTGAAGCTCGTGCTGCTCGAGGCGCTCGACGACAGCTTCTCGTACCACCTCGAGGACCTCGCCTACCTGCGCCAAGGCATCGGCTGGCAGTCCATCGCCGAGAAGGATCCCAAGGTGCAATACGCGCTGCAGGCGGACGCCATCTGGACCGACGCCATGGACGCGACGCGCGACGTCATCACGCGCGCGGTCTGCGGCAGCCTGCCGACCGTCTCCCTCGCCTGAGCGCGCGAGAGACGGTCGCGCACGCGTCAGCGAGGCATATCGCTGCGCTTCTCGATGATCTTGTTCACGAGGCCGTACTCCTTGGCCTCGCCCGCGTTCAGCCAGAAGTCGCGGTCAGCGTCCTTCTGCACCTTCTCCGCTGGGGTGCCGGTGTGGCGCTCGACGATCTTGTTGTAGCGCTCGCGGATCTTCATGATCTCGCGCGCGGTGATCTCGATGTCGGCCGCTTGACCGCGCGTCGACGTCGACGGCTGGTGCAGCAGGAAGCGGGACGAGGGCAACGCGAAGCGCTTCTGGTCGTCGCCCGCGAGATAGATGAGCACCGCCGACGAGGCCACCACGCCGTTCGCGACCGTCGTGATGGGGCAGGAGCAGAAGCGCAGCAGGTCGTAGATCGCGAAGCCGGAGTCGGCGGAGCCACCGGGTGAATTCACGTAGACGGTGATGGGCTTTTGCGGCTCCATGGCCTCGAGCACCGTCACCATGGACGCGATGCGCCGGTAGAGCTTGTCGGTGACCACCTCGGCGACGATGAGGATGCGCGACTCGAGCAGCTTCTGCGTCATGCGGCCGTACGAGAAGCCGCCGGGGGCCTGCTCGCCGCCTTCGTTCTCCTCGCCGTCCTCGTCGTCATCGTCGTCGATCCGCCACTGTTCACGCTGCGTCACGGCTGCCTCCTGTACGGAGAGGGACTGTACGCAGAGGAACATAGCTCCGCCGTGCCCGCGAGCAAGCGCCCGATGTGCTTCCGCGGCGCCGCGCATCGGGTGCGAAGGCTGCGCGGCGAGCGTGTCAAAGCGTCCCCAAAACGGGACAAGCCCTAGAGCCCGAGACGAGGCGCCATCCACAGCATGGTGACGGCGGTGACCAAGACGACGGCGATCATGTTGAGGCCGACGCCGACGCGCGCCATCTCGATCGGCTTCATGTCCACGGCGCCGGCCGCGATCGCGTTCGGCGGCGTCGAGATGGGCAGGATGAACGCCGCGGACGCGCACAGCGTCGCCGGCCACATGAGCAAGAGGGGCGGCACGCCGAGGGGCTCCGCCGTCGCGAACAACACGGGCAGCACCAGCGTCGTGGTGGCGGTGTTCGACGTGACCTCGGTGAGCAGGGACATGCCGAAGCAGAGCGCGAACACGATGAGCCAGGGCGGCGCGCCGTGCAGCCAGACGAGCTGATCGCCCATCCACGTCGAGAGACCGGACACGCCGAAGGCGTCGGCGAGCGCCAGCCCGCCGCCGAACAGCACGACGATGTACCAGGGGATGGTGTTCGCCGTCTCCCAGGTGAGCACGCGCTCGTCGGTGGCGAGCAGGTGCAGGCGTCTCGCGAGCGACACCGGGCCCTCGCTGAGGCCGGCCGGCACCGCACCGCTCACGCGCCCTTCGCCCGACGGGCAGGCGAACATCAGCGCGACGCCGGCCATGGCGACCACGCCGTCGTCGACGAAGCCGCGCAGGCCGAGCAGCCCCGCCCAGCCGGGGAGCACGAGGGGGCCGAGGTCGATGTCGGCCCGCAGCACCCACGCCACGGCGACGAGGAGAAAGATGGCCAGCGCGCGCCGGCCGCCGCTGCCGAGAGGAGGGAGCGCCCCCTCGTCGCCCTGTCCGATGTCGAGCGTGCTCGGGAAGGGCGTGAGCACCTTGATGAGCAGGAACGCGATGATGGGGACGATGACGACGACGACGGGCAGCGCGAGGACCATCCACTCGAGGAAGCTGATCTGCGGAGCCAGCGGGGAGAGCTGCTTGTGCAGCCCGAGCATGATCACGTTCGGGGGCGTGCCCACCGGGGTGCCGAGCCCTCCTACGTTCGCCGCGTAGGCGATGCCGAGGACGAGCGCGTACGAGAAGCGCTTGACGTCCTCGGGCTTGTTGCGCGGCGAGAGTCGCGCGCGCGAGATGGCGGCGAGGGCGACGGTGATCATGATCAGCGTCGTCGCCGTGTTGCTCACCCACATGGAGAGCAGCGTCGTGAAGGCCATGAGCCCGACGACGAGCCGCACGGCGGAGCCCGACGCCCAGCGCGACACGACGAGCGCCATGCGCTGCGGCACCCCCCAGCGCTCGAGCCCCTTGGCCAAAAAGAAGCCGCCCATGAACAGCATGATCGCGCTGCTCATGTAGGAGCGCGCGACGGTCTTGCCCTCGGAGACGCCGAGCACCGGCAGCAGCACGAGGGGCAAGAGCGCCGTGGCGGCGATGGGCAGCCCCTCGAACATCCAGCTCGCGGCCATGACGATGACGACGCCGGCGACGGCGAGGCCGCTCGCGCTCAGCCCCTCCGGCGGCAGGATGAGACCGAGCCGCGCGCCGAACGCCAGCCCGAGCCCACAGGCGACGAAGAACGTGAGCACCGGCACGCGGAGGCGCGCGAGCGTGCTCTCCTTCGGCGCCTCTGATCGCTCCGCCACGCGCCCCTCCCGGTGTGTGATCGACGCTACGGCGCCGTCGGCGCGCACACGCCGGGGACGTCCGTGTCGGCGGGGGGAGCGGCGCAGGTGTAGTCGGCCGGACAGTCCGCCGCCGTCGTGCAGGGCAGGGTGCACTGCGCGTCGCCCGGGCCGAGGTCCACGCACAGGCCGTCGTCCTGCGAGGCGCCGCACTGGAAGTCGTACGAGCAGGACTTGTCCGTGACGACGTCATTGTACGCCGAGCAGGTGGGGTGCTCGACGACGCTGCTCGCCGGCAGGCACTGCTTGCCCCGCGCCGGCTCGCCGACGAACTCGCAGGTGAAGCCCTGCGGACAGGGTGCAGTCGTGCAGTCGAGGCCGCAGGCGTTGTCGCCGAACAGCCCGGTCGCGCCGTAGGCGATGAAGTTACAGAGGCCCCCCGCGGCGCAGTCGTCGTCGCTGGTGCAGGCGCCGCACAAGCCGGCGGGCGGAGACACGCAGACGTTCGTCACCGTGTCACAGGTCTCGCCGTCGTCACAGTCGTCGTCCTCGAGACACGCCACGCAGATGTCGTCGTCCTTGCAGACGGTGCCGCCGAAGCAGCCGTCGCCGACGTCGAGGCACGCGGCCAGGCAGGTGCGCGTCACCTCGTTGCACGCGGCCACACCCTGGTTGAAGCCCAAGCAGTCGTCGTCGGCGAGGCAGGCGACGCAGGTCCCGGGCGTGCCACCGGCGGTATCGCAAATGCGCGTCGCGCCGCCACAGTCGTCGTCGTCCTGGCAGCCGGCCACGCAGCTCCCGGAGAGACAGATCTCGCCGGCGTCGCAGGGAGCGTCGACGCCGCAGGCGTCGCGGCACACCCACGCGCTGCCGTCCATCACGCAAGTCTGCCCTTCACCGCAGCGTGCGTCGTCGTCGTCGCAGCCGAGCACGCAGTCGGCCAGCGTGGCGTCACAGTGCGTGCCGGCCGGGCAGCTGTCGTCGAGCGGATCGCAGCCGACCACGCACTCGTTCTCGCCGCTGCAGACCTGTCCCTCGGCGCAGTCGCGGCTGTCGCGGCAGCCGGACACGCAAGCCTGCTCCGCACAGATCTCGCCCACCTCGCAGTGCGTGTCCTCGAGGCAGCCGACGCAGTGCCCGGCGGCCGTGTCACACACGCCGTCGTCGCAGTCGGTGTCGGCCGCGCTGCAGCCGGCGACGCAGCTGCCCGCCGCGCACACCTCGCCGTCCTCGCAGTCGGTCGCGGCGTCGACGCACTGCACACAAGCGCCGTTCGCGCCCGCGCCGTCGTCACACACCGGCGCGCCCGCGGGACAGTCGCGGAAGTCGTTGCACCCGGGAGTACAGGCGCCCTGCAAGCAGAGCTCGCCGAGCGAGCAGTCACCGTCATCGGCGCAGACCGGGCCAGCGTCGACGCTGCCACCAGCGTCGGCGCCGTCGCCCCCGTCGCTGTCCCCAGCGTCGCTCGGGCCCTCTCCTTCGCCCTCGCCCTCGCCCTCGCCTTCGCCCTCGCCCTCGCCCTCACCCTCGCCCTCACCCTCGCCCTCGCCTTCACCGACCGGCGTCCCGCTGTCGTCGTCGAGGGAGCTGGCGTCGGCGCTGGTGCCGGCGTCGGTACCGGACGGCGTGCCGGTGCAGCTACCGCAGCCCGTGAGGGAGACGAGCGACGCCACCATGAGCGCGAGGAAGAGAGCAGAGCGCGACATGCATCCTCCGACAGGGTCGCGCGCAACCTCCCGCGTCTCAAAGGCGGTGGCAAGCGGGCTCTCGGCGCTCGGAGGCGCAGGGGAGGCTCAGCGCACGAGCTGCCAGAAGACGGCGGGATCCGACAGATCCTCGACGACGCGCGTGGCGCCGGCGGCCTCGAGCTCCGCGCGCCCGTAGCGCCCGGTGCAGACCGCGAGCGACGCGCAGCCGTGCGCGGCGGCGCAGGCGACGTCCTTCGGCGTGTCCCCGATGACGAGCACGTCGTCACCCAAGGGCCGCGCGCCGAGGAGCTGCTCGCAGCGCTCGAGCGCGACCTCCACGAGCCCGGGTCGGGTCTCGGCCTCGTCGCCGAACGCGGTGACGCGGAACCAGCCGATGTCGAGCTCCACGCTGCGCAGCTTGAGCGCGGCGGCCGGTCCGTAGTTGCCCGTCAGCATGCCGAGCACCACGCGCTCCTGGCGGTCTCGCAGGATCTCGTCGAGCAGCTCGCGTACGCCCGGCATCAGCCGCGTATGACGACGGCGCTCCTCGAGCGCGAGCTCGAGCTGGGCGAGGTAGTGGTCGCGAAAGCGATCGTGCTCGCCGCTGAGGTCGTGTGCGTCCGCGCGCTCGAGCGCCTCCCGGAACAGCACGGGATCCATGCTGCCGGCGGGGCTCACGCCGTCGAACGAGAGGCGTCCGTCGAACAGCGCGGCCGCCGTGCGCCCCATGGCGAGCATGCCCGCGCCGCCGCAGGAGAGGAGGGTGCCGTCGACGTCGAAGAGCGCGAGCTTCACAGACGGCGTTCTACCAACTCGCGCGCGCAACGCGAGGAGGAAGGAGGCTCAGCGACGCCGCCGTCGCACGAGGAGGAGCAGCAGGCCGGCGAAGCTCCATGAGAGCGCGTCGCCGCCGCGCGAGCTCGAGCAGCCGGAGCGGGCCTCCACCTCGCGCAGCGTGACGCGGGTGCCGCCGACGTCGACGTTGGGACCGTCCGCCGCGTGCGGCGGATCCTGCAGATCGCCCCCGCTGCCGTCGTCCGCCGGGGGCGGGTTCGGCGTGCCGTCGTCGCTCGGCGCCGTGCACGTGGCGACGACGCGATAGCTCCCCGCGCCGCCGGCCGACTCGACGCGGATGCCCACGAAGCTGGTCGTCGTCGTACCGCTGACGTCGACGGTGTCGCTGGTCTCCGCCTGCGCCAGCACATCGACGCTGCGCGGCCCGCTGGCGAGCGTGAGCGATAGCGCCGCTCCGTCGAGGGAGCGGAGCTGCGCCGTCACGCTCACGCCGGGAGCCGCGGACACCCGCAGCCAGTCCACGTCGCCCTCCGCCAGCTCCAGGTCGAGCCCGCTCGAGCAGGGCAGCGTCGTGGCCGTGTCCCAGGTGTCGTTGTCCTCGTAGTCGTCGTCCTCGGGGGGCAGCACGGCCCCTTCGCTGAGGCTGATGGTGCGCGAGGGTGTCGTCGTCACCCGCCCAGCGCCGTCCGTGGCGCGGACCCGGAAGGTGCGCTCGCCGGTGCCGACGTTCACCTGCCAGCGGTAGGTCGAGCCCTGGCGCGAGCAGGTGACGGCCTGCTGCTGGACCGGGCAGGGCAGCACGACGTCGTTGTAGTCCCACTCGAGCTCGACGCTGGCGACGTCCACGTCGTCGGTGACCGAGGCGATGATCTCGATGACCGCGTTGGCCGAGAGCACGGCGCCGTCGGCCGGGCTCACGAGCTCTGCCTCGGGCGCGGCCGCGTCCTGCACCGGATCCACCGGCACGCCGCCGCTCTCGTCGAGCGAGATCGTGTGCGCCGGGGTCTCGACGACGTTGCCGGCCACGTCGCGGGCGCGGACCTGGAACGTGCGCGCGCCGGTGCCGACGTTCAGCTCCCACACGTAGCTGCCGCCCTCGAGCTGGCAACGGAAGCCCTGTCCGACGACGGGGCAGGGGAAGACGTCGCCGGTGTGCTCCCAGACGAGCTCGACGCTGGCGACGCCGCTGTCGTCGTCGGCGGTGGCCACGACCTCCATGGCGGAGTTCGGGGGGAGCACCGCGCCGTCGGACGGCGAGGCGATGGCGACGCTCGGCGGGCCTTGGTCGTCGAGGGGAGGCGGAGTGGGGGTGCTGCCGTCGCTCGGACCGAGCTTCTCGTACAAGAGCTGCACCGAGTTTTGGCTCGGGCGCCCGCAGTCACATTCGCGCGCCGAGAACTCGCCGCAAGAGGCGGCCTGGTCTTGGAACGTCTTGGCGCCGCAGCCGCTCAGATAGGTCATCGGGTCTTCGCACAGCATCTCGTGGTCGAGCGAGAGCGCGTGCGCGATCTCCTGTGCGGCCACCTCGCACAAGACCTGCGCGTCGTTCGGCAGCGCGCCCGAGAAGACGTACACGATGGCCCTCGGGATGATGTTGCACTGGAAGGTGTCGATGGGCGCCACGCCGCCGACGCCTTGCGGCAGCCCGACCTGCTGCGGCGTGCCGCCGACGACGGCCTCGATGTAGTCACCGCCCTGCGGTTCGACGTCGGTGATGTACGCGTTGAAGCGCGCGAACTGGTCGACGACGCAGTCCTTCAGGTCGCTCCACACCGCGTCCCCGCCCGCGAACGCGCTCAGGGTGGCGGAGCCGTTGCCGACGACGATGGAGCGGTTCTGCGCCGAGTCGTCCTGGCCGCCGAAGTACGTGCCCCCGTGGCGGTGCAGGTAGATAGGCAGGGGTTGGTCGAGGGCGAGAGCTCCGGGGTCGCTCGCGAGCGCGCGGGACGTCATCGGCGTGACCGGCAGGTAGATGCCGCGCGCCGTCGCGCCGTCCGCTGGTCCCTCCCCGGGCGCCGGTTCGAGCGCCGGCTGGCAGGCGAGGACCAGCGAGCCGACGAGGGCGAGACCAGATGTAGGGCAGAGGGCAGCGCGCATGACACCTCCGAGCCCAAAAACGTACGTGTCGGAGCGGTGATCCCGCATCGGGCGAGAGGTGGTGAGCAAGGCTCTTACATGTAGGCAGGCGCCGTCGCTTTGCGGCTGTGCGCCACATCCGCGCTGGTAGGCTGCCGCGGATGAAGCGCAGAAAGATCCTCGTCACCGGCGGCGCCGGCTTCATCGGCTCCCACCTCAGCGACGCGCTCGTCGCGGCGGGGCACGACGTCGTCGTGCTCGACTCCCTCGTGTCGGGGAAGCGCGAGAACCTGAACGCCGACGCGCGCTTCGTTCAGGCCGACGTGCGTTCGCCCGAGGCGAGCGAGGCCATCACCGACTTTCAGCCCGAGGTCGTGTTCCACGAGGCCGCCCAGATGGACGTGCGCAAGTCCGTCGAGGATCCCGCCTACGACACCGACGTGAACCTCGTCGGGCTGGTCCGCGTCGCCGAAGCCGCGCGCAAGGGCGGCGCGCTGCGGCACATGCTGTTCGCCGGATCGGGCGGCGCCATGTACGGCGAGCAGGACACCTTCCCCGCCCGCGAGGATCACGCGGTCAAGCCCGAGAGCCCATACGGCCTCGCGAAGGCCGTCAGCGAGATGTACCTCGATCTGTTCTCGCGCATGTACGGCTTTCAGTGGACCTCGCTGCGCTACGCGAACGTCTACGGCCCGCGCCAGGACGCGCACGGAGAGGCCGGCGTGGTCGCGATCTTCTGCGGCCGGCTGCTGCGCGGAGAGCCGCTGACCATCTTCGGCGACGGCGGCCAGACGCGCGACTACACCTTCGTCGCCGACGTCGTGAAGGCAAACCTGAACGCCCTCGAGCACGGCCTCACCGGTGGCTTCAACGTCGGCACCGGCAAAGAGACCGACGTGAACGAGCTCGCGGCGAAGCTCATCGCCATCTCGGGGAAGGACGCGAAGCCGCGGCACGCTCCCGAACGCAAGGGCGAGCAGCGACGCAGCGTCATCGACGCCGCCAAGCTCGAGGAGGCCTGTGGCTTCCGTCCGAGCACCCCGCTCGACGACGGGCTCAGGCAGACCTTCGAGTGGTTCAAGGGTCGATAGTCGCGCTGTCGAGAACAACTTCACGCAAAGCCGCAGAGCCGCATGGAAGGCGCTCGAGCTACTCGACGGTCACCGACTTCGCCAGGTTCCGAGGCTGATCGACGTCGGTGCCGCGTAGGTCAGCCACGTGGTACGCGAAGAGCTGCAGCGGGACGACGGTGAGCACCGGGTCTGTGTGCGGGTGCGCGCCGGGCACCGTCATGACGCCTTCGCTCAGCTCGCGCAGGCGCGTGTCGCCCTCGTGACAGACCGAGAGGATGCGTCCGCCGCGCGCGCGCACCTCCTCGAGGTTCGAGACCACCTTCTCGTAGTGTGCGCCGCGCGGGGCGAGCACCAGCACCGGCATCTGCTCGTCGATGAGCGCGATGGGGCCGTGCTTCATCTCACCGGCGGCGTAGCCCTCGGCGTGGATGTACGAGACTTCCTTGAGCTTGAGGGCGCCCTCGAGGGCGACCGGGTAGTTCAGCCCGCGCCCGAGGAAGAGGAAGTCCTCTCGTGGTGCGTAGTGCTGCCCCATCCGTTCGATCTGTGGCGCGAGTTCGAGCGCTTCGCCGAGCGCCGCGGGCAGGTGGAGGGCTGCCTCCACTTGCTCCGCCTCCACCTCGTCCGAGATCACACCTCGGAGGCGCCCCAGGTACAGCCCCAGCGCGTGCAGCAGCACCATGGAGGCGAGCATCGTCTTCGTGCTCGCGACTGCGATCTCGGGGCCAACGCGGAGCAGCAGTGTGCCATCCGCGACACGGGTGGTCTGCGAGCCAGGCGTGTTGCAGAGCGTGATCTGCGGACAGCCAGCGCGCTTCGCCTCGTCCATGGCCGCGAGCGTGTCCACGGTCTCACCGGACTGCGCAATCGAGACGACGAGCGTGTGCTCATCTAGGACTGGCTTCCGATATCGGAACTCCGCGGAGTTATCGAACTCAGCAGGGAGACGTGCGAACCGCTCGCGGTAGTGGCGGCCCACCATGCCGGCGTGCATGGACGTGCCCATGCCGACGATGACGACCCGCCTTAGCTGCC
>CAYLZW010000068.1:0-22598 GCA_964388085.1 uncultured Myxococcales bacterium | reverse complement strand
TGGTTCCGGCACCAGCGGCTCTGACGGCGGTGCTCAAACGAGGGGATCCCTCAGCCGCCCCGTCGTCCGCGAGCCGGAGCGCGATGGCTCGCCCGATGCCTTGCCCTGCGCCCGTGACCAGCGCGACCTTCCCGTTGATTGCCATGGTGCTGCCCTCCTCCCGGAAGGTGCGAACCGGGCGACGCCGCGCAACCGGAATCCACTGCTGAATCGAGCCTGCAGGGATCGCGCGGCGAGCGATGCTGTGCCGGTGTACGTGCCGCAAAATATTGCTCCCCACAAGGTTGCGTGCCCTGAGGCAGGCTCGGAGATGCGCCGGCATTTCCGTCCCCCGGCTCGCGAATGATGCACGCTACAACGCGGCGCCATTTTGATACTTCACACCGAGCGCCCGACGTCACACGCGGTCACGCCGCACCACTCGAGGGAACACATTGGCAAAGATCAAGGTGGGGTATTTCGTAGGAAGCCTGGCAAAGAAGTCGATCAATCGGACCCTGTCGAAAGCGCTCATCAAGCTGGCGCCGGACGACCTCGAGCTCAGCGAGATCCCCATCAAGGACCTGCCGCTGTACAGCTACGACTACGACGCCGACTACCCGCCGGAGGGGCGCGCCCTGAAGGACGCCATCGCGAACGTAAATGCAGTGTTGTTCGTGTCGCCCGAGTATAATCGAGCGATTCCCGGCGGGCTCAAGAACGCCATCGACTGGGCGAGCCGGCCCTACGGGACGAACTCCTTCAGCCACAAGCCGTCCGGGATCATCGGCGCGTCGCCGGGGAGCATCGGCACCGCGGTGGCGCAGCAGAGCCTTCGCAGCGTGCTCGCGTTCTGCAACTCGCCCCTGTTCAACGAGATCGAGGCGTACATCACGTTCAAGGAGCGCGTCTTTGGCGAGGACGGCCAGATCCACGACGAGAGCACCGCCGCGTTCCTCCGCACCTACATGCAGAGCTACCGGGACTTCGTCGCGCGCGTCCTGTCCGTGCTGCCGCCGAAGCAGTGAACGCGAACGAGGGCGAGACGATGTCCGGGACGCACGAGTCGCGGGCTGGGAACGCGCGTGGGACGGGCGGGTACGCTCGATGCTACGAAGAGGGGCATGGCTAGCGACGACATCCTCCGACGGCTCCGTTGCGCGCGCTGGGGCGTACTGTTCGCGATCCTCACGATCGCCGTGGGCTTCGGCTTCGGGGCGGCCTTCGGCGCGTTCGAGGAGCCGATGAAGGCAGGGCTGCACGAGCGCGGCGCGGCCGTGCTCGACTCGCTGTACGCAGGTGACGAGGCCAAGCTGAGCGCCGTCGTCGACAAGAGCTGGACCTACTACAAGCGCGCGCACCTCCACGGCGGTGCCATCGGCGCGGTGGCGCTCGCCGCCATGCTGCTGTTGTCGCTGCTGCGACGGCCGCTGCCGCTGCTCCGCACCTTCGTCGGGCTCGCGCTCGGCGTCGGCGGCCTCGGCTACGCGATGTTCTGGATGCTCGCCGCCCGCCGCGCGCCGGGCCTCGGCGGGACCGGCGCCGCGAAGGAGTCGCTCGCGTGGCTCGCCGTCCCCTCGGCGGGGCTGTTGCTGCTCGGGCTCGGCGCCGTCCTCGTGCTCACCGCGGTCGAGCTGTTCCGCCCTCTTCGAGATGACGTCGCGGGCACGCCGTAGCATGGCTCCTCGTCGTCATTCCGGTCGGCCGGCGCCTCCGTGCTCTCGTGCGCGCGAGCGGCGGACCCCGGCGGCCAAAGCCAGGCTGCCCCGGCAAGGAGACCGGCGCTAGTCTGCCGGCGATCGCGGAGGTAGAAAGCGTCGATGACGGTCAAACGAATGGACAACGTCGGCATCGTGGTGGAGTCGCTCGACACCGCCATCGCCTTCTTCACCGAGCTCGGCCTCGAGCTCGAGGGGCGCGCCTTGATCGAAGGCGAGTGGTCGGGCCGTGTCACCGGCGTGCGCGACCAGCGCGTCGAGATCGCCATGATGCGCACGCCGGACGGGCACAGCCGCCTCGAGCTCTCTCGATTCCTTACGCCGCCGGTGGTCGCCGATCACCGCGAAGCGCCGGTGAACGCGCTCGGCTACCTGCGCGTCATGTTCACCGTGGAGGACCTCGACGACACCCTCGCCCGGCTCCAGCAGAAGCTCGGCGCGCGGCTCGTCGGCGAGGTCGTCCAGTACGAGGAGCAATATCGGCTCTGCTACCTCCGGGGGCCGGAGGGGCTCCTGCTCGGGCTCGCGGAAGAGCTCGGTTGAGCGCTGGGCAATCGACGGCGCGCCGCCGCCGCGCTGCTCCAAGGAGCCCAACGTCGTCGTGCGAACCATGAACCGAAGAGCCGCCAAGGACGAAACATCCTTGGCGGCTCCGTATGGTGCAGCGCGCGAAGACGCTACTTTACGACGACCTTCCCCTTCATCGTCGGGTGATACGCGCAGACGTAAGCGTGCTCCCCCTTCTCGTCGGGGATCCACGTCCAGGTCTGGTTCTGCTTCATGAGCCCCGAGTCGGGCGAGCCGTCCGTGGCCGTCACCGTGTGCGGAAAGATGTCCTCGTTGACCCACACGATGCGGTCACCGGCCTTCACCTCGAGCACCTCGGGCACGAATTTCATCTGCCGGATCGCGACCTGGTGCACGACGGGCTCGGGCTCGTCCGAGCTGGCGCCGAGCGCGAAGAGGCTCGCGCTCGAGACCAGGAGGAGCAGGAGGAGCCGAGCGCTCATTCGACGACTTCCGCGCCATCCGCCGGGGAGGACTGCATCTGACGAGCGTGCTCGAGGTGCGCCACGAGCGCGGGGCGCACGGCCGTCAGCAGATCCTTCAGCTCCTGGTTTTGCGCGCTCGGCAGCAGCACGGTGTCGACGACGTTGATGACGGCCTCGTGGTAGGCGACCTCGTGCTCGGCGTAGGCCTTGTCGAAGTCGGCGGCGGCGAGCGTGCTCAAGTGCTCGCGCGTCTTCTCCCCGTCGGCGAGCAGGCCGCGGCTGGCGTCGCTCTCGACAGGCGTGACGCCGAGGCGGGTGACGAGCGCGACCGCCTGCTCGTTGACGGCGGTGTGGTCCACGACCATTCGCTCGGCGAAGGTGCGGATGGCCTCGCTGGTGGACTGGCTCTGCGCGAGCTTGCCGGCCTCGATGTCGACCGAGTTGGCGGCGACCACGATGGCCGCGATCTCGGCATCGCTCGGACCGCTCGCTGCGTCGCTCGAGGCGCTCGCGCCGTCGCTCGGGGCGGCGTCGCTCTTGGCCGTGGACGCACAGCCGGCGAGCGCAACAAGTGCGACCCCGCACAGGACGGGCAGCGCGCGCGAGACGAGGGTGTCAAATCCGCGGGCCGGATGTCCGTTGGTGAAGGAACGAAGCTGAACCTGCATGGCTTACCTCTTGGGAAGGGCGCGGAAAACGTCTCCGCGACCATTCGAGGCGCGCCGGGTGCAAAAGGTTACCGCTCGCGTGAGCGGATCGGGGCAGGGCAAAGCGCGAGCGCCGGAGGGACATCCAGACGGGGGACGGCAGTCACCAAACGGCGCCGTGCAGGGTGACGCGCAGGCGCACGAGCGCGACGCTGCCGTTCGTCGGCTCCACGCGAATGGCCTGCACCCCCTGACCGGGGACGGCGCAGCTCGCCAGGTCGAGGTCGACGCTCTGCACGTCCCACTGCTGGCCGAGCTGCACGCCGTCGACGCCGCAGCCATTCCAGGGGTTGTAGACGCTGAAGGTCACCTGTGAGCAGCAGGCGAGGCTCCGGCCCTCGACGCGCACGGAGATCGAGTCGTAGGAGACGAGCTCCTCGAGCCCCATCATGAGCTGCAGCTCGCCGCTGCCTCCGATGGCGAGCACCGTGCCGATGGGGTCGCTCACCACCTCCATGTTGTTCCAGCGGTCCCAGGCCTCGGGCCAATTGTCGCCCGGCATGGCCCACTGCGCGGCGCCCCAGCCTGGTGAAGCAGAGAAGCGCCAGGTCGGCGACGAGGGCGTGTAGGCGTTCGAGTAGTCAATCTCGACCCAGACGTCCCCGGCACCCGGAGAAACGCCCGCGTCTGGCTCTCCTTCTCCTTCTCCCTCGCCCTCGCCCTCGCCCTCGCCTTCTCCTTCGCCCTCACCCTCGCCTTCGCCTTCTCCTTCGCCCTCACCCTCGCCTTCGCCCTCGCCTTCGCCCTCGCCTTCGCCCTCGCCTTCGCCTTCGCCCTCGCCTTCGCCCTCGCCCTCACCCTCGCCTTCGCCTTCGCCTTCGCCCTCACCCTCACCCTCACCCTCACCCTCACCCTCACCTTCGCCCTCACCGGCGTCAGGCGGCTCCAGAAGGCCTGCATCGTCGGCGGGCATCTCGCCCGGATCACAGCCGTCACAGGCCATCGTAAACGGGAGCAGGCAGAGCAGCGCGCAGCGGTACATGCGCCCTCGATAGCGAGCGTTTTCCCGTCGAGAAACCGGGGATGACGTGTGCGTCGTCACGCCCGGCGGCGCCGATTCGGGGGAATGGCGCGTGGGTTTGTGGCCGCCGCCGGTGGCCCCGCAGAACCTGGCCTCCGCGCGAGGGCGCGGAAACGGGTGTCTATGCTGCGCACACCGACTGCTGAACGCCCGTTCCGATATCAGTCTCGAACATTCGGCCGGCGTCATTGGTGGCGAGGGCCACTCGAGCACGCGATCGCGGCGCACGTGCACCGGCCGCCGTCGACGTGGGGAAGCCTCTGCCGGGGCAGGTTTTCGGTGGGACCTCGCCGCCGCCGCGCGAGTCGGCCGGAGACAAAGACAAAAAAACATCGGACTTGTTGAATCTCGGCTAGACTCTGCTAAATGGCAGGGTCAAATGGTTTCACGGCATGGGCCGGTTGAAACAACTACCCGAGGCAAGCAGTGGCGAAAGACATCAACGCTCAGCTCCAGGCGCGCATCCAGGCCTTCACGAACGAGCTCGCCGAGCTCATGAACGAAGCGGCCCAGGACGCCGTCGCCGAGGCTCTCCGCACGTCGTCGCGCGGTGGCCCGGCTCGCGGCAAGAAGGCCGGTAAGAAGGCCGGCAAGAAGGCCGGCAAGAAGACCGCCGCACGCGCCGCGGGTGGCGCCGGCGCCGGCACCGCGCTCGACGAGCGGCTCTACCGCGAGATCAGGAAGGAGGGCGGCCGCCGCCTCGAAGAGCTCGCGACGGCCATGGGCATCAACTCGAAGAAGCTGAAGCTGCCCGCCCGTCGGCTCGTCGCCGACAAGCGCGTGAAGAAGAGCGGCCAGGCGCGGGGCACCAAGTACCGCGCGGCCTGAGGCCAGCGCGGTCGCTCAGCGCTTGCGGTAGAGCCTCCGTAGCTCCTCCGCCGCCTTGCGCATCTCGTCACGCAGGCGCTTTGGGCCGACCACCTCGAGGGTCGGCCCGAAGCCGAGCAGGAACGCGCGCAGCGCGCGCGTGTCGGACGGCACGGTGGCCTCGATGCGGAGGTAGCCGTCCGGCTCTGACACGACCTTCTGGTCGGCGCACAGCGGCGTGTCGAGCAGCGTGTGAACGGCGACGGGCGAGACCCGCAGCACCAGGTTCAGCGGACGCCGGTCGAGCACGAATGACGCGTGCCCGCGCCGCACGTACTCGTCGAGTGAGAAGTCCGCCGGCAGCGCGCGCTCCTTTTCGCTCATGCGCGCGCTCTGGATGCGATGCAGTGGATAGTGGCGGACGTCGCTGTAGTCCGTCCAGGTCGCGAGCAGCACGCCGACCGCGTCGCGATAGACGAGCCCCAGCGGATGCAGCTCCCCCTGCTTCAGGGCGCCGTCCGCGTTGTGGTAGCTGACCTCGAGGCAGCGCCCGTACAGCAGCGCGTCGTGCACGGCCGGCAGCACCGCCGGCGCGACGCGAGGCGGTAACAGCGCCTGCCCGCGCGGCACGGCGCGCACCTTCTCGGCCCAGGCCGGCAGCCCCTCCTTGCGCAGCGACGCGAGCACCTTGCGCGCGCTCTTGAAGTGCGGCTCGAGCACCTTCAGCGTCGAGCGCGGCAGTTGCTGCGAGAGGTACTGCTCGACCAGCCGAAAGGTGATGGCGGTGTGCGGGTCCATGCCGGGGATGTCCATGGGCATGGCGTTCTTCATCCAATACCAGCCGGCCGGCTTGTTCCCGTCCGACTCGATGGGGAAGAGGCTGGCCAGCTTCACGAGGTCACGCTCGACGCTGCGGCGGGTGACGGCCTGCCCCTGCTCGCGCAGCCGCTCGTGCAGATGAGACACGGCGACCTTGCGCGGCGCGCGCGGCAGCGCCTTCAGCATCATCCAATGACGGTAGAGCGTCTCGGTCATCTCGCGAGGATCGCACGCCCTCCGCCGTGAGCGCACCCTAGCGCTCGTTCGTTGTCCCCGAGCGTCAATGCGACGCGCCTTGTCGTCGTGCGGGACGATGCTGCCCGCGGCTTGCGTAAGAGCACGCCGTTGGCGGATGGTCCGGGCGGGCTCGTCGGGGTTCGCAAAGGGGAGCGCTTTGTCGCAGGGTCGGCAGCGAGACGAACGGGGGCTGCGCGTGGTGCTCGGCGCGGGGCTCCGGCCGCTGGCGCGCGCGTTCCGTCGCGATCTCGCCGCTCGCGCGGATCCGTTCGAGCGCGTCTTCCTCGCGGCGCCGAACCGCGACGTGCAGGCCTGGCTCGAGCAAGAGGTCTCGCAGGACCTCGGCGTCTTCATGAACGTAGACGCCGGCAGCGTCGAGGCCGCCCTGGCGCGCTGTGCAGCCGAGCTGCTCGACGATCCGCCGCCGACCTGGCAGCCGCGCTCCCTGACGCGAGCGCTCCTGCATGCCTTCGATCGCCTCGAGGCGGACGCCGCCCCTGCCTGGCGCCGCATCGCTCGCCTGCTCGAGCCCGCGGCGCCCACCACGTCGGGTCGCGAAGGCGAACGCGCCCCTCTGTCCGCGTCGTCACGCTCCCGCCGTCGTGTGCGGCTGGCGCTGGCGCTGGCGGAGCAACTGCTCGCGTACGACGACAGCCACCCGGAGCTGCTGGATCGCTGGGAGCAGGATCGGGCGGAAGCGCACGAGCATCCAGAGGCCCACTGGCAAGCGGCGCTCTGGCGCAGCGTGGTCGAGCACGCGGGGGAGCAAATGGTGGGTGGCGTCGCCCGGCGCCGCCGCTCGCCGGTACGCCTCCGGCGTCTACTCGACGAGGTGGTGCGCAGCGACCGTCCGCTCACGACGTCACTGTGCTTCTTCGGCTACGCGTACCTGTCGCCGCGCGAGCGGGACGTCGTGCGCGCGCTCGGCGATCGCTTCGATGCGCGCTGTTACCTCGACACCGTGCGCGAGGACGCCGATTGGCGTCGTGATCCCGACAGCCTGCTCTGTCGCTGGGGCGCGCCTGCTCGGCAGACCGCCGAGGCGATCGCGTCCGGTGCGGTCGTCGAGCGGCTCGCGAACGAGCCGCGCACACCCGCGGGATCGGCCCTGCGTGCGCTACACCACGCGCTGGTACAGCCGCGCGGGCTCGAGGCGTCGGCGGTGCTCGACGACGACAGCGTCAGGTTGCTCGCCGCGCCCGGCGCCCGGCGAGAGGCCGAGGTCATCACCAACGCGCTCTGGGACGAGCTGCTCGATCCGCGTGAGCACACCCTGCTGAACGACGTCGCCGTGTTGTCGGTCGACTATCGGGCGCAGATCCCCTGGCTCGAGGATCGCTTCGCCGGCGTCGGCGGCCTCTTGCACAGCGCGCCGCATGGGGGCCGCGCCAGCCGCCTCCTCGACGTCGCCGTCGCGCTGCTCGCGCTCCCCGACACGAAGGCGCGCCGCGACGCGGTGCTCGCCGTCGTCACGCACCCGTGCTTTCGAGGCGGGCAGGGCGGCGGCCTCGATCCCGAGCGCGCCTCGATGCTGTGTCGCGACGCCGGCGTCTACCTCGGCTTCGACGGCGAGGAGGCGGAGCTCCGCTACACGGGGGGCACGCCGCTCTACTCCTGGGCGCAAGGCCTCGCCCGCCTGGCGCTCGGCGCGTACGTGTCCGGCGTGACGACGTGCGAGGTGGCGGGCGCCGAAACCCTGACCGTCGAGCTGCCGCGCGATCGCACGGAAGCGAGCGGCTTCGCCGCCGTCGTGTCGTCGCTGCTGCAGGACGTCCGCGCGCTCGCGGGCGCGAGCTTGAGCGGCGAGCGTTGGGCCGAGGTGCTCGAGGCGCTCGTCCGCACCTACCTGTCGCCGAGGACCCAAGCCGACACCACCCACTTCGCCGCGCTCATCGGCGCCATCCGCGCCCTGACGCAGCTCGATGAGGTGACCACGACGACGCCGGGGTCGGGTGAGCTCGATTACGTCACCATCGTCGAGCTGCTGCGCGCTTCGCTCGGCACGCACGGCGGCGCGGTGGGGCGCTTTCGAACCCGCGGTGTCGCCGTCAGCCGGTTGCAGAAGAACCGCGCCATTCCCTTCGGCACCGTGTGCGTGAGCGGGCTCGTCGAGGGCAAGTTCCCCGCCCGCGAGGGGAGCGCGCCGCTCGACGTGCGCACCCGAGAGCCGACTCTGCCGCACAGCGGGCGGCAGCTGCAGCAGCTCGCGTTCTTGCAGGCGGTGTTGAGCGCCGAGCGGCGCCTCCTCTTCAGCTACCAGGATCACGACGTGGAGAAGGACGCCACGCGCGCGCCATCGTCGGTGATCGCTGAGCTGCTCGAGGCGTTCCCGGTCGCCTGGTTGCGCGACGCGGCGAGGGTCAGCCACCCGCTGTTCGCGCACTCGGACCGCTATTTCGCCGCCGGTGACGAGCACGAGCACGAGCACGAGCACGACGGTGCGAGCGCACGCGCGCTGCGCTCGCACGACCTCGAGGCCGCCCTCGACTGGGACGCGCTGCGTCTCCGCCGCGAGCTCGAAGCGCATCTGCGCAGCGAAGCTCCGGACGCGCCCGAGCACATCCTGACGACGGCGAGCCTGCAGCGCAGCCTGGCGCACGAGGGAACGCGCGAACGGGCCGCCCTCGTGCCGCCTGCGCCGCGGACGCGGCCGGCGATGAGGTCGACGACGACGATACGTCGCTTCAACTCCTGGCGGCTGCGCGACGTGCTCCAGGATCCGCTCGCGGCGAGCGCCGAGGAGAACCTGCAATTGAAGGGCTGGCACCTCGACGCCGACGAGGAGGCGCTCAAGCAGCACGAGCCGTTTCAGAGCGAGCCGTTTGCCATCTGGAAGCTTACGCAAGGCGTCCTGCGCGCGTTGTTCGAGGCCTCACGGGCGGCGCCGCCGGGCGAAGCGCACGTCGAGCGCGTCGTCCGAGAGGCGCTCGAGCGAGAGGAGCGGCTCGGCGCGCTGCCGTTCGGCGCGCTGTGTCCTCCCGAGGCGCTCCAATTGCCGCGCGAGCGGGCGCTCGCCGTAATCGACGCGCTCGCCAGCGAGTACCAGGCGTTCTCCGCGAAGCCCTATCGCGGGGCGCTCGTGCTCGGCGACGCGACGCGCCGCTCCATGCTGACCATCAGCGCTCCGCCAGTCGTGCTGCGGACGGCGTTCGGCCTCGTCGAGCTCACGCACGCGAGCAGCATGCTCTTCGGCTCGCTCGAGGAGCCGCTCCTCGTCAGCTTCCATGGCCGCAGCAGCAAACCCGGCGCCGGCAAAGGCACCAATGACGATCTGCGCCTGCACATCGAGGTGATGCTGCTCGCGGCGGCGGGGCTCTTGCCCGACGGCGCGCCCGTCACCAGCCTGTGCATCGCGGGCAAGGAGGCCATCGCCCCGGTCCATTTGCGCGCGCCGTCGACGGCGGAGGCGTGCGCCTACCTCGAGCGCTTGATCAGACCGCTCGTGAGCGGCTTGCATCCCTTCCATCTGCCCCTCGGCTGGCTCGGCCTCGGCGACGTGCGCGACATGAGCGACGTCGTCGAGGACGACGCCAAGTTGAGCAACGCGTACGCCTATCTGCTCGAGAAGCTGGCAAGCGCCTGGCCGGACCGAGAGGCGCTGCCCGAGCGGCGTAAGGAGCCGCTGCGCGATCTGGCGGGCTGCCGCGCGCCGACGAAGACAGAGCTCGCCGCGCTCTTGCGCGAGCGCTTCCTGCCGCTGTTCGAGCTCGAGTCAGGGGAGCGACGATGACGACGACCCTCGCGAGCGACGCGGAGCTCACGGGCTGGCTGGCGCGCCCTGACATCCTCGACGAGGTGCGCCGGACGTCGTGGTGCTCGGTAGGGGCGTCCGCGGGCACGGGCAAGACCCACCTGATCGAGCACCTCGTCGTCGACGTCGTGCTGTCGGGCGAGCTGCCCATCGACCGCCTGCTCGTCGTCACCTATACCGAGAAGGCCGCGGGGGAGCTGCGCCAGCGGGTGCGCGAACGCCTGCGCCGGGTGCTCGAGCCCGACCCCGTGCAGCCGGTGAGCGGCGGGGCCTGGCGCATCGGCGCGCGCGAACAAGCGCTGGCGGCGCGGGCGCTGGCGAGCTTCGATGGCGCGCTCATCGGCACCATTCATCAGTTTTGTTTGCAGGCGCTCAAGGAGCATGGCGTGCTCGCCGGCCTCCCGCCCGGAACGGGTGACGACGTCGTCGACAGCCCGTTCGACGAAGCGTGGCGCTCGGTGCTGCGCCGGCGCATCGCCGAGCCCGCGCTGGAGCGCTATTGGTCGAGCCTGCCGATGCCGCGACGGGACGAGATCGAGCAGACGGTGCGCCGCGTCGCGGGTGTACGCGAGCCGGTGCTGCCATCGCTCGAAGACCTCGAGGCGCGCGCGGCGGCCCTGCTCGAGTCCTGGCGGACGCTCGGTGAGCCGAGCATGGCGCAGGGCGACGCGCACCCGTTTCACGCGCACCCCTACGTGGGAGGCAGGTTCGTCACGGACGATCTGCGCGCCTACTGGAGCTTCACGCAGAACCTCCTCGACGGGTTGGCGCTCGCCAAGGACAGCCTCGATCGAGGGCGCGCGGTGATGTTCGCGGCCATCGGGCCGGCCGCGGCGGCGATGCCGAAGAACAACGCGGCCTTCGGGCGCGTGCGCGCGGGCAAGGTGAAGGCCGCCTGTCACACCGACGAACAGCGCGCGTTCCTCCTCGAGGTTGACGCGCTGCGCGACTACGCGGTGCCCTACGCCGCGGCGGCGCTCGCGCCCGATGTGCGCGCGGAGATGCGCCACCTGCACGACGAGCGCGGCACGCTCACCTTCGACGAGATGGTCTGGCGCCTGCGCGACGCGCTCGCCTCCGAGGAGGACGCGCCGCTCTCGCAGCGCCTGTTGCTGCGCGCGCTGCGAGAGCGCTTCGCGCTCGGCCTCATCGACGAGTTCCAGGACACCGACGATCGCCAATGGGACATCTTTCGCACCGTCTTCGTGCGCGCCGCGGGCGAGCAGCGCCGGGCGGACGGCGGCCTCGTCGTCGTCGGCGATCCCAAGCAAGCCATCTATCGCTTCCGCGGCGCGGACGTGCAGGCCTACCAGCGCGCGGCGGGCGAGATCCTCGCCGCGGGCGGCGGCGACGAGGTCACGCTCGACGACAACTGGCGTAGCACCCCGGCGCTCTTGCGTGCTCTCGACGACGTGTTCGCAGACCGGCTGTTCGCCGACGAGCCCATCGCCTACCGGCCGCTGACGGCGCGCGGCGGCTACCAGCTCCAGGATGAAGAGGGCGCGCGCCCGCTGGTGCTGCTGGCGCCCGCGGGCGTCTTCGAGCAGGAGCCTCAAGAGCGCTATAGCAAGGGCGAGCTCGGGGGCGCCCTCGCGCACGGTGTCGCCGCCGAGATCCGCCGCTTGCTGTCCGACGCGTGCGGCATTCGCGTGCGCGATCCGAAGCGAGATCGGCGCGAGCGCCGCCTGTGCGCCAGGGACATCTGCGTGCTCGGCCGCTCCCACGAGGACCTGCGGCACATGGGCCGCGCGCTGCGGCGGGCGGGCGTGCCCTACGCGCAGTACAAGCGGCGCGGGCTGTACGCGACGGCGGAGGCGCTCGATCTCCTCGACATGCTCATCGCCGTGCTCGATCCCGAGAACACGAACGACGTCATGCGCGCGTTCGCCACGTCGTTCTTCGCCATCCGCGGTGACGCCCTCGCCGACGTCAGCGATCTCGGGCCGGACAGCGCCGAGGTGACGTTGCTGTCCTCGCTCTTCGCGCTCGCGCGCCGCGGGGACGTGCCGGGCATGTTGCGCGCGCTCGAGCAGGGCAGCGCGGTCATTCGCCGCCTGTTGTTCTGCGAAGGCGAGCGCGCGGCCACCAACATGCGCCACCTGCTCGACGAGACGCTGCGGCTGCACGCCGAGACGGGCTGGATGCTGCCGCGGCTCGTCGAAGAGCTGCGCCGTCGCGTCGAGCAGACGCCCGACGAGGTCTCCGAGGCCGATCTGCTGCGCCTCGAGTCCGAGCAGGACCTCATCACTTTGATGACCATGCACACGTCGAAGGGGCTCGAGTACCCGGTGGTGTTCCTCGCCGGCGGCTTCAAAGGCCGGGAGCAGCGAGCGCCCAAGCTGCCCGAGGTCTTGCCGGTGGGCCGCGGCTCCGCCCTCGTGCTGAACCCCGAGCGCGACGCCGGCCAGAGCTGGGGGGAGGCGAACGATCAGGAGAACGCGCGCCTCCTCTACGTCGCCGCGACGCGCGCGAAGGGGAAGCTCTATCTGCCGTTCTGGTCGCCGCGGCAGCAGGGCAGCCACCTCGTGCCGGGCCTCTACCGGCGCGTGCGCCCTCGGCTGTGTGAGATCTGGCAGCAGGGCGGCAACGAGCACGTCGAGGTGCGCGAGGCGGGCCGGTTGGCCGCGCGGATCCCTCCGCTGCCCGATGTCCTCGACGACTCGGTGCGCGACGCTCTCGCGAGCTTCACGCCGCCGCGCCCGGCGCCGAGCGTCGAGTCGCAGCGCCGCCTGCCGCGGCTCGTCAGCGCCCGCCGGGGACCGCTGCAGACGTCGTACACGGCCCTCGAGCGTCGCTCCGGCGGCGCCGCCGGGCACGCACCGGTCGAGCCCGAGCCGGCCGGTACGCCGGCGGCGGTGCCCCTCGAGACCGACTTCTCCGAACAGAGCGACGACGTCACGCGCGGGCCCTATGAGCCGCCGCTCGAGGCGCTGTCCGAGGACGCCGGCCGCGAGCGCCGCGCGCCCGACGAGGTCGAGGTCGCCGCCGCCAACGTCGCCACGCCGGGGCGCGACGAGCCGCTGATCCTGCCGGGCTCCGCGCGGGTCGGCATCGCCGTGCACAACATCTTCGAGGCGCTGCTCGGCTCGACGACGGAGCTGGCAGCCTTGCGCGCGGCGGAAGACCCCTCGGCTTGGCTCGACGGGGCCGCGCTCGAGCAGGGCGCCGTGGAGCAGGGCGCTCGTGGACACTTTGCGGAGCTCGAGCGGCTCGGCTTCGATCGCGCGCAGATCGACGCCACCGCGTCGTTGTTGTTTCACACCTTGCGCCGGCCGTTCCACGGCCGCGCGGCGCCTGGCAGCGAGGAGCTCGTCGAGTACCCGCCCTTCTGCGCCCTCGAGCAGCGCCTGCCGGAGGTGCGCTTCTATCTGCCCATCCCCGAGGACGAGCACCCGCTGCTGCGAGCGGCCGAGGGAGCGCCGCCGGCGCCAAACTCCGTCATTCCGGAAACCATGGATGTCATGCCATCAGAGGACGACGACGATCTTTGCTTCCGCGTGCGGCGCGGGTGGCTGACCGGCAGCCTCGATCTCGTCTTCCGCCACGCGGGACGCACCTGCATCGTGGACTGGAAGACGAACTTCCTGCGCGCGCAGCCCGGCGCCGCGGGCTCGGACTACCGGCCGGAGCGGGTGGCCGCGCACGTCGACGAGAAGTACCGCTTGCAGGTCGCCATCTACACGCTGGCGGTGCTGCGTTGGCTCGGCGTTCGCGACGAGGAGAGCTACCGGCAGAAGTTCGGCGGCACCTTCTACTTCTACCTGCGGGGCAGCGGACAGGCGGACGCGCCGCCCGGCTACGGCGTGTTCCACGAGCTGCCGCGCTTCGAGCAGGTGATGCGCTACGAGGACCTGCTGCGCCGCTGGCCCTACCGGCGGCGGGCGCGCGGCGACGACGACGACGCGGTGTTCGGGGGGAGCGCCCCATGAGCGACCACGCGCGCTACCTCGACCGGCCGCCGCTCAGCCCGCGCGGCGCCGTCGCGAGCGCCTTGCTGCGAAGAGAAGCGGACCCGTTCGCACGCGTGCGCGCTTTCGCGGCCGAGCACGCGCTGAGCGAGGCGGAGCTCGCGTCGCTGGAGCTGCTGCTCGATCACTTCACCGCGGGCAGCGGCGACGAGGAGCGGGCGGCGCTGGCGACCTTGCTGGTGGCGCTGCAGATCGAGGTCAGCGCCGGCAGCAGCGCGCTCGCGCTCGGCCTCGCGCCCGACTACGCGGAGCTGGTCTCGTGGTTGGTTTCGCGCGGCGCTCCCGTGGACGCCGCGGGCGTGGTGCGAGGCCTCGCGCGTGGGCTCGAGCGCCAGGCGAGCTCGTCCAGCGCCGCGCGCCTTTGCGGCAGCTCCCCGGAGCGACGCCCGCTGGTGCTCGAGGACGGCGTCGTCACCTTCCACTATCTGGGCGCGGCCGAGTCCGTCGTCGCAGAGTCGGTCGCGCGGCTCCTCGAGGCACAGCGGCAGCGTGCGCCCCTCCCCGGCGCCGCGGCCGCGCTACGGGCGACCCTCGCCGACGCGCCGCTGTACGGCCGGGACGGTCAGCCGCTCGCGCTCGCGCCCGAGCAGGTGCGCGCGGTGCTGCAGGCCTGCTGCTCGTCGTTGCTGCTGCTCTCGGGCGGGCCCGGCACCGGCAAGACCTCCGTCATCACGGCGCTGCTGCGGGCGTTCGCGGCCGCGGGCGTCGCTCCGGGCGAGCTCGTGCTCGCGGCGCCCACCGGCCGGGCGGCCAAGCGGATGACGGAGTCGGTCGAGGAGAGCCTGCGCCTGCTCGGCGACGGCGCGCTCGAGAGCGATCGCGCGCTCGCCGGCGCCCGCGTCGAGGCGCGCACGCTGCACCGCCTGCTCGGTTACACGCGCCGCGCGCGCTTCCCGCAGCGAGACGCGGGCGCACCGCTGCCGGCCCGCCTCGTCATCATCGACGAGGTCTCCATGGTGGACCTGCCGCTGATGGCCGCGCTCACGACGGCGCTGCCGCGCGCGCGCCCCTTCACGCTCGTGCTGGTGGGCGACGCCGAGCAGCTCCCGGCCGTCGGCACGGGCGACGTGCTGCGTCAGTTGACGTCGTCAGCGCCCGCCGCCTCGCCGGCGCTGCGCCGCGCGCTCACGTCGCTGCTCGACGAGCTCGGGCCAGAGACCTCTCCCGCGCTAGCGGGCGCCATCGCAGCGCTGCCCGACGCCGAGGACACCTCGTTGGCCGCGTCCTACGTCCGGCTCAAGCGCCCCTTTCGGCAAGCGGACACCCCCGGCGGCCGCTCCGTCCGCGAGCTCGCCGCCGCCATGCAGCGCGCGGAGGGCGCCGCCGCGCCGGGCGCCGATGCCACGGCAGCCGACGTCGTGCTCGAGCGAAGCCTCGTCGAACGGAGCGTAGAGGAGCTCGACTTCGACGGTGTTGCGTTTGTCGAAGCGACGGCTGCGTCAGCGGTGCGCGAGGCCCTGTTGCTGCGCTGGGCCGAGCTCATCCGTCCGCCCGCGGCGTTCCGGCGGCAGCTTCACGAGGGCTTTGTGCCGGGCGACGAAGCGTCTCTGCGGGCGCTGCTCGAGAAGACGGCCAGCGCGCGCGCTCTTTGCTTCACGCACAAGGGGCCCGCGGGGGAGGAGGCCGTCAACGGCCGCCTGCGCGAGCTGCTGCACCGCGCCGGCCCCGCCGGCGACTATCACTTCCCCGGCGCCCCGGTGTTGGTGCTCGAGAACGACTACGGCGCCGGCTTGTTCAACGGCGACCAGGGTGTGGCCGCGCTCGTGCGCGAGGACACCGGAGCGCCGCCGGGTGAGATCCGGCTCGACGTCGCGTTCCCCTCGTCGGGCGGGGTACGACGTCTGCCGAGCGGCAGGCTGCCGCGCGCCAAGCTCTGCTTCGCCATGACGGTGCACAAGAGCCAGGGCAGCGAGTACGACCACGTGCTCGTGCTGCTGCCCGACGAGGGCAATCGCCTGCTCCTGCGCGAGACCTTGTACACGGCGGTGACGCGCGCCAGGCGCTCGGTCACGCTCGTCGGCCGGCGCGAGCTCCTCGTGGAGGCGCTGGCGCGGCGCTCCTTCCGGACCTCGAGGTTGCGCGCGCGCATCGAGCGTCGCGGCTAGGGCTTGTGTCCCTTCGCGGACAAGCCCTAGGGTGTCAGCGATGCACCCTACGCACCCGCTGCGCAGCGTCGAGCGAGACCGAGCCCTGACTCCCGCCCGCGCGCCGGCCCCCGCGGCCGGGCTGCACGTCGTGGACGCCGCGGAGGACGAGCGCGAGCTGCGCGGGCAGGCGCGTGCCGACGCGGTGCGCGCCATCATCGGCCACCCGGACGCGCGCTTCGCCGGCCTGCCGGTGGCGCTGCGGGGAGAGACCCGCCGCTACTGGAAGCGCTACGTGGAGCCGCTCATCTCCGAGCACTGGCCCGAGGTGCGCGGCACGCCGTTCTATCGGAAATTCCAGATCGGCGCGCAGAACGTCTACGCGCCCGCGCCCTACACCGTCGTCGTGGTGTCCAAGCAGCGCCCGCGCGTGCTGCGCGCCTTCAACGCGCTCTGTCGAGCGCTGCGCGTGCCGAACGGCGTCATCGTCGCCGGCATGAGGTTCATGCTGCCGCTGTTCGCCTGGCTGCTGCTCGGGCGCGAGAACCGCCGCATCGTGCAGATGGCCGCCTTCATCGCCCTCGTCGACGAAGCGTTCGACAACCACCTGGACGGCGTCGCGCCCGCGGCTCGCGGCGAGCTGCTGCGCCGGATCCTGCGCGGGGACGCGCCGCCGCCGAACGCTCCCTTCGCCCTCGTGCGCGCGCTGCGCGTGGCGCTCGAAGAGGGCTGCAGCGACGAGGAGAAGCAGGAGCTCGCGCGCGCCATGGAGGGCTGCGTGGCGTGGGGCGAGGCCGAGGTGCGCAACATGCTCGGCCACGAAGACCCCGACGGCCTGTGTCACCGCAAGGTCGGCATCCTGACCGGCATCGACGGGCTGGCCTGGACGGTGCGGCGGCACATGGGCGCAGAAGAGCACCAGTGGATGTACGAGGTCAGCGAGTTCATCCAGATGCTCGACGACTGGGTCGACCTCGAGAAGGACGCACGCGAGGGGCTCACCACGCCCGCGCACACCGGCGCCTGGACGCTCGAGACCATCCGCGCGGCCTTCGAGCAGACGAGCGATACGGTCGCGCGCATCGTCGAGGAGAACGGCGAGAGCTACCCGCGCTACCAAGCGCTCGCGCGCGAGAGCTATCGCTACCAGGTCGCGGACCTCCTCAGCCTGATGCTGAACGGCGTCGCGGACTGAGCTCCGCGAGGGGCTCTCGCTCGACAGCCTCGTCCTCGCGCAGCCGGTAGGCGCGCAGCGATCGCGCGCACGTCAGCACGACGACGCCGGCGCTGGCGCACACCCCGCCGTAGAGCGCCTGCGCGCTCTGTAGGCCGTAGCGCGCCACCAGAAGCCCAGCGACGGAGGCGCCCACGGTGACCAGGGCGCGCGACAGCGAGAGCAGGCTGACGACGCGACCGCGCATGGCCTCGGGCGAGGCGCTCAAGAGGATCGAGTGCGTCAGCGAGAAGTAGCTCGTCTGCATGAGCCCGACGACGACGAGCAGCGGCAGCGCGAGCGCGACATCGAGCGGCGCGGGCAGCGCCCAGCTGAGCGCGAAGAAGACGAGCGCGAGCCCCATCGTCGTCGTCGCCGCGGGCAGCAGCAGGCCGAGGCGCAGCGGCCGCGTGTGCGCGATGCAGAGCGCGCCCGCGAGCGCGCCGACAGCGCTGGCGCCGCCGAGCACGCTCAGCCCGATGGCGCCGAGGTCGAGCTCGAGGCGCGCGAACAGCGGCAGGAACACCTGCAGGTACGACATGCCGAAGGAGAAGTAGACGAGCGACAGAAGCAGCACGCCGCGGATCTCGCCGCGCTGCGCCGCGAAGCGCACGCCGCCGGAGAGCTCGCGCCACAGTCCGCGCGCGTCCCGCACGCGCGCGCGCGAGTCGGCCTCGCCCGGCACGTTTAGCAATTGCACCGCGACGACGGCGCCGACGAGGACGAGCGCGATGGCGAGCCAGGCCTTCTCGATGCCGACGAGCGCGATGATGCCGCCGGCGGCCGTGATGCCGAGGATGCGCATCACGCTCTGCGTCGAGCTCATGAGCGCGACGGCGTTGGTCAACAGGCGCGCCGGCACCAGGCTCGCGATGAGCGATTGGCGCGCGGGCTGGTCAAAGGACATCGACGCGCCGCGCACGAAGGCCGCGGCGTACACGTGCCAGAGCTCGATATGGCCGCTCAAGAGCAGCGCCGCGAACACCACGTTCAGCAGCAGCACGAGGCGCTTGGTCCAGACGAGGATGGTCTTGCGCGAGAAGCCGTCCGCGACGACGCCGGCGAAGACGCCGAACAAGAGCTGCGGCAGGGTCTGCAGCGCGACCACGCCGCCGACGTGCACTGGGTCATCGTTCGTGAGCAGCAGCACGAGCCAGGGGCGCGCGATCTGCTCCATCCACAGCGCGCCCGCGTAACAGGTCTGGCTGAGCCAGAGCAGTCGATAGTCGCGGTAGGCGAGGGAGGAGAACATCGAGGCGGAACCTACCGATCGCGGTCTCTAGTAGCGACGCTGCCGCGCCGGAGGCTGGCGGTCCGGGCACGAAACGGTAATCTCGCGACGAGCGCGGCGCTGCCGCGGCCAAAAGGCAGGTGGTCTTGGACGTTCTTTACAAGCTCATCGAGGACGGCGTCATCGATGAGGTGAAGAGCCGCCTCATGAGCGGCAAAGAAGCGGCGGTGTTCATCGTCGAGCGAGATGGGGTGCGCCTCGCCGCCAAGGTCTACAAGGAGCGCGAGCAGCGCACCTTCCGCGCCACGGCCGACTACGTCGAGGGCCGCAACCAGACGCGCAACTCTCGTGACAAGCGCGCCATGGGCCGGCGCACGCGCTATGGCAAGGAGCTCGTCGAGGAGAGCTGGCGCGAGATGGAGTACCGCGCGCTCAACGAGGCCTTCGACGCCGGCGTGCGCGTGCCCGAGCCCGTGCTCTTGTACGACAACGTGCTGCTCATGGAGCTGCTCGTCGACGAGGACGGCGAGCCCGCGTCGCGCCTGGCGGACTTCGAGCTCACCCCCGAGGTGGCCGAGCTGCTGCACCGCGAGATCTTCGGGCAGGTGCGGCTGCTGCTCCAGAACGGCAAGGTGCACGGGGACCTGTCGGCCTTCAACATCCTCATCACCGCGCGCGGCCCTACCATCATCGACATGCCGCAGGTCGTCGACGCGTCCGGTAACAGCAAGGCGTCCGAGATCCTGACGCGCGATCTGCGCAACATCACCGAGCACCTCGCGCGCTTCGCGCCGCGCCTGCTGCGCTTCCGCGACTGCGGCGACGTGCTCTGGCGCCACTATCAGCGTGGCACGCTCGATCGCGCGCTCGTCCCCGAGGAGGGCGGCGTGCGCTCCCTCGGCAAGCGGGGTCGACCGGCGCGGGACGAGCGCGCTCGCAAGGCGCGCGGGAACGAGCGGCCGAGCGAGCCCCGAGGGAGCCAGCCGCACGGCAACGCACAGCCCCCGCGGCAACAAGCGCGCTCGCAAGGCAACGCACAGCGCCCGCGGCAACAAGCGCGGCCGAGCCCTCCGTCGGCCGACGCGCCGAGGCCGAGCGCGCCCCAGCCGAGAGCGCCAAAGCCGAGCTCCGCGCAGGAGCACGGCCCGCCGCCGCGAAGGCAAGGGGAGCCCGCGCCGAGCGAGCCAGGAGGATCCGCCGGCCGCTCGCGCCGCCGTCGTCGAGCGCGCGGGCGCTCGAACGCCGGCACGTCGCCACAGTGAAGAATCGGATTGTTGCGAGCGCGGCCTTGAGTCGCTGTACCGGTACGGACGGTGGAGCTCGCGTGCGGAAAGTTCTGAGCAACCGCGCGCGTTTTGGTACTCCGTGCCTTTGTTTCCCTCTCCGTGCCTCTTCGTTCGTTCCCTTTCAAAGGTGGTAGTTCATGGCGAGAGCGTCTTACTCGGGTGGCAAACGACAGCGCGAGGCCGACAAGGCCCGCAAGAAGGAAAAGAAGCTGGAGCGAAAGCTCGACCGCAAGGAGAACCCGAGCGGCGGCTTCGAGATGGTCTCCGCCGAGGAGGCAGCCGGTAACCTCCCGAGCATCGAGCAGGCCATGCGCGCCATCGAGGCGCGCGCCAACGCTCCCCGCGAGGCCGCCGCCATCCCCGCCCGCCTGTTCGTCGGCGGTCTCAGCTGGGACACCAACGAGGAGTCGCTGGCGGCCGCCTTCAAGCCCTTCGGTCCGCTCTCCGAGGTCGTCGTCGTCACCGATCGCGACACCGGACGCTCGCGCGGCTTCGGCTTCGTCGTCATGGCCAACCGCAAGGACGCCGCCAAGGCCATCGAGGCGCTCAACGACTCGCCCCTCGACGGGCGCAACATCGTCGTCAACGTCGCCACCGACCGTCGCTGACGGGCCCGCGCTCGCTGCCACGCGCCGCCGAACCCCGCGCTGGGGCGAGCGGCGCGTTCGGTTTTCGAGCGACGGCGGTCCCGGAGAGCGAGGCCAGGCCTCGTGCCCTCTGACGCGACGCGTGAAAAGCGCGCTGCAACGTCTGCGATCGGCCTCTAGCCCGGATCTGCGGCTCGGCGGATCAGCCCGCCCCTGATTGACAAGCGTCGCGAGGTGGTCAGAATGACCTCAGGTGTCAAGGTGCGCCTTTTCAAATGGATCTGCCCACCCTCACCGATGCCACGCAAAACCTATGTGGGGTGACGCGCGGTGATCGCGCTCGGAGCTCTTGCTTTCGGGCGCGTGTCCTGATGACAGAGGCAACGCACAAACGCGTTGCGCGGAGTACGAGAAGTGTCGAAGAAGTTGTTTGTCGGAAGCCTTTCCTGGGACACCAACGACGAGAGCTTGAGGGCTTCCTTTGAGCAGTTCGGCGAGGTGCTGGACGCCAAGGTCATCACCGATCGCGAGACGGGCCGCAGCCGCGGCTTCGGTTTCGTGACGCTCGAGTCGGGCGCTGACGAGGCCATTCGTCAGATGAATGGCGCCATGCTCGACGGCCGCACGATCAACGTCAACGAGGCGCGCGAGCGCACCGGCGGCGGCGGCGGTGGTGGCGGTGGTCGTGGCGGTCGCGATCGCTGGTAGTTGAGCTTTCCGCTGCGGGCTCGTCCCCGGCGGAACGGCTGACCTGACCGCGGGTGACCGTGTCGGTTCGCTGAATACGAGGGGACCCTCCAGGCGACTGGGGGGTTTCTGCTTTTGAGGACGTGCGCTCGAACGGCGTTGCCTGGCCGCGCTTGTCGTCGTCGAGGGAGCTGACAGGATCGCGCTCATGAGCATCTGGATCGACGCCGACGCGTGCCCGCGCCAGGTCAAAGAGGTCATCTTCCGCGCCGCCGAGCGCACCGCGACGAAGACCGTGGTGGTCGCGAACAAGGCCATGTTCGTGCCGCGCTCGCCGCTCGTCAGCATGATAAAGGTCCCCGGCGGCGACGACATGGCCGACGACTACATCGTCGAGCACGCGACCGCCGGCGACATCTGCGTGACGCAAGACATCCCGCTCGCGGCCCGGCTCGTCGAGCGGCGCGTGATCGTCATCCAGCCGCACGGCGACGTGCTCGACGAGGACAACGTCGGCGAGCGCCTGTCGGTGCGCGACTTCCTGACCGAGGCGCGCGATCTCGGCATGATGACGGGCGGCCCCGCGGCGTTCAGCGCCAAGGACAAGCAGCGCTTCGCCAACGCGCTCGATCGGGAGTTGCAGCGCGCGCGCCGCGGCTGAGCACCTGCTCCTGAGCGACGAGAGAACCACACACGCAGCGGCCGAGCCGCACTGGGAGGACGCCATGAAGACCCGCGCCGCCATCGCCGTCGCCGCCGGAGAGCCGCTCGTCATCGACGAGGTCGAGCTCGCCGGACCTCGCGCCGGCGAGGTGCTCATCGAGGTGAAGGCCACGGGCCTGTGCCATACGGACGACTTCACGCGCAGCGGGGCGGACCCGGAGGGCATCTTTCCGGCCATCCTCGGTCATGAAGGCGCCGGCGTCGTCGTCGACGTGGGCGCCGGGGTGACGAGCGTGAAGAAGGGTGATCACGTCATCCCGCTGTACACGCCCGAGTGTCGGCAGTGCGAGTACTGCCTGTCGCGCAAGACGAACCTCTGCCAGGCCATCCGCGCCACGCAGGGGAAGGGCCTCATGCCCGACGGCACGAGCCGCTTCACGCGCGGCAAGGAGACGATCTTTCACTACATGGGCACGAGCACGTTCTCGAACTTCACCGTGCTGCCCGAGATTGCGGTCGCGAAGATCCGCGAGGACGCGCCCTTTCAGACCTCTTGCTATGTGGGATGCGGCGTCACCACCGGCGTGGGTGCCGTGGTCAATACGGCTAAGGTTCGCCCCGGCGACAACGTCGTCGTGTTCGGGCTGGGCGGCATCGGCCTGAACGTGATCCAGGGTGCGAAGCTGGCCGGCGCGGACCGGATCGTCGGGGTCGACATCAATGCCGGCAAGGCCGAGTGGGGCTACAAGTTCGGCATGACCGACTTCGTGAACCCGAAGGACGTCGGTGACGTGGTGCCATATCTCGTCAACATGCTGGACGGCGGGGCGGACTACTCATTCGACTGC
>CAYLZW010000067.1:0-22857 GCA_964388085.1 uncultured Myxococcales bacterium | reverse complement strand
CGTTCGCCATCGCGTTCCTCATGATCCAGGGCCTCGTCGGCGGCACCGACCCGCTGAAGGTCGCGCTCGCGGGCGTCATCTGCGGTCTGCCGAACCTGTTCTCGGCCTACGGCCAGGCGCGCACGGCGGCGGCCTGCATCAAGTCCATCAACAACGGCCAGATGGACCAGGGCCAGGCGCTCCTCGCCACCGGCGTCCCCGAGCTGTACGCGCTCGCCGGCCTCGCGGGCGGCTTCCTCACGCTCAACCTGTGATGCCCTGAGAGTCGTCTGTTCGTGGAGAGAGCGCGGCCCCGGCCGCGCTTTTTCGTGGCGTGACGAGGTCCGCCACGACGTGACATGGCGCGTCAAACAGAAGTTTTCAGACCTCCAGACTGGTCAGCGATCACAGTTCGCGAGATGTAGGTGCCATGCAGACGCAAGAGGACCGCACCGTCATCTCGTCGACGAAGCGCGCCAGGGATCGGCTGGCCAAGCTGCTCTCCGATGTGGAGCGCGTGCCGACGGCAGCTCCCACGGCGCCGCGCATCGTGCCCGACGAAGAGCGGAGTGAGCCGAAGGGGATGCTGCGCGAGATGGCCGCGGTGTCGACGCTGCTGCGCTCGCACCAGCTCGTCACGCTCGTGGGCGACGCCGGCGCGGGCAAGAGCGTCCTCGCGCGTAGCCTCGGACGTTCCCAGCGCGACACCTTCCCGGGCGGCGTCTTCCACTGCGACGTCTCGAGCGTCGCCACGCTCCGGGAGCTGCTCGAGACCGTCGCTGTGGCCGTCGGCATGGGCCCCGTGCCCGAAGGCACCGCGGACGCCATCGGCGCCGTGGAGACCGCCCTCGCCTGCCGGCAGCGCACCTTGCTCGTCGTCGACGGCTTCGATGACCTGAGCCTCTTGGCCGGTGACACGCTGGCGCGTTGGATCTTCGGCTCGAGCCACCTCTCGGTGCTCGTCACCGCGCGCGAGCCGCTCTTTGTGCAGGGCGAGGAGGTGTTCCTCGTCGAGCGCACGCGCGCGGCCCCGCCGGCAGCGCTGCGCGGGGCAGCCTGAGGGCACCGCTCGGCGCGTGATACGATCCCCTATGGGCAGGTGCCCGGCGGCGATTTCGCCCGCGCGTGGCGGACGCGCGTCACGATGACGGTGGAGGACGTGCCGGTCCACGTCGTCAACCGCGACGAGGTCATTCGCCTGAAGCGGGAATCGGGACGCCCCCAGGGACCTCGTGGACGCCGGCTTGCTCGAGCGGGACGAGTCCGCATAGCGCTCGCCGCGGCGCCGAACGGCTGAACGACACCCGTCGAAAGCGCGCGAAGGAGCCATCCGCCGCCCCCGCAAGAGGGCCTCTCCTGCTAAAGGGGACACGCGGCCCGCTTGCGCGGGACGCTGGGGAGCGCTCATGAAGATCTCGATCGCCTTCGCCGGCCACATGGTCGTCCTCGTCGCGGCTCTCGGACTCTGGGGCTGCGGCCCGGGCGAGGAGCCGAGCCCCGCGCCGACGGACGCGGGCGCCTGCCTGGACGGGGACGGGGACGGCGTCTGTGACGACGACGACCGCTGCGATGACGCCGACGACAGCCTCGACACGGACAGAGACGGCGTGCCCGACGGATGTGATGTGTGCGGAGGCGACGATGCCAGCGGCGACGCCGACAGCGACGGCGTCTGTGATGACACAGACCTCTGCGAGGGGTTCGACGACACGCCCGACGCCGATGCAGACGGCGTCCCCGACGGATGCGACCTGTGCGGCGGAAACGACGCCGCCGGGGACCCCGACGGCGACGGCGTGTGCCGAGACCTCGATCTCTGCGAGGGCGTCGATGACAGCCTCGATACCGATGGAGACGGCGCGCCCGACGGCTGCGACCTCTGTCGCGGCGACGACCTGAGCGGCGACACTGACGCAGACGGCGTCTGCGACGAGCTCGACGTGTGTGAGGGCTTCGACGACAGCCTCGACAGCGATGGAGAGGGAGTCCCCGACGGATGCGATCTCTGTCGCGGCGACGACCTGAGCGGCGACACCGACGCAGACGGCGTCTGCGACGAGCTCGACGTCTGCGACGGCTTCGATGACAACCTCGACGCCGACGGAGACGGTGTCCCCGACGGATGCGATCTCTGCCGCGGCGACGACGCCAGCGCTGACACCGACGCGGACGGCGTCTGCGACAATCTCGACGCCTGTGAGAGCTTCGATGACAGCCTCGACGCCGACGGCGACGACGTCCCCGACGGCTGCGACCTCTGCCGCGGCGACGATGCCAGCGGCGACACCGACATGGATGACGCCTGCGACAACATCGATCTCTGCGCTGGCGACGACACCAGCGGCGACACCGACCGCGACGGGATCTGCGACGACGACGACGCCTGTGAGGGGCTCGACGCCAGCGGCGACACGGACGCTGACGGGAGATGTGACGACGTTGACGCGTGCAACGTCTCCACCTGCGTGCTGGAGGACATGCCGCGCATCATGATCCTCCTCGACGCGTCCTCATCGATGCTCAACGCCGCGGGAGGCACCGCGCCCGCGGCTCGAGACGCGTCCAAGTGGGACATGGCCCGGCGCGCCATCGAAAGGCTGCACGAGGTTCCGGTCGAGACCGGACGACTCACCGCCGCCGCGCACATCGGCCTCGCGGTCTTCGGGCACAACGCGCCCCCGCCCGGGGAGCAGAAGATCCTCGTGCAGTACGGCACCTGCACCGAAGACAACATGGCGTGGGCGCTCGACCCCGAGGTCTCCTGTGTCGCCCCCGGCTGCACCGATCCCTGGGCGGGGGCTCCCATTAGCTGGACCTTCAGCACAGGTGACTTCGACGACGTCACCGTGTCTCATATGCCCGCGTGTAACGCCGGCAGCGGCTCGGCCTGCACGGGGTCGGAGAGGTACACCCACCTCGGCCTGCAGCTGATGAAGAACAACCAGATCGCCTACCAAGCTGCCGGTCTTTCACCGCCGGTCTCCGTGGACGGTGCCACCTCGTACACGCACGTCCTGATCACCGACGGCACCTACAAGTCCACCAACGCCCAGGTCCAGGCAGAGCTCGAGTCTATGTTCGACAGCGGCATCACGACCCACGTCATCGGCATCGGGCCCGGGGTGCAGACCCCCGAGGCCCAAGCGCAGCTCGACGATATGGCGGACCGGGGCTCGGCTAACACGCTGGCCGCCGTCACGGCCGTCGACGAAGACGCACTGTTCGCCGCCCTGTCGGCCATCGTCGAGCCGATGAGCTTCTCGACCTGCTGCGAGTGCAATTGACGGAGGGCCGCCTACCGTAGGGCGGCGCGCTCGAGAACGGCTAGAACTGGCCGACGCCGCGCACGAAGAAGCCCGAATAGTCGCGGTCGTCCCGCGCCAGCTCGTAGTCGCTGAAGCGCGTGAAGTTGTACCCGACGCCGAGGCGGAAGTAGCTCACCGGCGCGTACTGCACCTCGAACAGCGCGCCGTGCTCGAGCCGCGCGGCCGTGATGCCGGCGAGCACGCGGTACTCGACGCCGAGATCGATCTCGCCCGGGATGAGCGGGTCGACGCCGAGCGCGCGGAAGGTGCCGAGCGCGTGCCAGTTCACGCGGTTGATCCACAGCAACGTCCACGCGTCCGCGCGCGGCAGATCGTCCAGGATCTGGCTGACGTGCTTGATGGCGAGCTTCTCGACGAGCTGCAGCTTCCAGGGCAGCTCGACGATGGGCTCCACGGCGGCCGCGTGGATCGTGTAGTCCTCGAAGCGGCCGTCTTGCAGCGAGATGGGGCGGTTGTCGACGCGGCGGGACAGCTTCGCGAGCACGCTCACCCAATCGTGCGTCACCGGCCGGAAGGAGACGCCGAGGAGGCTCTCCTCGAGGTACGCCTCGCGGCGCTGCAGCGTGAGGTCCTGCGCGAGGCCGATGTTGAGGCGCGCCATCAACGCGACCTCGGGCGAGAGGCGTAGCTCGGCGTTGCTCATGTTGAGCAGCCAGACGCGATCGTGCCCGCCGCGGCTCTCGTCGAAGTTGTCGTAGCGCAGCTCGAAGCGCTGGCTGCCGACGAAGAGGCCCTTGCGCACCCAGTCGATGCCGGCGCTGGCAGCGTCGCGCGAGCCCGCGCCGTAGAACCAGCTGCCGCCCTCGTTGGCGCCGGGCGCCGCGTAGAAGGTGCCGTCGGTGAACGCGCCCGGCGGGACGTTGCCCGTCTCGGTCGGGTTCACGACGCCGCCGAAGGTCTGCACGCGCTCGTAGCCGAGGTTCAGCGCGAGGCCGAAGGGCAGCTTCCAGCGGTTGCTGATGCCGACCACGCCGCGCGTCTGGTCCGACGAGAACGCGCTCTGCAATTGGTACTCGGCGTAGGCGCGCGTGTTCTCGGCGATCAGGGTCTCACCGCCGACCACGGTGCTGTTCGTGAAGCCGCCTTGCGCGAAGCCGAAGCGCTCGTTCGCGTACACGCGCGCCTCTTCGTTCACGCGCCAGGCGACGCCCGCGCTCGTCTGGTTCTCGCCGCTCCAGCGCACGCTCTCGCTCAGCGTGAGCGCGAGGTCGTCGGTGAGCGAGTAGCGGACGTGCGCGTGCGTGACGAGGTGATCGTTCCACGCGAGGAGCTGCGCCGGGTCGCCCGTGAGGATCGCCTCCTGCTTGATGCCGAGCGTGAGCCGCTCGAGCGCCTGCCAGTCGAGGGCGAGCGCGCCGACGTTGGTGTGGAAGTCGCGCGGCTGGGCGAAGGACGAGTCCCCGAAGCTGCCCGAGTCGTGCGTGTAGCCGTAGCCATACTCCACGGCGCCGGTGAGCGAGGGCAGGATGCGCCGCTGGTACTGCGCGGTCGCGAGCTGTCGATGGAGCTGCCGCGTCTCGCTCACGACGTGCGGGATCTCGGGGATCTCGCTGATGACGCCGTCGTAGCGCAGGCGCAGGGTGTCGTCGTCGGTGATGCGCCATGCGCCGTCCGTGCCCCACTTCGTCTGCCCTTGCTCGACGATGGACGCGCCCGCGAAGAAGCCCGGTGTCAGCCGCTGGAAGTACGCGTGCACGAGGCCGTCTCGCGAGGAGCGGCCGAGCCACTGGCCGAAGCCGAGCTGGCCCTCGAGCTTGTAGCCCTGCCCTTCGCGCTCGGCCGGGAACACCACGCGGCCGAAGCGATGCGGCGTCTCGTCGACGGCCTGGCCGAGCGACGAGTAGCTGAGGCCGCCGTCGAGCGACAGGAAGTTGCCCGCGTCGACGTTCTTGGACCAGGCCCACTCGGCCTTCAGCCAGGTGACGTCGTCGTAGAACAGCTTCGCGTGCACGCCGCCGAGCTGGTAGCCGGGGGCGCCGTCTTCGCGGCCTTCATGCACATAACCGCCGCCGAGCTCGAGGTGACCGAAGAGCGTCTGGGTCGCGTGTCCACCGCCGGCGAGCCCCATGAAGGGCTCGGCGTCCTGGTGGTCGTACTCCACCTCGAGGAACAGGCGGTGACCGCCCGACACCTGGCCGAGGTTGTGGTTCACGAGGAAGGCCGCGTCGGTGAACGCCGACAGCGGCTCCATCAGGAAGATGCGCCCCTCGCTGTAGCGCATGGTGTAGTCGATGTTGCGCGCGAGCGGGCGGCGGCCGATCTCGGCGCCCGTGACGGCGTCGCGGATGATGATGGCCGCGCGCTCGCTGCCCTCGACGAGCAGCTCGTGGCGCAGGAAGTAGACGGCGCCGCCGGTGCCCATGAGCTCGACGCGCGCGTGTCGCTCGCGGGTGTCACCGCCCGTGAAGAACGCTCCCGCGCGCGTGCGCCACGGATCGGCGCCCGGCGCCGGCGGCGCGCCGACGACGTCACTGACGTCGAGGCCGTAGCTCCAGCCGCGATCGAGCTCGAGGGAGGCGCCGTAGCGCGCCCGGGAGTAGCGGAACAGGTCGCCGCCCTGCAGCGTCGGGCGCACGTTGCCGACGCGCAGGCTCGAGGTGTCGGCCTTGAGCTCGAAGTAGAGCGGGAAGCGCGCGTTCGCGTCCTGCACCTCGACGCTGCCGTCGCCGAACACCGGGTAGACGAGGTCCGGGTTCAACAGGTCGCGCGCCCAGGCCTCCTCTTCCCAGCGTCCGGTGTCGAGGTGCAGCGTGAGCTCGTAGTCCTTGAACAGGTAGCCGGAGGCCCACCGCCCCTTCAGGTAGGCGACGCCGCGGCCGTACAGGAACGTGTCGCCGAGCTTCAGCGACGTGTACGGCGTGCGCTCGTCGAGCAGCGCGCCGTCGCCGCCGAAGGCCGTGTCAGCCAGCAGCAGCATGAACCAGCCGCTCTTGTCGACGCTGACCTGGCGGCGCACGCGCGCCTTGTTGCCCATGCCGTCCACCGACTCGACGACGAGCTCGCCGTCACCCGGCTGCAGGGTGACGAGGTGCTCGAAGGCGCCGGTGTCGGGATCGACGAGGACCTCCTCGCCGCCGACGCGCACGCGGTTGCCCGGCGCCGTCTTGCCGCGCACGACGAGCTTGTTGGTGCGGAAGGCCTCGCCGTCGGGCGGCAGCTCCACCTCGAGGACGGAGGCGGGCACCTGATCGAGGCGCGGCCACCAGTCGGGAGGCGCCTCGCCGTCGGCACCGGTCCAGGGCACGAGGGGCGCCAGCTCCGCTACCGCGGGTGCGCCAGCGTCCCCGTCGGATACGAGCTCGCCTGCGTCACCTTCCCTGTCGAGCTCACCGCCGTCGCTGTCGATCCCTGCGTCGTCGTCGACGCTCACGCCGGCGTCCGCGCTCTGCGGCGTCAGCGGCGCCGCGGGCTCGGTCACCTCCATGCCCTGCGCGAGCGCGCGCTGCTCGAGGGCCTCTGGCGTCCCCTGCCAGGGCTCGCCGACCTCGGGGCGCAGCTTCAGCATCACGCGCGCACCCTCGGCCGTGCGGATCATGAGCGACACCTCGCCGCTGCGCGTGGCGGGCACCTCACCGCTGAACTTGCCGTCCTCGACGGGGAGCTCGCGGCCGTTGGCCAGCACGCGGGGCGATCCCACGAAGCGCGTCCGCGCGTCGGCGGCCGGCGCGAGCAGCTCGATCTCGACGCGGCGGTTCGAGCGGCGCGCGCGCGAGCTCAGGTTCGGCACGCGCGGCTCATCGGAGCCGAGCCCGATCGCCGTGATGCGCTGCTCCTCGACACCGGCGGCCACGAGCAGCGCCTTCGCCTCTTCGGCGCCGCGCTGCGTGCGAGCGCGGCGGCTGAAGCGCGGGCCGTCCTCGTCATCGGTGTGCACCGTGATCCGCAGCGCGCCCGAGATCGCGGCCAGCTTCGCGGCGGCGGCCTTGATCTCATCAACGGCGGACTTCGAGAGCCCGCCGTCCTTCTCGAGCGCGTCGCTCACCACCTGGCGCTGCTGCGCGGGCCCGGCGGCGCTCACGGGCGCCGCCCCTTCCTCGACGCGAGCGACTACGTCCGGGCTGACGACGACGTCACCCGCTTTCGTTTCGACGATCAGGCGAACGTAGAATTCAGTGCCGGGCGCGGCCACGAGCTTGCCGTCCGCGTCCTTGCCGTCCCAGGCGATGCTCGCCGGCGGCGCGCCCTCCCCCGAGAGCTCGCGCACGACGCGGCGGCGAACGCCCGATCCCTCGCTCGTGGCGCCCACCGCGACGGTGTCGTCGACGCTCTCGTGCACGCTCCCGTCGCCGGCGTCGCTCACGCCCGCGTCGCTGCCTTCGGCGAAGGCGCCGCCGCCGTCGCTCGACGCGGGCGGACCAGGGACACCCGCGTCCTCACCGCCGGCGGGATCCTCGACGGGGCCCTGGCGCTCCATGACGCGGAGGCGCCAGGCGCTCCAGGCGCGCTCGGCGGGCAGGCCGACGGGCGAGAAGCTCGCGTCCACACGCTCACCGGCGGTGCGGGCGATGCGGAGCGCGCCGTCGCTGGTGCGGACGGGAGACGTCAGCGAGGTCGAGAGCACGTCGAGCGGCAGCTCGCGATCGCCGAAGCGGAGGGCGCCGCCGCTCAGATCGCCGCTCACGTGCGCGGAGCGAGCGTCGCCCGCGAGCGGCACGCCGGCGGGATCGAAGGGCCCCTCGGGCACGCGCCGCGCGATGCGGGCCCGGCCGCCGGACGGCACCGTCACGTCGACGACGAGCACGTCACCGATGGCGACGTCGACGCTGTGCTCGGCGCTGAGCGCGCCCTCGGCGACGTCCACCGCCGCGCCGCCGACCTGCACGCTCGCCGGCCAGTCGCGCGGCGGGAGCGCGGCGTAGGCGCTCGGCGCCGTGGCGAGACGCAGCTCCACGCGCCGGTTCTTGCGACGATCGCGCTCGCGCAGGTTCGGCCGGAGGGGCTTGGTGTCCCCTTCGCCCACCGCCGTGATGCGCCCGCGCGGGACGCCCTCCTTCTCGAGGAGGTCCGCCACCGCCTGGGCCTGCTTCGCCGTCAGCGCTTGCGCCGCCTCTTTGGGCCGCGCGTCGACGTGCACGTGGATGTGCACCGGACCGGGCTGCTCGACAAAGCGCGGCGCGTGCGAGCGCGTCCACTCGCGCAGCTTGCGCGTCGGCTTGCCGGCGGCCGTGAACAGCGGGCCGTCCGCCGCGTCGAGCTTGACCTCGAAGGCTTCGGACGCGCCCGCCGGAGCCTCTCCGAAGGCGACGCCGAAGGGACGCACCGCGGACATGCCCTCGTCGCCTCCCTCGAGCACGACCGCGAGCACGGCGCCGTAGCGCGCGCCCTCCTCGAGCAAGAGCGCGCCGCCGTCCTTGTCGCGTCCGTCCCACGCGAGCTTCTCCGGCAGCGCGCCCTCCCCGCTGAACACATAAACCGGCACGGGCGCGCTCTGTGGCGCCTCCTTCTGCAGCGTGAGCTGCCAGCCGAGCAGCGCGCGCGGAGCCTCGACGTTCGGCACGAACACGAGGCGCTGCGCGAGCGCTCCGCTCGTCGTCAGCGGCGGCAGGTTCGGCCCGGGCGCGCGACCAAACGCCGGCTCCGCGCCTTCGACGCCGACGCCGAGGTCTACCACGGGGACGGCCATCTCGACGCCGTCGAGCCGCACGCGGGGCGACGACAGCAGCGCCTCGACCTTCACCGTGCGGAGCGGCTGCGCGGGCGGCGCCAGCGGCTTGAACGCGTCGGCGTTCAGGACGATCTCGGGCGTGTCGATGAGGTCGGTGACGCAGCGGGTGGTGAACGACACCTGCGTCGGCAGACCGGCGGAGAGGTAGACGCTCTGTCGCTCGTCGCCGCGCATGCGCGTGCCCGGCGGCAGCGTCGCCACGTCGAGCTTCGCCAGGTGCATGCCGGGCGGCACGAGGGTGAAGTGCAGCTTTCCGCTGATGTCCGACTCGGCGTAGTGGCCGGTGTCGAGGTACACGCGCGCGCCCACGACGCCGCGCTCGCCGGGATCCTGCCAGCCGTCGTCGTCGTCGTCGCAGTAGATCTTGGCGCGCACGCTGCCGAGGTCGAAGAGCGGATCCGCCTCGACGCGGACGCGCGCCGTAGCGACGTCGCTCAAGGGCACCTGCCCCGCCGCCGTGCGCAGCAGCGCGCGGTTGTCGGCGTCGCCGCGCGGCGCGCCCGGCCCGACCACGACCTGATAGCGCAGCTCGTAGACGGTGTCGGGGGCGAACGCGAAGGGCCCGAAGCGGAGCACGCTCTTGCCCTCGACCTGGGCGCTGTCCACGGCGAAGCGGCGCTGCTGGCCGGAGGCGTCGATCTGCAGGCGATCGAGGCGCCAGCTGCCGTCCACCAGGCGGAAGGCCTCGGGCAGCGTGTCCACGAGCTCGACGCCGCCGTCCGCCAGCGGGAGCGCCGCGGCGGAGCGGTTCTCGACGCGGACGGTGTAGGCCACGAGGTCACCGACGGAGAGCCGGCGGCGGTTCGCGGTCTTCGTGATGCGTACCCGGTCTTGCAGGCGGTCGATGGGGATGTGGTTGTTGAGCGCCCGCCAGCCCGGCTCCGGCTGCCGGAAGCGCAGGAAGTACGAGCGGTCGAGCGCCTCGTCGGGCAGCGCGTGCGCTACCACGGTTCCAGAGCTGTCGGTGTCAGCGACGGCGCCGAGCGGGTGGCTGCTCTGCCGGGAGACCGGCTCGAGCCGCGTCGAGGGGAAGACCAGCAACGCGCTCGGCGGCTCGACGCCGAGGCGGTAGTCGCCCGCGGGCGCGTCGAAGCGATAGAGGCCCTGCACCGTCGAGAGCTGTCCCTGCTGCCCGCGGCCGAGCTCCGCCTCGGGCACGAGCCGGTCGTTCGTCACATCCCCATCGGCGTCGTCGACGTAGAGGTACAGGCGGGCGCCGCGCACGGGCGTGAAGTCGCCGCTGCCATAGACCGAGCCGGAGGGCTCGATGCGCAGGTCCTGCTCGCGCAGCTCGCCGTCGCGGAGGGCCGTGATCGTCTGCTCGGAGAAGAGCGCCCCCGACGGCGAGCGGATCTCGAGGCGCCAGTCCCCTGCCGGCAAGGGAGAGAGCCGGAAGCGGCCCCCCTCGTCGCTGATGGCCGTGCGCACGGGATCGTCGCCCTGGCTGCCGACGGGGAACGCCATGACGGAGAAGCCCGTGGCGCGCACGTCGCGATCGAGATCGAGCACGCCATCGCGCTCCTCGTTGTCGACGTAGAGGATGCCGGCCAGCGCGCCGGTGCCGGCCAGCAGGCCGACGGTGAGCGACGCGGTGCCGAGGTCCACCGCCGCGATCTCGCCGTCCACCGCTTCGACCGCGACCGAGGCCGACGCCCGCACGGCGTCGCCGTCCTGCGCTTGATCGTTCACGGTTCCAGAAAACTCGAAGCTGAGGCTCTCGCCCGGCGCGAGCCGCGGGCTCGGGCCGCCGACCAGGCCGATCATGCGGGTCTGGGGGTCGAAGCCGAGCCGCGCATCGAGCGCTCCGGTGTCGAGCGTGAACAGCGCGCTCAGGTTGATGGACAAGCCGCCGACCTCGATCGGCACCAGCGAGCGGTTGTGGATGACGGTCCGCCCGAGAATCGGATCGCCGGCCTCGAGCAGGCCGCCGTTCGCGTCCGACAGGGTCGTGGTGCCTTCGTCGACGAGCAGCGCCGCCGAGCCCTGCACGGGGATGACCGTCGCTTGCGCGCCCGGCACGGAGGGCTCGCCATCGGACAGGGTCAGCGGGATGCCGGAGCCGGCCACCTCGGCCTGATTCACCACGACGGGGGTGTCGGAGACCGTGACGGAGAAGGCCAGCACGAGGCCCTCGCCCGCCTCGAGCACGTCGCGCGACAGCTCCAGCTCCTTGCCGGCGGCGGTCGTGCCGGCGCGGAACCCGTCGGCGTCGGCCGCGTCGCTGAGCGGCGTGCCGTCGAGGGTCGCGGAACCTTCGATGTAATCCACGCTCGCCGGCAGCACGTCGCGGAGCAACACGGACTGCGCGAGATCGTTGCCGGCGTTCTCGATCGCGATCTCGAAGCGCAGCGCCCCCCCCGCGCGCGCGGGCGACGGCGCGCCGCGCTTGGACACGAGCAGCGTCGGTCCACCCCCGACCACGACGACGGTGGCGTCACCGGGGATGAGCGGCGTACGCGGGTTGTCCGTCATGGCGTCCGAGGCGCCGCCGGCGCGCAGCACGGCCTGGTTCGCGATGACGAAGCCGCGCAGCGCGTGCAGGTCCACGCGCACCTGGAACGTGACGACGACGCTGCGGCCGGCGTCGACGTCACCGATGGGCAGCCCGGCGACGAAGGGAGAGCCGCCGGCGTCGGGCACCGGCACACCGGCGACGGTCGCGC
Source organism: uncultured Myxococcales bacterium (assembly GCA_964388085.1). Taxonomy (GTDB): domain Bacteria; phylum Myxococcota; class UBA727; order UBA727; family CAYLZW01; genus CAYLZW01. Next base: position 11,224 of record CAYLZW010000067.1, on the reverse strand, counting down.
TTCCCGGCAGGTAGACGGTGCCGGCGGGAGGCGGATCGATGACGAGGACGTCAGCCGCCTGCGCGCCGCCGTCGTTCACCACCGTGATGCGGTAGCGCAAGACGTCACCCGGCTCCACGAGCCCGCCGTTCTCGTCGATGACCTCCTTGGTGGAGGCGCCGAGATCCGGCCGGCTGGCGACCACCATGCGGGCCGGCCCGAAGGTGTGCGTCTCGCCGGAGGAGAGCGTGTCGAGATCGGCGCGCACCTCGATGACGGCGCCGTCGGGGATCGGCGAGACGACGCGGCCGATGACCTCGACGTCGAAGGCCTCGCCGGGCGAGAGATCGCGGAAGGCGTCGTTCAGGCTCGCGTCCCAGCGCGCCTCGTCCGCGTCCTGGTCGATGATGCCGAACGCGCTCGCCTCCTCGAGGACGAAGCGCAGCGGGTTGTAGGGGACCCGCAGCACGCCGCCGCGCCCGGTCTGCGTGCCGGTGCTCGTGAACGACACGCGCGCGCGCACGCGCTGCCCCGGCACCACCGGCGCCACGATGGGGAGGTCCGTGTCGGCGTCGAAGAGCGTCACCGTGCCGGCGTAGGTCTCGTCCGCCTCGACGACGCGCCGGGTCGGATCGAGCGGCGCGGCGGTCGTGGGATCGTCCGACAGCAGCGGCGCGCCGAGCTCCGTGGAGACGAGCTCCGCCTGGTTCGACAGCACCGTGCCGCCGCTGGTCAGCGGGTCGACGCGGGCCGTGAGCGCGACGGTGAGCGCGGCGCCCGGGGCGAGCGTCCCGAGCCCGGGAACCGCGGGGGCGGCCCAGGTGACGACGCCGCCCGCGAGGACGCCGCCGTTCAGCGGCGCCACGTCGACGAGCGCGGCGGGCGCGACGTCGCTGAGGCGCAGATCGCTGGCGGCGGCGGAGCCCTGGTTGCGCACCGTCAGCTCGTAGCGCAGCTGATCGCCCGGACGCAGCGGCGCCCCGCCGCTGAGGTCCACGAGCGTCTTCTCGAAGGTGAGCACGGGGGCGCGCACGACGACGACCGTGGCGTCGTCGGCGGCAGGGGTGGACGGATCGTCGGTGAGCACGGGGCCGGCGACGTCGCGCGCGCTGAGCGCTCCCTGGTTCGCGATGCTGGTGCCATCCTCGGTGCCGGCGCGCACCCGCGCGTCGACCCGCAAGGTGATGCTGGCGCCGGCCGCGACGCTCACGAGCGCCGGCGTCGTGGAGCCATCCCAGAGCACGTCGTCGCCCACCAGGCGGCCACCGTTGCTGGCGCTGACGAGCTCGAGGCTCTGCGTGTCCAGCGGATCGCGCAGCACCACGTCGCGCGCGGCGCCGTTGCCGCTGTTCACGACGGTGATGGTGTAGCGCAGGAGGTCGCCGGGCAGCAGCGGCGCGCCGTCCACGTCGAGCACCGCCTTGGTGCTGCTGCTGAGGTTCGGCGTGGCCTCCACGAGCGCGACGGTGGGATCCGTCTCCGCCGCGGTGTCCGGATCGTCCGAGAGCACCTCAGCGACGTCGTCGTTGCGCACGCGCGCCTGGTTCTCGAGGCGCGTCCCGTTCGGCGTGCCCGCGGCGACGAGCGCGCTGAAGCGGAGCGTCACCTCCGCGAGCGGCGCCATGGAGGCGACCTGGGCCGTCAGCCTCCTCGTCGACACGTCGAAGCTCAGCCCCGGTCCGGGGGCGACGTTCGAGAGGCCGGCCGGGACGACGTCCTCGAAGCTGAGCGCCCCGGTCGCCGCCGTGCCGGTCGAGCGCAGCACGAAGACATAGGTGAGCGGCTCGCCCGGCGCGACGATGCGGGTGCCGGTGCTCGTGATGAGCGTCTTGTCGAGCTCCACGCGCGGCACGGTCACGACCGGGAAGCGGGTGGGATCGTCGTCGGTGTCCGGGGTGCTCGGATCGTCCGAGGGCACGGCGCTGAGGCCCTCCGCCGCGGCGCTGGCCTGGTTCGAGACGATGGTGCCGGCGCCGACGTCGTCCCGCACGCGCACCGTGAAGGCGAGCTCGACGCTGCCGGGCGGCAAGGACAAGAGCGCCGGCGTGGACGAGGCGTCGAAGACGACGGCGCCGCCGACGAGCCGCCCGCCCGTGACGCTGCCCACGAACTCCACGTCGGCCGGCAGCGGATCCGTGACGACGACGTTGCGCGCGTTCGCGTCACCGCTGTTCACCACGTCGATGAAGTAGACGATCTCGTCGCCGGGCTCGACCGGCGCGCCGTCGCTGTCCGAGAAGCGCTTTTGCAGGCCGCTGAGGTCCGCCGCGGACTGCACCACCACGCGGGTGGCGTCGCCGAGCGCCGGGCTCGAGGGATCATCGCTCGGCACCGCGGCCACGAGGCCGTCCTCGTCGAGCTGGGCTTGCAGGAGCAGCTCGGTGCCGTCGTCGAGGGGGAAGGCCACGCGGGCCTCGAACGAGACGCGCAGCTCTTCGCCGGGCGCGACCTCGCCGAGACCGGGCAGGCTGGCCGCGGTGTAGCGCAGCACGCCGGCGCTGAGCGCGCCGCCCGGCGAGGACTCCACCGTCAGCTCCACCGGGATGGGGATGCTGACGTCGACGTTACGCGCGATCTCGCGGCCGACGTTGCGTACCACGAGCTGGTAGTCGATGAGCTCGCCCGGGCGGCGCGTGCTGATGACGACGCCGCTCTCGTCGAAGCTCTCGAGGGTCGACGCCGTCAGATCCGAGGCGCTCACCACCTGCACGCGCGTGGGGTCCATGGGCGCGGGCGTCGCGGGATCGTCCGAGCGCCACGGCGCGCCCGGGACGCCGGACTCGGCCACGGCGGCGGACGCCTGGTTCGCGATGAAGGTGCCGTTGTCGAGGGGCGAGAGGACGTTCGCGGAGAAGCGCAGCAGCACCTCCTGATCGACGCCGAGGCTGGCGAGCGCGGCGTTGCCGGCCTCGGACCAGGTGAGCTGCCCGCCGGCGAGCTGGCCGCCGTCTTGCGGGGTGACGCTCACGAGCTCGCCGGGCAGCGGATCGCTGACGACGACAGCCACGGCCGCGCGCCCGCCCGTGTTGCGTACGCGCACGGTCCAGCGCAGCAGATCGCCCGGCTCCACGGGGGCACCGTTGTCGTCGGTGACGGTCTTCTCCACCAGCAGGCGCGGGTGGGAGCTGACCGAGAACACCGTCGGGTCGTCGAGCGCGGGCGTCCCGGGATCGTCGCTCAGGACGGGAGAGACGCCGGCCGCCACGAGGCTCGCCTGGTTCGACACGAGGGTGTCGTCCGCGAGCGGGCGCTCGAGATCGGCCTCGAAGCGCAGCGTGACGGTGTCGCCGACCGAGACGCTGGCCAGCGCCGCGTTGCCGCCCGGCGTCCAGCGCACGGTGCCGCCGCTCAGCACACCGCCGTCGAGCACGACGACGTTCTCGAGCGCGCCCGGCAGCGGATCGCTGACGATCACGTTCGCGGCGGGCTCACTGCCGGTGTTCTCGACGACGAGGTGATAGCGCACGCGATCGCCCGGCTCGAACACGCCGTCGCCGTCGAGGTCGATGACGGTCTTGGCGAAGCCGCCCAGCACCGGCCGTGACTCGATGACGAGCCGCGTGGGATCTGTCGGGGCCGGCGTGCTCGGATCATCCGAGAGCGCCAGCGCGGCGTCGGGAGAGGTCGCGTTCGCCTGGTTGTCGATGACCGTGCCGTTCGCCAGCGGGGACGCGACGCGCACGACGAGGCGGACGCTCACCGGCGCCCCCGGCAGCAGGCTCGCGAGCCGGGGCACGGCCGCCGGCGTGAACACCACCTCGCTGCCGATGAGCTGGCCGCCGTCCGGCGACGACACGAAGGCGAGGCGGGTGTCGAGGGGATCGCGCACGACTACCGCGCCGGCGGGCGCGTCGCCGATGTTCGACACGGTGAGCGTGAGCTCGACGTCGTCGCCCGGCATGAGGGCGCCGCCGTCCACGTCGACGAACGTCTTCGTGACGCGCAGGAGCGCCTGGCTCGAGACCACGAAGCGCGTGGGATCGCCCGGCGCGGCGGTGGTCGGATCGTCGCTCGTCAGCACGAAGCCGACCTCGGGCGAGGTGAGCGTGGCCTGCTGCGAGACGACGGTGCCGTTCGCGAGCGGCGTGACGATGTCCGCCTCCCAGGTCAGCGTGATCGTCTGTCCCGGCGCGAGCGACGACAGCGCCGGCACGGTGGTGACGTCGAACACGACGTCGTTGCCGAGGAGGCGCCCGCCCGCGACCAGCCGCACGTCGCTGAGCGACGGATCCACGGGCTCGCGCACGACCACCGAGGTGGCGGCGCCGTCCCCCGTGTTCTCGACGACGATCTCGTAGCGCACGGGATCGGCCGGCTCGAAGGCGCCGCCGTTCAGATCGATCACCCGCTGCGCTACGACGAGGCTCGGCTCCGCGCGCACGGTGATGCTGACGGGCGGGGTGGTGAACGGATCGGCGGGCGCGTCGGCGGCGATGGCGGCGCGATTGACGATGACGGTGCCGTTCGGCGTGCCCGCCTGGATGTCCGCGCGGAAGCGAACGATCGCCGAGGCGCCCGGCGCGAGGCTCGGCAGCGTCCAGGTGACGACGCCGCCCGCGAGCGAGCCACCGTCCTCCACCACGACGTTCTCGAGGCTGGTCGGCACGACGTCGCTGACGATCACGTTCGACGCCGCCACCGGCCCGGTGTTGACGACGTTGATCGTGTAGCGCAGCTCGTCGCCGGGCCGCGCGTCGCCGCCGTTCAGATCCGCGGCCGCCTTGCGCGAGGTGAGCAGCAGCGGGCGCGCGAACACCTCCACGGCGGGCGAGGTGACGTTCAGGGCGCGCGCGGGCTCCTCGACGGGCGTCAGCGTGGCGCCGTTCACGATGGTGGCGCCGTCGGGGGCCGCCGCCTGGATGGTGACGTCGAACACGATGGCGCGCGTGGCGCCCGCCGGCACCGGGATGACGACCTCGACGCGGCCCGTGCCGTTCGCGCCGCCCGGCTGACAGCTGCCGAAGCCGCCGGCCGGCAAAGACACCATGCTGCAGCCCTCGACGAAGGGCGGCAGGTCGTCGGTGACGATCACCGTCGTCGTCACCGTGCCGCTCTGGCGCACGCTCAGCGTGTAGCGCAGCACGTCGCCGGGGACGGCGCGCCCGCCGTTTCGGTCCACGACGGACTTCTGCGACGACGTCAGGTCGATCCCTGAAGCGACGACGATGCGCGTCGGATCGACGGCGGCGCTCGTGCTGGGATCGTCGGTCAAGAGCGCGCCCGGCAGGGACGGCTGCGTGACGCTCGCCTGGTTCTCGATGACCGCGCCGCCCGCGGTGCTCGTGCGCACGCTGGCGAGGAACGTCAGCTCGGCGAAGCTGTTCGCCGCGATGGAGATGTCCGACACGTCGATGACGCCGGCGCCGGGGTCCGAGTTGTCGGTGCTGCCCGGCGGCAGGCTCACGAAGCTGTCGAAAGAGAGCTCGGGCGGCAGCGTGTCCGTCACGCGCACCGCCGGGGCCACGCGGCCGCCGGTGTTCGGCACCCGGATGCGGTAGAGGAGCGACGAGCCCGGCGCCGCCCCGCCGCCGCCGGCGACGCTGACGCGCTTGGTGGGCTGTCCGAGCTCGGCCGCCTGGATCTCGGTCTGCGCCGGTCCGACGCGCAAGGGATCGAGCTCGGCGGCGTCGACGGTGAAGAAGTTCGACAACACCGTGCCGTCGGCGACGCCGGCGTTGACCGTCACCTTGAAGCGCACCTCGCAGCGCTCGTTCACCGCGAGCGTGCCGACGTTCAGCCCGGCCGGCCGAAGCACCGGGCTCGTGCCGGCCTGATCGGGCGAGGCCACGCCGCAGGTGTTCGTCGTCGAGCCGGGCAGGTAGCTGACGCCCGCGGGGAGCTGATCCTTGACGACGACCTGCGTCGCCTGCGCGGAGCCGTCGTTGCCGATGCGCAGGATGTAGTTGAGCGTCTCACCGGCGCCCGCCACGGGCTCGAGCACGACCTTCTCGGTGAAGGTGTTCGAGAAGCGCGGTGAATAGGTCTCGAGCGAGAGCAGCGTGAAGCCGAGGAACACGAGCTCGCCGCCGCCGCCGCCGCCGCCGCTCACCCCGTCGCCCGAGCCGACCCGCAGGAACATCTGCGTGTCGTTCGGCGCGAGCACGCCGAGCCCGGAGGGCCCGATGTCGAAGGTGTCGATGTCGAGGCCGGGGTGCGGCCCGCCGCCGCTGTTGTTGGAGCCGTTGAAGAGGTTGCCGTCTCGGTTGTTGGCGTCCGCGAGGCGCACGGCGACGCCGCCCGGGCGACGCAGCGAGATGAAGTCGTCGCACGTCGTGCAGAACATGGGGCTGTTGTTCGGGAACAGGTTCTGCGGCGGCACGCCGAGCTGCGCGTCGCCCTCGAAGCCGAGGATGGTCAGCTCGGCGTCGGCCGTCGGCCCCGCGAGGAAGGCGGAGAGCGTGAACTCCGGTGACAGCCCGCTCGAGAAGCCGGGCGGCCCCTGCTCGTCGGCGGCGAAGAAGGCGTCGTAGAGCACCAGATCGCGACGGACGGGGTGCGTCGGCGACTCCCACATGACGACGAGGGCCCAGCCGGCGTAGCGGGCCTGGCAGAAGAAGTCGCTGCCGAAGGGCGGGCAGGTCCCGACGCTGGCGTCGACGTCGCTGACCGCGTAGGTGCCGGTGGCGCTGCCGGTGCCGAGCGCTCGCAGCAGGTGGGTCACCTCGCGCCGGCAGGAGAAGTAGTCCACCGGCGTGTCGCCGATGCCGAGGCGGGTGACGCAGCGGTTCAGCGTCGACGACGGCTCTCCCGGCGAGGGGAAGTCCACGGACAGGTCGTTGTAGAGCGTGCCGTCGGGCAGGCGGAAGTCCACGTCGCGGTCGGCGCCCGTGAGCGGGTCGATGGAGCCCGACCAGAACAGGAAGGCGCGCACGATGCTGCCGTCGGGCGGGATCTCCGACGCGGGGATCGTCGCCTCGGAGCCGCCGACCGTGAGCGCGAAGTTGGTGGTGCCGTCGTGCTCCATGAGCGTGTTGCCCACGGCGCGCGCGCCGCCGAACACGGTCTCACTGACGACGAGGGCGGGCGCCGGGCCGTCCGCCACCGCGCCCGCCGGTAGGGCGACGCCGGTCAGCGCGAGCAAGAGCCAGACAGGAGCGGAGCGCGTCGCGATGAGGGCCACCAGCTCGCGCTCCGGTGATCTGTCCGGTGTCGCGATCGGGAATGGAGTCCGGGGGATGATACGGGCGGGTCCACGCCGCGCTCCACTTCACGCCCAAGAACGCACACGCGCGATAAGGCGATCTGCCTTGTATGTCTCGTCGGCGCGCGACACTGCCCCGTTCCGCGACACCCCGATCCCCGTGCGTTAGCGTAGGAGTGACTCACCTCCACCAAACGGGGGAGCCTACATGTCCGATCGTACCCTGCCGCGCCTTGGCCAGGCCCTGCTCCTCGTCGTCGTCGTGCCCTTCGCGGCCTGTGAGGGTTGTGCGCCCACGGTCCCTGCCGGGAGCGACGCCGGCGGCGGCGATCCCTCGGCCACCTGCAACGTCGACTTCGACTGCCAGCAGGGAGAGCAGTGCCAAAGCGGACACTGCGCCCCCATCGTGATCGTCCCCGACGCCGGCCCGAGCACGGACGCGGGCTCCGACGCGGGCAGCGAGGGCACCGGCGTGCTGTCCGCCCTGCCCTCGGCGCTGATCGAGTTCGGCGCCGTGCGCATCGGCGTCCCGGTGCAGCAGCAGATCACGCTGGCGAACATCGGCGACGCGCCGCTCACGGTCCTGCAGGTGTTCCTCGACGACAACCCCACGGGAGAGTTCAGCGCGGCGCCCATCGGCTCCGTGAACACGGTGCTGAACCCTGGCGACACCACGGCGCTGCTGGTCACGCACACGCCCATCGACGGCATCCCCGACGTCGCCTCGCTCAAGATCGTGCACACCGCCAGCGATGACCAGCTGTTCGAGATCGAGCTGGTCGCGGACTTCAAGGGCACGCCCTCCATCAGCGTCAGCGACGACGTGGCCGTGCTCGACCCGAACCTCGAGAGCGTGGCGCTCGGCGCCGTGCCCGTCGGCAACTTCATCGAGAAGCAGCTCTTCGTACGGAACGACGGCTCCAGCGACTCCGTGCTGACGGTGACGAACGCGACCCTCACCCCCGCCACCGCGGGCTTCACCCTCGAGCTGCCCGACCTGAACGCGGCCGGCACGCTCTCGTCTTTCGCCGGCCTGTGCCCAAGCGGCGACGTCCTCGACTGCCCCACGAACGCGGCCGCCTGCACCGACGGGCTCTGCGTCGACGACGACGGCGCCCTGCTCGACGCGCTGCCGCTGCGGGTACGCTTCACGCCCACCGAGGTCGGCAGCAAGCAGGCGACGCTCACCCTCCACTACGACCTGCAAGGCAGCGATCAGCAGCTCGACATCGCGCTGTCCGCCGACGGCGTCACCGGCAACCTGCTCGCCACACCCGGCGCTGTCTCGTTCTCACCCGCCTTCACGAGCCGGGCGGAATACACGCAGACGATCACGCTCGAGAACACGGGCGCCGCCGCCGCCACCATCGAGGGCTTCGCGTGGGACGAGGCCGGCGCCTTCGAGGTCACACATTCGCTTACATTCCCGCACATCCTGAACGCGGGCGAGAGCGCGACGGTCGACGTCAGCTTCTACTCCGACGCCGAGGGCGCCTTCACGGACACGCTCACCGTGCTGAGCGACCAGGACGAAGACCTGGCCATCCCGCTCAGCGCCGACGCGCGCCATGAGCCGACCATCCTCGTCGACGACGCGCTCGACTTCGGCGGGGTTTACGGTGGCACCTCGAAGGCGCTTCCCGTGACGATTCGCAACGCCGGCCCCGGCGTGCTGAACATCGACGACATCAGCATCACCGGCACAGGCGCCGCGCGTTACAGCATCGGTGCGCTGACATTGCCGGCCGAGCTACAGCCGCTAGCGCATTCGGCGGACACGACGCCGAACGTCCTCGTGCAGCTCACGTATTCGCCGGACGCGGCTCCCTCCCCCTTGCCTGATCTGGCGTTGCTCGAGATCGACAGTGACGACCCTGACGCGCCCAGTGTCTCCATCGAGCTGTCGGGCCAATCGATCAAGCCGATCATCTCCCCAACCGCTACCTTGGTGGCCTTCGGCGAGGCGCCAGCGTGCGACGCTGTACCCGACCGAACGGTCGACGTGCGGAACACCGGCTACGGCCCCCTCGTCATCACGGCGGCGACGCTCTCGGGCGACCCGGACTTCACCGTCACGCCGAGCGCAGCGCTCCCCGCTACGCTCGACTTCAACGAGTCGCTCACGTTCACCGTCGGCTTCGCGGCCGCTGCCGCCGGCGCGCGAACGGCGACGCTGACCATCACGAGCACCGACGGCGCGCTTCCGAACACGACCGTGACGCTGACCGCTACGAGCGCCCTCCTTGATGGCACCACGGTGGACACGTCAGGCGGTACCTGCACGTACTCCTGTGCGAGCGGGTTCGTGGACCTCGACGGCGATCTCAACGTCGGCACCCCATCGCCGACCGGCTGCGAATACCCGTGCACGTTTACGTCAGCGGTCGATCCACCCGACGGCGCGTTTACCGACGCCAACTGTGACGGCACCGACGGGGACGTCACAAAGGCGATCTTCGTCGCCGGCAACGGCAGCAACGCCCCGCTCACCGACGGTGGCGGGACCATGGCGCAACCCATGCTCACGATCTCGTACGCGCTCACGCAAGCGACCGCGGCCGGTCGAAACCAGTTGTATGTGTCGAATGGCCTCTATGAAGAGCGCGTGACCCTGAAGAACGGAGTCTCGATCTACGGCGGCTATTCTCGAGCGGACTCTTGGAAGCGCGCCGCCGGTAACACGACGATCATCGAACAGGACGTCGTGACATCCGGGCGCGTCATCGCCGTCCAAGGCTCCAACATCACCTCCGCGACGACGGTGGCCGACCTCACCATCAGCGCCCTGACCACCTCAGCGCCAGGCGCGTCGGTTTATGGCGTCCATTGCTCCGGCTGCAGCGGCGTTCGCTTCGAACGAAACTTCATCACCGCCGGCGACGGGGGCCCGGGTGTGGGCGGCCTCAACGGTGACGACGGCCCCGTCAGCAACGGAGGTTCCGAGGGCGATGACGGAGCGAAGGACAACCAAGGCGCGGCGCGCGCAGGTGGCGCGGGCGGCACCTCGTCCTGCTCCCGCCCCGGCGGAGACGGCGGCGACGGTGGCTGGGAGAACCGCAGCGGCGAGGCAGGTGACAAGGGAAGCTCGACGACGTCTGGCGGCGGGACCGCCGGCACCGCGGGGAGCAAACATGGCTGCAGCGGCGGCGGCGATGGCGGCGGCGGCGGCAAGGGAGACAACGGCTCCCATGGCAGCGACGGCAGCGGCGGTAGCGCCGGCGGTACCATCGTGGGCGGCTTCTGGGTGGGCAATGACGGAGCGAGCGGCACGAGCGGCACCTCCGGCCACGGCGGCGGCGGCGGCGGCGGCGGCGGCGGCCAGGGCGAAGATGGTTGCTGCTCGATCTGTACGGATGGGGCCGGCGGCGGCGGCGGCGGCGGCGGCTCCGGCGGCTGCCGCGGCACGCGCGGCACGCGCGGTACGGCGGGTGGCGGCAGCTTCGGCGTCTTCCTGCACAACTCGACCAACGCCGTGCTGAGCGGGAACATCATCACCTCGGGGAACGGCGGCGACGGCGGCAGAGGCGGCACGGGTGGCGACGGCGCGAGCGGCGGCGCGGGTGCTGCCGGGGGAAACTGCTGCAATGGCGACGAGGTCGGCATGGGCGGCAATGGCGGCAACGGTGGCTATGGCGGGGATGGTGGCGACGGCGGCGGCGGCGCCGGTGGCGACTCTTTCGCCGTCTATCGCTCCTCGACCTCGGTAAGCGTCAGCGGCAATACGCTGGACAACGGCAACGGCGGCGACGGCGGCTTCTCCGTCGGTAACGATGGAGCGGACGGCCTCTCGGGCAACGTCAACTAGAGAACGCAGGGACAAAATCTCGCGCAAAGTCGCAAAGGGGACCAGGTTCTGGCTCCCTCGCGCCTCTGCGCCTCTGCGTGAGCTTCCCGTATTCGGTGCCGCGTGTTCACCTCGACGCCACGAGACCCCTAACGCTTCCGCGAGCGCTTCTTCCCCTTCGACGACACAGCCTTCAGACGCTTCTTCGCCTGCGTCACGAGGTCGCTCTTCGGGTACTTATCGATGAGCTCCTCGTAGAAGACCTTCGCCTCGCTAGCGAAGTCGAGCGCCTCGAACGCGAGCCCGATCTTGAACAGCGC
>CAYLZW010000066.1:0-23275 GCA_964388085.1 uncultured Myxococcales bacterium | reverse complement strand
GGCGGACGCCGGCGATGGTGGTCTCGTAGTCCTGCTGGTAGCGGATCTCCTGCGCCACGAAGTGATACAGCCGGTCGAATTTCTCGCGCGTCGTCGTCGCGCCCTCGGTCAGCCGCTTCGCGAGCGCGGCCGTCTCGGCGTCGGCGCGGAACACCTGCGAGAGCAGCGCGCGCTCCCACGTGGCGTACTCGTCCCAGCCGCTCACGGTGCTCACGCTCGCGCGCCAGAGGTGATCCCGCGGGTTCGGCATGAAGCGCTCGGGCAACAAGGGCGGCACGTTCACCGACGTGAAGGTGCGCGCCACCAGGCCGGAGGCCTCCTCGCTGGTCTGCTCGACCTCGCCGGACACCTGCACGGCGAGCTTCCGATCCTTCGGCAGGATGAGCACCCAGCGGGAGCGCTCGGTCTGCCGGCCGATGCCTTGAAAGTACCACTCCTCGACGTAGTGGTTCGGCAGGAAGGCCTGCGGGCGCGCGTAGTGAACGTACTGCAACACGACCGCGGAGCCGATGTCGAGCGAGCGGAAGCGGACGACGCCGTTTCGGATCGACGACGCCTCCTGCCGCTCGCCGTCCCGCGTCACGGAATAGGCGTGCAGGATGCGGAGCTTGCCGCTCCTCGGCACACGCGCCTGGATGAGCTCGTCGCGCCCCTGCTTGTTCACGGGCACCGACACCTGGGTCACGACGCGCTTGGCGCTGCCCTCCTGACTCACCTCGGTGACCTCGTCGTCGATGAGGTTGACCACCCCGGCCCCGGGGAGGGGCGTCACGGTCCGGGCGCGCGCGACCGCCGCCTCGATCTCCTCGCTGGTGGGCACGTAACGCTCCGCGAGCCCGAGGCCCTTCGGCTCGAGGAAGTCGATGAGGTCGGCGAGGCGCGAGCTCTCGGGCTCTCGATCGTAGGCCGCCTGCAGGTGCTCGAGCGCGAGCTCCTCCTTTCCTTGCTCGCGGGCGAGCTCGCCGAGCAGCTCCCGCGGCCTCGACCAGTCGGGGTTGCGCTTGGCGGCCTCGAGATAGCGCTCCTCGGCGCCGAGGGCGTCCCCGCGCCAGCGCAGGATCTCGCCCTCGTCGAGCAGGTAGGCGAGGTGCGCGGGCGCCAGCCGCTGCTGCGTGCGCACGAGCTCGAGCGCCTCGTCGAGATCGGCGCGCTCGAGCGCGAGTCGCTTCAGCTTCTCGAGGCCCCAGAGCTGTCCGGGCTCGAGCGCTCGCGCGGACTCATACCGCTCGACGGCGCGCGCCTTGTAACCGCGCGCTTCGGCGCACAGCCCGGCCTCGCGTAAGCTCCAGGCGTCGTCCGGCCAGCGCGCCAGCACGTCGTCGAGGACACGGCAGCGATCGATGTGAAAGCCGCGCCGCGCGAGCACGCCGGCCAGCTCCACCTCGGCCGCGCGCGCGCGCTTGGTCCGCTCGCGCACCTTCAGGAGATCGGCCTGCGCTTTGTCGTACAGACCCTTCTGCACGTACAGCTCGGCGCGCTTCTCGAGAAAGCGCGGCACCTTCCCGTCGGTGGCCTTCACGGTGCGGTTCACGAGGTCGAGCGCGCGCCCCTGCTCGTCGTCTTGCCAGAGCGCGATGGCGGCGTAGTAGCTGCCTACGAGGCTGTTCGGGTGGGCTTGCACGAAGCGGTGCAGTCCGTCGACGGCGGGCCGCACGTGGCCGAGCAGGTGGCTCGCGCGTCCCTCGAAGAAGGCGCGGCGCGTCTCTCCAGCGACGTGCCGCACGCCGGCCGGCACCTTCTGCGCGACGACGTCAGCGGCAGGCTGCACCGCGCGCGGCTGTGTCTTCGGCTGCGACTCGAAGCGCGCGCCCGAGAGTGCGGCGCCTTGCGTGTCGGTGAGCCTTGCGCCGACGCTCCAGTCGCCGGTGGTGGTCGTGCTCTTCAGCAGGATCTCGTTCCAGCCGCGCTGCAGCCGAACCGGGGAGCGCAGGTTGTCGAGCGCGAGCCGATCGACCCGCTCCTCGCTGAGCGCGAGCTTACCGTTCACCCACGCGCGCACGCCGCCGCTCGTCGTCAGGCGCAGCTCCGCCGGCGTGTCCTTCTCCACGTAGGCCCAGGTGACGAGGTAAGCGGCCGCGTGTGTGTTCGGTGAAACGACCTCGTCGAGCGGCAGCGTCCCCTGCAGCGTACGCAGCTCCATCTCGCGCCACGTGATGGGCAAGCGCGCCCCCTGCAGCGTGGCGCCCACGTCGACGCCGGCCTCGGGCGCGTACGCCGTGAGGAAACCCTTGCCCTGATCGTTGTCGAACGCGCCGGCCACCTGCCAGGCGTCGATGAAGCCAATGGCCTCGCGCGCGGCCGGCACCTCTTCGAGCCGGTCGTGGCGCCGCAGCTCGTCGATCAAGAAGTACGCGGCGCGCGCCCGCACGGCGCCCGAGGGGTGCTCCTTGGTGAGCTGCTTCAAGAACGCGATCGTGCTCTTCCGCTGCGACGCCGTACGCGCGAACGTCATCGCCTCCTCGAGATACACCTCGGCGAGCGGCGCCGCGGGATCCTGCGCGGCGCGGAGGAAGTGCTCCCAGGCGGCGTCGGTGTCCGATCGCAGGATGGCGAGGTAGGCGGCCGTCTCCTGCGCCACCGCGCTCGCTCGCTCGTCGGGCGGCAGCGCCGCGAGCGCTTGCTCGAGCGCGGCAGGTGTCGCCTCACCGGCATACAGCCGCTCGGCGATGGCGAGCGCGCGGCTCGACGGGGACGTGCTCGCGGAGGCCTGCAGCCGCAGCGTCGTCGCGGGGGATACCGACGAGAGGCCGGCGCCCGTCGAGACACAGGCCGCGGGCAGGAGCAGCGCGGCGGCGAGCAGGAGCAGCGAGCGCCGCGGCATCGAGGGGCAAGACAACTTCATCATCTCTCCATCACAGGGAGTGCATCCCGCTCATCTCGCGAGCGGCGGAAGTAGCATGCGTAACGACCTGCCCCCAGGTGCACGAGCGCTCGCACGGCGTTCATTGCGCGTCGCCGGGAAGGAACCCGCTCGCGTCGACCCTCAGGGCGTCTCCACGTCTCCGACGTCGTAGAACGTGCCCGGGCTCCACTGGTTCGTGTAGCTGGCGGCGATAAAGGCGTCCGAGCGAGCGACGCTCGAGACCCGCACCTCGTCGATGCAGCCGGCCCAGTTGCGCGCCTGGAGCTGGCTGTCGTTCCAGTTGCCGATCCAGTGGTTCGAGTAGCCGGTCTCTACGTCGCGCTCCTGCGTCTCGGTCTCCTCGAGCACCCCGTCAACGTAGATGCGGATCTCCTCGTCGTCTTCGTCATAGATGCCGACGTAGTGGTGCCATTGGCCATAGGCGAAGCCGGGGATCTGGTAGCTCGGCGAGAGCGAGTCCTGGTTGTAGCTGGTGCGGAAGCCCACCGTGCCGAAGGTCTGAAAGCCGTCCTGGACGAACAGCTCCACCGCGCGCTGGGCCTCCGTGCCCTTCTGGTAGATGCGCGGGAAGTCGCCACCTGAGCCGAACTCCAGGCGCGCCCAGGCCTCGACCGTGATCGACGACGAGAAGTCGAGGTCTGACGAGCTCACGTGCACGGCCTCGTCGCTGTTGCCAAAGCCGAGGCCGTTGCCGGCGATGGCCTCGCTCACGTCGCCGTCGCCGGTGTTGCGCGCGGTGCCGTGGTTCACGCCGGTGCTGTCTCGCACCTGTTGTAGGTGCGTCGCTCCCTCGTCGAGATGCCAGACCGCCCGGTAGTCCTCGTCCCACACCCCGCTCCCCTGCGCCCGCGGTGCGTCCACGCCGTCGCTGCCGAAATACACCTGCAGGATGGAGTCGCTCGTCGTCGACAGCGAAGGCACCCGCAGCCAGAGGGACAGCTCGCCCGTCTCGGCGGAGTAGCTCGAGAGCTCGTGCGCGAGGCGCTCGTTGCTCTCCGGGAGGCGCACCTCGATGTCGTCGCCTTGCGTCGAGACCACGAAGCCGCCTGACGTCACCGAGCGCAAGGCTTCATGCGTGAGCGCGAGATAGAGCGGAAAGTCTTCGATCGGATCGCCGTCCGCCATCGCGGTCTCGCGCACGGTGACGACGAGCCGGTGGCCGTATCCACCGGGGAACGTCGACGGGCCGGCGTCGACCTCGCCGCCGGCGTCTCCGAGCGGCAGGCCAGCGTCGTGCTCGCCCACCCCAGCGTCATCGTCGCCTTGTGGCGGGCCGCTGTCGGGAGGCGTTACGTCGCTGCCTGCGTCCTCGTGCGCGCCCGCGTCATGCGACGATGGGTCGCCTGCGTCGTGCGCGTCACCCCCGTCGGCGAGCGGGCTCCCGCCAGCGGCCGCGTCGCAACGAGAGACGCCGTCCGGGCTCTGCACGCACACGTAGCCGAGCCTACCGACACAGTCCCGATCCGAGCGGCAGGCATAGCCGCTCGAGGCCGGCGGCGGCAGCGTGCAGCCGGTCAGCAGGCAGAGGGCGAGCAGCGATGCGCGGCGCATCTTGTGAGCGTAACCCCACACTGCCGAGGGGCGCCGCCTTGAGACGTCGGGCGATCACCCGAGCTGCAACACAGGCCACCGATGGGTGCGAGCGAGCGCCTTCAAGCGGAAGTCCGGGTTCACGACGGTGGGACGTCCGACCACAGAGAGCATCGGTACGTCGCTCATGCTGTCGGAGTACGCATGACATCGGTCGAGATCGAAGCCGTGCTTCTTCGCGTGGTCCTTGATTAAGCGCGCCTTCTCGGGGCCGGCCACGAGCGGACGGCGAATGCGTCCCGTCGCCATTCCGTCGCGGATCTCCAGCCGATTGCCAATGACGTCGTCGGCGTCGATGCGCTTGGCGAGCCGCTCGAGCAGGAAGTCGGGGCTACCGGAGATGAGCACGATTCGGTGACCGGCCTGCTTGGCGCGCTTCACGAGCGAGAGCGCGTCCTTGTAGAGCGCCGGCCGCACGACGGTGTCGAAGGCCTCGTCGGCGAGCTCGAGGAGCCGGTCCTCGGTCATGCCGCTGTAGCCCTTGAACAGGAGCTCATTGAAGGCGCCGCGGTCGACCTGCTCGGCGCCGAACCAGGCCGGCGCTTGTAACGCGGCCGAGAACAGCCTCGACGCGGCGCGCAGCGGGTTCTGCTGGTTCGCCATGTAGAAGAGGAGCGGCTGCACGAGGTTTGTGCGGCACAGGGTTCCGTCGACGTCGAAGTAGCTGGCGACCATGGCAGCGGCATAGGCCGCTTAGCGCCGGGCGCAACGGGGGCCGGCAGAGAAGGCGACGGTGTGGGACATGTAGGGAAATTATCCCCTGCCGGTGCCATGCTGCCCTTGGCTGCCCCGGCTTCGGCCAGCCTGCGCCCCCTTCGCGAAAGGTCGGAAATTGGCGACCGCTTCCGACCGCCGGTACCGTGGGCGCGATTGCGGAGGCTCCTTCATGTTGCTCGCGCGTCCTCGCTCCCGCTCCTCGCTGCCCCACCTGCGCCGGCTCCGCCGCCGGGATGACGTCGGGCTCGGCGGCGTGGCGGCCTTCGGCACCGTGCTCGCCGCCGTCCTGTTCTCGACGCTCGCGCGCGCGGAGCCCGTCAGCGAGGTGAGGGTCAGCGAGCAGCCGAGTCTCGACGTCGTCGTCACCATCAAAGGCAGCCGCGCGCCGACGTTTCAGATCTTCCGCCTGCCCGGCCAGGACGCGTTCGCCATCGAGCTGCCCGGCACCGACGTCTCGCGCGCGAGCAAGGATCTCGGCAAGCACGGCGTCCTGCTCGAGGAGTCGGCCGTCGACGTGCCGGCCCGCGGCGCCCCGCGCGTGGTGCTGCGCTTCTACGGTGACGTCGACTACGACGCGAAGAGCGACGGCAGCACGCTCCGGGTCGTGTTCACGCCGCTCGGCGACAAGGGCGCGCTGAAGCGGGCGTGGCAAGCGCGCCGCACGGAGAGCGACGCGCGCTCGAGCGCCAAGAAGGACCTCGAGGACACCACCCGCAAGCTCGAGCAGCAGCGCCAGAGCTACCTCGCCATGGTGCAGGAATTCGAGCAGCAGAAGGCTCGCGAGAAGGCCGCGCTCGCGGAGATCGAGGAGCGCGTGAAGCAGGTCCGGGCGGGGCTCGCGAACCTCGAGCAACGCCAAGGGGACGAGGAGAAGCGCCTCGCTACGCTCGCGAAGCAGCGCGAAGCCGCGGCGGCCAAGGCCAAGGCCGCCGACGAGCACACCCGCCGCGCCGAGGAGGAGCAAGAGCGCGCGGCCCTCGCCGTGAAGCAGACGCAGCAGGAGCTGAAGCGCGCCCAGGAAGAGCTCGCCAAAGCGAAGGACAGCCGCGCCCTGGAGGAGGCCAAGACCGAGCTCGCCACCGTCAAGAAGCAGCTCGCCGCCAGCGTCGAGAAGCGGGCTGCCGAGGAGCGCCGCGCGGCCGAGCTGCGCGAGGCCTTCGAGCAGACGCAGAAGGACCTCGCCGCGCTGCACGCCGAGCAGAAGAAGGAACAGCAAGCGCTCGCGGCCATGAAGCAACGCACCAGCGACGAGAAGGCGCGCGCCACGGCCGCTAGCGAGGAGAGCGATCGCGTCACGCAGATGCTCGCGTCCCTGAAGGAGCAGCAGAGCTTCGAGCACAAGCGCCTCGACGACATGCGGCGGCAGGTCCAGCGGGTCGCGCAGGAGGCGTCCACCATCGAGCAACGCGCGCAGGCGCAGGAGTCCCAGTTGGCTGGGCTGCAGCGCTCGGTCGCCGAACAACAGCAAGCGCTCGCTCAGCTCGGGCAGCAACGGCAGCAGATGGAGCAACGCCTCGCGTCCCTCATGCGGCAGGCGAGCGACGCCGAGGCGCGCGCACACGCAGCGGATCAACACGCGCGTGTGGCCATGGCACATCCCGCTCCCGCGCCGCGCCCGACGTCACAGGCGCGCGTGCCTGCGCCTCGCGCGCGGCCGGCGCCGTCGGGCGGTCGCATCGAGATGGCCTCGAGCGAGTCGAGCCCCGTGTACGGCTTCGGCGGCAAGAGCATCGACCTCTCGACGCCCAGCGGAAACAACCACTACGAGCAGACGGACGGCTACGACGACTACAGCGACAGCGAGTCGCTCTTGAGCCACGTCACCGTGCAGCGCGGCGACGGCGGCGACAGCCGCGTGGGCGTGCGCGTCGACGGCGGCGCACGCTACACCGTCGAGCGCACGAGCCAGCGGGAGATCGTGCTGACGCTGTTCGGCACGCGCGCGGGCAACCTCGACGTGCGCCGCATCCTCGACGCGCGCGACCTCGGCACCACGGTGCTGCGCGTGCTGCCGCGCGTCCTCGAGGGCGGGGACAACCGCATCGAGCTCACCATCGAGCTGCGCGAGTCGGCCCCCGTCCGCGTGGCGCAGGACAGCTCGATGCTCTGGGTCCACGTCGGGAGCTGAGCGTCTTCGTGACGACGACGCTCAGCTCCGTCAGGCGACGAGATCGAGCGCGCGCAGCTTCGGGCGCGTGGCGTCGTAGAAGCCGCGTAGCTCCGCCATCGACGACGTGCGCTCACCGCGCCCGAGCTGCTCGATGGCGTGCACGAGCCCCTCGTTGATGGGCACCTTGATGCCGTGCGCAGTCGCGCGCGAGACGACCTCACCGTTCAGGAGCTCGACCGGCGGTGTGCGTCCGCGCTCGATGGCCGAGAGCATGGACGAGCGCAGGCGGCGGTACTTCGCGCCCACGGCGAGCAAGACGGTGTGCTTCGCGAGCAGCCCGGGAGAGCCCGGCACCCGCCGCTCGTCGTCGTCGAGGGCGAGCCACTCGAGATCGAGCGTGCCGGCGACCTTCTCGAGGTGAACGCCCTCCGCTTGCGCCACCTGCGTCACCTCCGTCATCACCTCGAGGCACAGCCGGCGCACGAAGCGGTGGCGCATGAGGGCCCCGAGGCGATCGCCCCCGAGCGTGCCGAGCGACGAGATGGCGCAGTTGATGGCGAGCTTGCTCCAGCGGGCGCCGCGGAGGTTCTGCGTGAGCGCGACCTCGCCCGCCGGCTCGAGCACGCCCGCGACGCGGGAGAGGGTCCCGTCGAGGCTGCCGTCGAGCCTGCCGAGCACGAAGCCGCCCGGGGACGTCTGCTCCACCTGGCCGGGCGCGAGCATGGACGCGCCGAAGGCGACGATGCCGCCGATGAGCTGCTCGGGGCGGACGCTCTTCGCGAGCCGCTCCTCGATGAGGCCGTTCTGGAAGCAGACGATGGGCGCCCCTTCGGCCAGGTGGGGACGCACGCTGTCCAGCGCCCGCTCGGCGGCGTTCGGTGGCACCGCGAGGAGCGCGATGTCGAAGGTGCCGGCGTCGGGCGGGAGCTCCGCTACCGCTTGCAGCGGGACCCGGCGCTCCTCCCCAGCGACCCGGGCGCGCAGCCCGTCCCGCCGGATGACGTCGGCGATGGTTGTGTTCCCGGTCACACCGACGACGTCTCTGCCGGCGAGGACGAGGCCCGAGGCGACAACCCCGCCGACCCCGCCGATGCCCAGGATGACGATTCGCTCCGACACTCCTGCCTCCCGGCGCCCCGGCTCCCGGCGCAGAGCGAGCTTGCTAGCAGGAGCGGTGCGGAGCAAGGCGGGACCGGCCCTCCGGGGCGCCCGCGGCCCGCGCAGATGGCCCCCCACGGCACCCGAAGCCACCCGCCGCCGTCAAGCCCGGTACAGGCCAGATCCGCGCCAAAGACCCGGGAGTTGAGGTAGACCCTGAGTCCCCTGGCAACAGACGCACTGTCGCAGGGTACCAACGCTCGCGCTCGGGGGACGCGTTCCGCGCCTTTCGCAGCGAGCCAGGAGACGATGATGGGCAACCGCTTGATGGCTGGCGAGCCGATGGAGTTCTCGCCGAACGACTTCTTCAACGACCTCTGCCCGAAGATCCTCGAGGCCCAGAAGGAGCCCTGCGCCAAGCTCGGCGGTGCCTACGGCATCCAGCTCTTCGGCGACAAGGGCGGCTCCTGGACCCTCGACTTCACCAAGGCCGCGATCTCGTCGGGCATCGCTGACAAGGTCGACCTCTACGTGGAGATGGACAGCGCCGACTTCGTCTCGATGATGAAGGGCACGCTGAACGTCGAGGCCGCCGCCAAGGCCGGCAAGATCAGCTTCAACGGCGACCCGCGCCTGTTCAACAACCTCGCGGTGGTGCTCCAGCCCGCCGACGCCTGACCCGCTCGGGGCTTTCGGCCTCGCTTCTGCTCCTTTGGCTCTGCTCGTTCGAACATTCACCCGCACATCGCGCCGAGGGCCCTGTCCTTCAATGACACCAGGCGCCTCGCAACCCCGACGGCCCACGGCGCGTCGGTCCGGAGAGAAAAATGACGAAGATCTCGAACCCCTCTCAGAACGTCTTCCAGCGCAACCAGGCGGCGCTCGAGCGCACCGCCGACCAGCTCAAGAACGACGCCCGTGACCTCGTCGGTGACGCCGGTGACAGCGTCGTGCGCGCCGGTGAGCACGCCGACGAGGCCGCCGCGCACGTCGCCGGCGCCGCCGCCAACGCCGTGTACGCCACGGGCGCGGTCCTGCAGGGCACCGTCGACGCTCTCGAGGCCGCTGGCCGCACGGGCGCCGCGGGCGCGTTCGCCGGCGCCGGCGCGCTCGGCTGGGCGGTCGAGGGCATGGCCTCCGCCGGCCGCTTCGTCGCGAAGAACGTCTCGCGCGCCTTCGCCGGCCTCGCGAACCTCTTCACCGGCATCCTGAAGGACGGCAAGACCACCACCGTGCGTGAGCTCGCGGGCGACCCCAACGCCGTGCGCTTCTCGGACGAGATGTTCGGCAAGGCCGCCGCGCAGCTCAACAAGGCCGGCGACGCCATGAACGCGTCCTGGAACAGCTACGTGAACGCCATCGGCCACGCCGCTGGCTCGGCCGCCAACCTGACCATGGCCGCGGGTCACACCGCTGCCGTCGCCGGCAACCTCGCGCTCGCCGCGGGTGAGCTCGGCGCCTCCGGCGTCGTCAAGCTCGCCGAGGTCGGCACGCGCGCCGCCGCCGTCGCCGTCGAGTACGCCGAGAAGGGCATGGCCGGCGCGCGTGACGCGTCCATCCTCGCCGCTCGCATCTCCGCCGCCACCGCCAACGCGCTCGCCGTCGCCGGCCAGGGCGAGGTCACGGTCGACGTCGCTGGCGAGATCAAGGCCTTCGAGCGCGAGCTCGCTCAGCTCCAGGCTGCCTGATCGCGCTCGCTTCTTTGGAAGCTCCAAGAGCCCACTCCTTCGGGGGTGGGCTCTTTCGTTTGGGGGAACAGCGTGGTTGCTGCCCCTCGTCGCTTCTCGCTACAAGGCCAGCGAGGGTTGAACGATGACTGACTTCAAGCTGGGAGGCCTCGGGTTCTCCGCCCCGGGCGAGTACCGCGCGCGCATGCTCGTCATCGCCGCCCCCCACAAGGAGGGCCCGGCGCACGGCCAGATGGTCGTCAAGCAGCAGAGCAGCTTCGCGCGTAACGTCGTGGTCGCGTCCGAGGACGTCGGCGAAGGCGTGGACGTGCGCGAGTACAGCGAACGACAGCTCGCGGTCCTGAAGCAGACGATGCCGAACTTCGAGGTCCTGAAGCAGGGGACGGTGACCATCGACGGCGTCGAGTGCCCAATGTTCGAGGCGCAGTCCACGGGACCCGACGGGCGGCTGTTGAACTCGATGACGGCCCATTACGTGAATGGGCGTACGGCTTACACGCTCTCGGCGTCGCACCTTGCCGGGCTGCCTTATTCGGATACCCGCAAGGAGTACCTGGCGATTATTGGGTCGTTCCGGGTCGATGGCCGATGACCTCGCGTGTCCTCCTGGTCGCGCTGTGCGGCGTGCTTCTCGCTGCCTGCAAGGTCCCGCCAGCGGTCTGCGCCAGCGGTGCGGAGCTCGACGAGGACGTGGACCAGCGCGCAGTCGCGGCGGCGTTCCTGCCGCTCGTGCCGGGAGTGTACGGCGGAGCCGCGAAGAACACGCCCCTCGGCGACCTCGCCCTCCTGACGATGGATCTGCGAGCCGTGAGCGGCAACAACTTCGACGGCACCGTCTTCGGTCGCGCGGACGTCGACGCGGACAACACGCTGCGCTTCCAATTCGCGCTCGAGGACCATGGCGCGCCTACCTTCATCTTCCGAAACGGGGGCAAGTTCTGGGCGTCGATCGTGACACGCGCACCGAGCTGGTCGCCGCGAGCGAAGACGGCAGGTGCCTTCGCTTTTGCTCCCTGGAGCGCGGGTGTGGCTACCTGAACGCGATCTGGGAGCGACCGTCCAACGAGCAGATCTCGCTCACGGCGCAGGTGAGGGAGCGCCCGCACCTGCTGTGGGAGGCCGAGCGCCTCGAGGATCGCCGTGTGCCGGACGCCCTGAGCGCCCCACCGCTGCGGGCAGCGGACCAGCCAATGCCGGTGCTCGGGACCCTGGACGTGCGCGTGGACCTCGGCGCGACCCTCTCGGGAGGCGACGTGTGGCTCGTGCTCTCCACGAGCGCCTGTGGGCAGGCGTTTGATTGCCACGCGGTGCGCGCGCAGTACGCCATCGCCCTCGCTGGCACTGGCGGCTCCTTCGCGTTCGAGCTGAATCAGCTGCACGCCGGTGACTATTTCGTCTCCGCGTTCCTCGATCGAGACCTCGATTACGCGTTCATTTCGCGACCGGACGACGACGAGCCGCGCACCGAGGACGTCCCTGTGCACCTGGACGAGCGTGGCTCGGCGTCCGTCGCCCTGGCGTTCTGATCAGCGCACAGCCGCAGCCGCTTCGCCGGCCACCAGACCCGTGAGCGCGCACAGCCCGATCCCGCTGCCGTCGCGGGCGGGGTCGTAGCCCTCGAGCACGGAGCCGGCGGCGAACAGGTTGCTGGCGACTACGCCGCCGTCCTCGTCGAAGGGCCGTAGCTGCCCGTCGTAGGCGATGCCCGCGCGGAAGATCGCGTGCTCGCCTTCGGGGCGGTCGGCGGTGAGGCTGCCGATGAAGCGGTCCCCGACGAGAGCGCCATCGGCGAACAGCGAGAGGCCGAAGACGGGCTCGATGGCGTAGCCGTCGCGGACGAGGCCGCCGGCGAGGAAGCGTCCGGTCGCGAGCACCACGGCGCGGGGGCGGTAGATGACGTCGTTTCCCTCTTCGCGCGCACGTACCTCGAGCACACGGCCGCTCTCGACGAGGGATGACAGCGCGTCGCTCTTCTTGACGACGACACCCGCGCGCACGGCGCCGTCCTCGAGCGCGCGGGAGAGGCGTTGGCCGGGCGCGGACTGCGGCAGCGCGAGCACCTCCACGACGGGGATGCCGGCCGCCTCGCGGAGCTGCTGCGCGAGCGGTCGTTTGGCGTCGAGGCCCAGCACGGGCGGCAAGAGCGCACAGGCAAACGCGCCCTCGGAAGACGCCTGGCGCAGCGCCGTCGCCACCCGCGTGATGAGGGACTCGGCGGCGCTGTCGTCGAGGTTGGCGGCGTAGCTGCGCGGGCTCGACTCCATTCGTCTGCCGGGCTCGGCGGGCACGCGCACCACGTCGAAGCGCCGGCGTCCGCTCGCGTCGTCGTTCGCGCGGCCGATCTCGTCGATCCACGCGAGCACGCGCGAGACGGGGGCGCCGTCGTAGCCCGCCAGGTCCTCGAGCTCGAGCACCGCGACGCGCGCGTTGTCGTCGAGCGACGCGAGATCGAACGCCTGGCTCCCCTGCACGAGCGCGCTGCGCTTCACGCTGCCGAGCTGCGTGGCCACGACGACGTTCTGGCCGTCGGCGCCGTGCAGCGCGAGGGGTGCGGCGATCTCGGAGAGCAGCTCGAGCGCCTCGGGCACGCGCTTGCGATCGCGCGCCGACAGCCGCGCGTAGGGATGCCGAGGTCGCGCGGACGCGAGCCGGGCGACGGACTCCTCGAGCGACGGTCCGCGGGCAAACGGGGAGGCGCCGCTGCCGGGCACGAGGTCCCGGTCGGCGTCCGCTACATCGACGGCGCCGGAGGAGAGCGCGGTGGCGCCTTCGGCCTTCTTGAGGACGACGACGCTGGCGCCGGCTCTCCGCGCAGCGACGGCGGCGCACAGGCCTGCCGCGCCACCACCGAGGACGAGCACGTCGGGGGAGAGCTCGGCGCTGGTGTGACCTCGGCTCCTGCGCTCTGGCATCACTTCGCCTCCGGCAGGGTGCTGGTCAGGCGCCCTTCGTCGTCGACGGGGAGCGCCGCTTGCGTGCGCTCCGTCTGCTCCTCGCCGTGTCCTTCGGCGGGGGTGAGCCCGCGCGGCACCTGTGTGCCCGCGTGCGCCTCGAGGTGACGGTTCGCCGCCGGACGGAACAGCGGCGCGTGCGCGTTCGCGTGCCCTGCCTGCCAGGCGGCCTGCGCGCTCTCGTCGACGGCGGCGGCCTGGAAGTACACGCCGAGGTTCCCCGTCAGGTAGTGCATCGCCTGGTTGAGCTCCTCGGTCGCGAGGTTCGCGCCCTCGAGCACCGGCCGCTTGCCGATGAAGCGCGCCGTCATGGCGTCGTGCATCTCGCGCAACATCTGGGGCGCCGTCAGCTTGAGCTCGTCGCCGAGCACCTGCGCGCCGCGCGCCAGGCAGCGGGTCCCGCCGCACGCGCCCATGCCGACGCGGGTGCGACGGCGGATGTCGACGAGGCGACGCACGACCTCGTGACGGGCGCTGTAGCGCACCTCCGCCTCGGTGACGGGCTCGCACTGGCAGGTGTGCACGCCGAGGCGCGGGCTCTCGTCCACGAGCTTCAGGACGTCCTCGGCGCGGCTGCCGTGCCGGAAGGCCATGCGCGCCACCGTGAGGCGCGGCTGGTGGAAGGTCTGTGCCCAGGTGGCGACGTCGGGCTCGCCCTCTCCGCCGGGCAGCGGCTGCTTGTGCGTGACGCACGGCCTCGTGTTGCCCACCCGCTTGGCGACGAGGTCCGCGACCTCTTCGCTGAGCTGTCGATAGGCCGCGAGCTTGCCGCCGGCGACGGAGATGAGGTTCGCGGCTCCGTCCGGCGCGTGGTCGTAGAACTCGTGCTCGCGGCTCAGGCGGTCCTCGTTCTTGCCCCACTCGTACACCGTCGGACGGATGCCGACGTAGGTGCGGCTCATGCGATAGCGATCGATGGGCGGGAACACGCGGCGCGCGGCCTGCAGGATGTACTTCACCTCGTCTTCGGTGGCGCGCGGGTTGTCGAGGTCGCCGTAGTAGTCGTCGTCGGTGGTGCCGACGATGGTGCCGTTCTCGTGCGGCATGAGGAACATCTGCCGGCCGTCGACGCCCATCATGACGACGCCGTAGTTCGACACGCGGTGGCTGTAGACGATGTGCACGCCCTTGCCCGGCCGGACGCGGTAGCGAGCCCCTGCCTTGGCGGCGACGTGCGGCCCCCAGGCGCCGGTGGCGTTGACGACGACGGGCGCGTAGTGCGTCTCCGTCTTGCCGGTGAGGCGGTCCTTCAGCACCACGCCCTCGACGGGCTGGCCGTGCCCGCCGACGAAGTCCTCGACATCACACCAGGTGCGCACGACGGCGCCGTGCGAGGCGGCGTCGAGCGCGTTCGCGACGACGAGGCGGAACGGGTCGATGCCCCACTCGTCCATGGTGACGGCGCCGGTGACGTCGCCCGCGAGGCCGGGCTCGAGGGCGAGCACCTCCTGCTTCGACAGGCGCGTGTGCGGCTTGCCGCGCTTGAGCGGCTGGTAGGCGTCGTAGGCCTCGAAGAAGATCTCGGCGCCCTCGAGGAGGAAGCGACCGAACACGTCGCCCTCGAACACCGGCATCAAAAACGGGATGCGGAACAAGAGGTGCGGCGCGATGGCCTGGATGTACCCCGAGTCCGTGCACGCGAGCTTCGTCGTCTTCACGTCGTAGCGTAGGTAGCGGATACCGCCGTGAATCATCCCGGTGTTCGCGCCCGATGCGCCCTTGGCGAGGTCGTTCCGCTCGGCGAGGAGCACGCGCAGCCCCCGCAGCGCCGCGTCGCGCGCGATGCCGCAGCCGTTCACCCCTCCTCCGACGATGATGACGTCGTGCTCTGTACGATTCATACCTACCTGTGCGCCCACGTATGCCCCGTTTGCCACCTCTAGCGATGGAACGCGAGCCTGGTCACGGGCGCGCCTGCGCCGTCTCGACCTAGGCGCCCGGGAAGTGGCAGCGCTCGGGCTGCTCGCGGTACTCCGGGGGGACGGGGGCCCCCGGCCTCGCGATCTCGCCGTGCGGGATCACGCACGGTCCGGCGGCGTAGGAGCGTACGAATGCCACTTCGGTCTGGATATGAGCCTGTCTGTGGTCGCTTCTTCGCCCGGCGCATCGCCGCGCTCGGTGCCGTCGCGCTCTCGCTCCTGACGGCCTGCGACGCTCCGTCCCTCGACGGGCTGCTCGGCGCGGCAGAGAGCGCCGCGCCCCCGACGGAGATCGGCCTCGCCAGCGTCGGTGTCGTGCGCTCGGCCTTGAACGGCACGCGGCAGGACTGCCTCGACGCGGGCTTCACCGACGCGAGCATCTTCGAGGGCACCGAGGGCGACGACGTCATCGACCGGAGCGCGGCCGGCGCGGAGTGCATCCTCGGACACGGTGGCAACGACACCATCACCGGCAGCGGGAACGACGACCTCATCTTCGGCGGCGCCGGCGACGACATCATCGACGGCGCGAACGGCAGCGACGTCATCTACGGCGGTGACGGCAACGACGAGATCACCGGCGGCAACGGCGGCGATGATCGCCTCTACGGCGGCGCCGGCAACGACACCCTCCACGGCCAGAACGGCACCGACTATCTGAACGGCGGCCCGGGCGATGACTTCATCTACGGCGGCACGGGCAGCGACTTCCTCGAGGGCGGCGGCGGCAACGACACCGTGGACGGCGGCAACGGCAACGACTCCTGCAGCGGCGGGCCGACCTTCGTCAACTGCAATGACGGCGTCCCGGCGACCTGCGGCAACGGCGCGGTGGACCCGCTGCTCCTCGAGGAGTGCGACGACGGCAACGCCATCAACGACGACGGCTGCGACAACAACTGCACGGTGAGCGCCTGCGGCAACGGCGTGACGGCCGGCACGGAGCAGTGCGACGACGGCGACGGCACCGACGGCAACGGCTGCGACACGAACTGTACGCTCACCGGCTGCGGCAACTTCATCGTCACCGCGGGCGAGGACTGCGACGAAGGCGCCGTCGACACGCTGACCTGCGACGCGGACTGCAGCGTCCCGACCTGCGGCGACGCGCACGTGAACGCGCTGACGGGGGAGGCCTGCGACGATGGAAACACCGCCAACGCCGACGGCGCGCTCGACGTCTGTGATGGCGACTGCAGCGCCCCCTCGTGCGGCAACGGCGTCACCTCTTACGACGAGAACGGCGTCGCCGAGAGCTGCGACGACGCCGGCGAGAGCGCCACCTGCGACGCCGACTGCTCCGCACCCGTCTGCGGCGACGGCGTCACCAACGCGAGCGCCGGCGAGGACTGCGACGACAGCGGCGAGAGCGCCACCTGCAACGCCGACTGCTCGCTCGCGGCCTGCGGCGACGGCGTCGTAAACAGCGCCGCCGGCGAGACCTGTGACGACAGCGGCGAGAGCGCCAGCTGTGACGACGACTGCTCCGCACCCGTCTGCGGCGACGGCGTCACCAACGCGAGCGCCGGCGAGGACTGCGACGACAGCGGCGAGAGCGCCACCTGCAACGCCGACTGCTCGCTCGCGGCCTGCGGCGACGGCGTCGTAAACAGCGCCGCCGGCGAGACCTGTGACGACAGCGGCGAGAGCGCCAGCTGTGACGACGACTGCTCCGCACCCGTCTGCGGCGACGGCGTCACCAACGCGAGCGCCGGCGAGAGCTGTGATGACGTCGGCGAGAGCGCCACCTGCGACGCCGACTGCTCGCTCGCGGCCTGCGGCGACGGCGTCACCAACCTGACGGCCGGCGAGGACTGCGATGACGTCGGCGAGAGCGCCACCTGCAACGCCGACTGTTCGGCTGCCGTGTGCGGCGACGGCGTCGTCAACGCCAGCGCGGGCGAGGACTGTGATGACAGCGGCGAGAGCGCCACCTGCAACGCCGACTGCTCGCTCGCGGCCTGCGGCGACGGCGTCACGAACGTGTCCGCCGGCGAGACCTGCGACGACAGCGGCGAGAGCGCCGGCTGCGACGACGACTGCTCGGCGCCCGCCTGCGGCGACGGCCTGACCAACGTCAGCGCCGGCGAGGAGTGCGACGAAGGCGGCGAGAGCGCTACCTGCAACGCCGACTGCTCGCTCGCGGCCTGCGGCGACGGCATCACGAACGTGTCCGCCGGCGAGACTTGCGACGACGGCGGCGAGAGCGCCACCTGCGACGTCGACTGCTCGGCGCCCGCCTGCGGCGACGGCGTGTCCAACGTCAGCGCCGGTGAGGAGTGTGACGACGGCGGCGAGAGCGCCACCTGCGATCCGAGCTGCACCCCCGTCCTGTGCGGCGACGGCTACACGAACACGACCGCGGGCGAGACCTGCGACACGCTCGGCGAGTCCGAGACCTGCGACGACGACTGCTCGGCGCCAGCGTGCGGCGACGGCAACACGAACGAGGCCGTCGGCGAGATGTGTGACGACGGCAACAACCTCGACGAGGACGGCTGCCGCGCGGACTGCCGCGGTGTCGAGCAGTGCGGCGACGGGTTGGTCGACGCCAGCGAGCCGTGCGATGACGGCAACGCCGAGGCCGGTGACGGCTGCGACGCCCTCTGCGCCGTCGAGCCGGGCTACATCTGCGGTGGGGAGCCGAGCGACTGTCTGCGCATCTGCGGCAACGGCGTGCTGAACATGCCCGAGCCCTGCGACGACGGGAACAACACCCCGCTCGACGGCTGCGCGGCCGACTGCAACATCGAGCCCGGCTGGGTCTGCAGCGGCGAGCCGAGCAGCTGCGCCATGACCTGCGGCGACGGTGACATCGACTTCGGCGAGGCCTGCGACGACGGCGACCTCGATAACGGTGACGGCTGCTCGGCGAGCTGCGCCGTCGAGGACGGCTGGAACTGCGACAACGCCACCCTGCCCTCCGCCTGCGAGGAGCAGTGCGGCAACGGCGGCCTCGATCCGGGCGAGCAGTGCGACGACGGCGACCTCGACGACGGTGACGGCTGCTCGAACGTCTGCACGGAGGAGCCCGGCTTTGTCTGCGACGACGCCGAGCCGAGCGTGTGCGCCATGACCTGCGGTGACGGCGTGATCGACGTGGGCGAGGAGTGCGACGACAACGGCAGCGCGGACGGCGACGGCTGCTCCGCGAGCTGCGACGAGGAGCCCGGTTGGGTCTGTGACGCCGGCGCGCCCAGCCAGTGCGTGATGTCCTGCGGTAACGGCGTCACCGACGTGGGGGAGACCTGCGACGACGGCGCGCTCCTGAACGGCGACGGTTGCTCCGACAACTGCGCGCTCGAGCCCGGCTTCAGCTGTGACACGACGAGCGACCCGACGGTGTGCGTCGAGACCTGCGGCGACGGCGCTTTGGTCGGCGACGAGGAGTGCGACGACAACGGCACCGCGGACGGCGACGGCTGCTCGGCCACCTGCACGCTCGAGCCCGGGTACGCCTGCGGCGGGGAGCCGAGCGTCTGCGCCATGACCTGCGGGAACGGCGCCCTCGACGTGGGCGAGCAGTGCGACGACGCCGACGTCGAGAGCGGCGACGGCTGCTCCGCGAGCTGCCAGGAGGAGCCGGGCTTCCGCTGCGCTCCCGGCGCGCCCACCATCTGCGTGCCCGAGTGCGGTGACGACCTGATCGTCGCGGACGAGGCCTGCGACGACGGCAACTTCGTCCCGGCCGACGGCTGCGACACCGCGTGTGAGGTCGAGGGAGGCTGGCACTGCAGCGGCAACCCGAGCGTCTGTGCCGCGGACTGCGGCGACGGCGTCATCGTCCCCGGCGAGGAGACCTGCGACGACGGCAACGCCAGCGGCGGCGACGGCTGCGCCGCCACGTGCGCCGAGGAGACCGGCTGGCTCTGCAGCGGCGAGCCGAGCGCGTGCACGACCGTCTGCGGCGATCAGCTGATCCTGGCGGACGAGGAGTGTGACGACGGCGACCTCGAGGACGCGGACGGCTGCTCGAGCGCCTGTGCTCTCGAGGACGGCTGGGTGTGCGCCGGGGCGCCGAGCGTGTGCGCCATGACCTGCGGCGACGGCGCGCTCGACGCGGGCGAAGACTGTGACGACGGCGACCTCGACGACGGCGACGGCTGCTCGGCCAACTGCGCGCTCGAGCCCGGCTTCCAATGCGGCGGCGAGCCCAGCGAGTGCGAGCTGGTCTGCGGCAACGGCGTGCTGAACGCGGGCGAGCAGTGCGACGACGGCGACCTCGATAACGGTGACGGCTGCGACGGCGGCTGTGCGCTCGAGGCGGGCTGGATCTGCGTCGGGGCGCCGAGCGTGTGCGCCGAGACCTGCGGCGACGCGGCGCTCGACGCGGGCGAGGCCTGCGACGACGGCAACGTCGAGCCCGGTGACGGCTGCTCCGGGAGCTGCGCGCTGGAGCCGGGCTTCGAGTGCGACGGCGGCGCGCCGACCTTGTGCGTAGCGTCGTGCGGCGACGGCACGCGCGACGCGGGCGAGCAGTGTGACGACGGGAACACGGGCGGCGCGGACGGCTGCTCGAGCACGTGCACGACCGAGCCGGGCTATGTGTGCGACGACGCGGAGCCGAGCGTCTGTGCCCTCACCTGCGGCGACGGGGCGCTCGACGCGGGCGTCGCCGGCGACGACGGTGACCTCGACAACGGCGACGGCTGCTCGGACGTCTGCGACGTGGAGCCGGGCTTCGTGTGTGACGCGGCCAGCCCGAGCGTGTGCGCCTTGACCTGCGGTGACGGCGCGCTCGACGCCAATGAGGCCTGTGACGACGGTGATCTCGACGATGGCGACGGCTGTTCAGCGACCTGCAGCATCGAGCCCGGCTTCAGCTGTGACGCGAGCGCACCGTCCCTCTGCATCGGTGACTGCGGCGACGGGGTCGTGGTGGCGGGCGAGCAGTGCGACGACGGCGCCGCGGTGGACGGGGACGGCTGCTCGGCCGCCTGCGCCATCGAGCCGGGCGGCGTGTGCGACGGCGAGCCGAGCGTGTGCGTGCTGACCTGCGGGGACGGCAGCGTTGGCGCCGGCGAGCAGTGCGACGACGGCAACGTGACGGACGGCGACGGCTGCTCGAGCATCTGCGAGACCGAGGGTGGCGTCGTGTGCGGCGGTGAGCCGAGCGTGTGCGTGCCCTTCTGCGGCGACGGCCTGTTGCGCGCCCCCGAGGGCTGTGACGACGGGGATCCGGTCTCGGGCGACGGCTGCTCCGCGGCCTGCGCCGTCGAGGACGGCTGGGTGTGCGCCGGGGAGCCGAGCGTGTGCGCCATGACCTGCGGCGACGGCGACGTGGACGCGAACGAGAGCTGCGACGACGCGAACGCGAGCGACGGGGACGGCTGCGACGCCAACTGCGCCGTAGAGGACGGCTACGTCTGCGCCGGCACCGCGCCGAGCACCTGCGAGCTCGCCTGCGGAAACGGCGCGCTCGACGACGGCGAGGAGTGCGACGACAGCGGCGTCACGGACGGGGACGGCTGCTCCGCGAGCTGCGCGCTCGAGGACGGCTGGGTCTGCAGCGGCGCCCCGAGCGCCTGCGCCGAGACCTGCGGCAACGGCGTCGTGAACACGGGCGAGGCCTGCGACGACGGCGACATCGACGACGCGGATGGCTGCGACGCCCACTGCGCCATCGAGGACGGCTGGGTGTGCACGGGGGCGCCGAGCGCCTGCGCCGAGACCTGCGGTGACGGCACGCTCGACGACGGCGAGGGCTGCGATGACGGCGCCGGAGCGGACGGCGACGGCTGCTCCGCGTCCTGCCAGGTGGAGCCCGGCTGGATCTGCGATCTCGCGCAGCCGACGCTCTGCGTCGTCTCCTGCGGCGACGGTCTGGTGGACGTCGGCGAGCAGTGTGACGACGGCAACGGGACCGACGCGGACGGCTGCTCCGCGCAGTGCCAGCTAGAGGACGGCTATAGCTGCAGCGGCGAGCCGAGCACCTGCACGGACGACGAGGGCACCTGCGGCGACGGCGCGCTCGCGGCCGGCGAGGCTTGTGACGACGGCAACAGCGCGGCGGGCGACGGCTGCTCGGACACCTGCGCGGTCGAGGACGGCTACGTCTGCGTCGGCTCCCCGAGCGTGTGCGCGGCGACCTGCGGGAACGGCGCCCTCGACATCGGCGAGCTGTGTGACGATGGGGACCTCGACGCCGCGGACGGCTGCTCGGCGACCTGTCAGGTCGAAGACGGCTGGATGTGCGCGGGCGACCCGAGCGTGTGCGTCAGCGTCTGCGGCGACGGGCTGCCGACCTCCAGCGAGGAGTGCGACGACGAGAACGTAGCGGCGGGCGACGGCTGCTCCGGCGCCTGCCTCGTGGAGGACGGCTTCGTCTGTGACGACTCCGCGCCGACGGTGTGCGCGGCCCTGCCCTTCTGCGGCGACGGCACGCTCGACAGCGGCGAGGCCTGTGACGACGGCAACCGCGAGAGCGACGACGGCTGCGACCTGCTGTGTGCGCTCGAGGACGGCTTCGAGTGCGACGACGGCGAGCCGACCGTGTGTGTGCCGGTGGACGTGTGCGGCAACGGCCTCGTGGAGGCGAACGAGGCCTGCGATGACGGCGGCACCGACGACGGGGACGGCTGCGACGGCGCTTGCATCGTCGAGCCGCCCTTCGTGTGCAGCGGCGAGCCGAGCGTGTGCATCATCGAGGAGCTGTGCGGCAACGGCGAGCTCGACATCGGGGAGGCCTGCGACGACGGCAACGACGCAGGCGCGGACGGCTGCGACGACGCCTGCGCCGTCGAGCCTGGCTATGTGTGCAGCGGGGAGCCGAGCGCCTGCGTGCTCTCCTGCGGCAACGGCGCCATCGACGCGAACGAGTCCTGTGACGACGAGAACATCACCTCCGGCGACGGCTGCGACAGCTCCTGCGCCATCGAGGACGACTTCGAGTGCACGGGAGAGCCGAGCGTCTGCGTCGTCGAGGAGGCCCCGGTGGACCGCGATCGAGACGGCGTCAGCGACCACGAGGACAACTGCCCGCAGCTCGCCAACACGGACCAGGCGGACCTGGACGGCGACGGCATCGGCGACGTCTGCGACGACGACTCGGACGGCAACGGCTGGCCCGACGACTACTCCGTGTCCGGCGGCGGCTGCGGCGCGTGCGGACAGACGAACGGGAGCACGGCGAGCGGCCTGCCCTTCTGGGCCCTGGGCTTTGCGCTACTGCTCTTGCGTCGACGACGGCGGTAACTCAGGACGCCTTGTCGTCAGGCGGCACGGTCGTCGTCACCCACAGCTCGCGGAGCTGCTTGTCGTCGACGGGCACGGGCGCGCCCGTGAGCAGGTCGGTGCCGCGCTGGGTCTTCGGGTAGGCGATGACCTCGCGCAGGGAGTCGGCGCCGCAGAGCAGCATGCAGAGGCGATCGAAGCCGACCGCGATGCCGCCGTGCGGCGGGGCGCCGTACTTGAGCGCGTCGAGGAGGAAGCCGAACTTCTGCTGCTTCTCCTCCTCGCTGATGCCGAGCGCGTCGAACACCTTCGCCTGCACCGCGCTGTCGTAGATACGGATGGAGCCGCCGGCGGCCTCGACGCCGTTGATGACGAGGTCGTAGGCGCGCGCGCGGCACGCTCCCGGATCGGAGATGAGCAGGTCCTCGTGGCCCTCTTGCGGCGACGTGAACGGGTGGTGCGCGGCGACGTGCTTTTTGTCCTCTTCCGAGTACTCGAAGAGCGGGAAGTCGGTGACCCACAAGAGGCGCCAGGCGTCCTTGCCCGAGAGGTTCTTCGTGAGCTCGAAGCGCTCGGCGAGGTGCAGGCGCAGGCCGCTCAGGACCGTGTGCACCACCTTTGCCTTGCCGAGCTGGAACAGCAGAAGGTCGCCCTCCTTCGCAAAGGTGGCCCCGTTGATGGCGCTCAGCAGCGCGGGTGAGATGTCCTTCACGAACGGCGACTGCGTCCACGTCGAGCCGGCGACCTTGGCGCGGCCGAGCCCCCTGCCGCCCATACCCTTCACGAGCCCCTCGAGCTTGTCGGTCTCGGTGCGGGAGAGGCCATGCTCCGCCGGGACCACCATCGCCTTGATGATGCCGCCCGACTCCACGGTCGATTGGAACAGCGGCACGCCGCCGCCGCCGTGCTGCTTGATGAGGTCGGTGAGCTCGGTGTGCTCGAGCCCGAAGCGCACGTCGGGCTTGTCCGAGCCGAAGCGCCGCATGGCCTCGTCGTAGCTCATGCGCGGGAAGGGCGTCTCGAGCTCGATGCCGAGGGCGCGCTTGTAGATGCTCGCGATGAGCCCCTCGGTGTGCGTCTGGACGTCCTGCTCGGTGCAGAAGGACATCTCGATATCGATCTGGGTGAACTCCGGCTGCCGATCGCCGCGCAGGTCCTCGTCGCGG